>NZ_DASUHS010000125.1:0-3140 GCF_036273375.1 Mycobacterium sp. | reverse complement strand
GTCGCGCGCCGGCTCGAGGCGTTTCCTCGTTGCGCCCTAGGCATGCGGGAGGGCCGACTGTCGCTCGATCAGGTTGGCGTCATCGCGGCGCGGGCCGGGGAGGGGTCTGATGAGCACTACGCGCAGCTGGCCGAGGTCGCGACGGTTAACCAGCTGCGTACGGCGGTCAAGCTGGAACCGCGACCCGAACCCGATTCTCGGCCTGAACCGCAGCGCTCGATCACCATGACCTCCGGCGAGGAGTTCACCTGTTGGCGTATCACACTTCCACACCTGGATGCGGCGAAGTTCGACGCGGCGCTGGCGTCGCATCGTGATGCGCTGATCGCGGAGTGGAAGCACGATCGCAGCAATGGCGAGGGCGCCAGCGATCAGGCGCCGCCGTTGCCGAGCACTGGCGAGGCGTTTATGCGTCTGGTCGAGGCCGGATGGGACGCCGAGGCGGCCCGCCGGCCACACGGGCATCAGACCACGGTAGTGGTGCACGTCGACGCTCAGCAGCCCGTCGCGGCGCTGCATCTGGGTCCGCTGCTCACCGACGCCGAACGTCGATACCTGACCTGTGATGCCACGTGTGAAGTGTGGTTCGAACGTGACGGCGAGGTCATCGGTGCGGGCCGTGCGACGCGGGTGATCAACCGACGGCTGCGCCGCGCGCTCGAGCACCGCCATCCCGCGTGCGTGGTTCCGGGTTGTGGGGCCACCCGCGGTCTGCACGCACACCACATCCGGCACTGGGAGGACGGCGGTCTGACCGAATTGGCCAACCTGGTGTTGGTATGCCCTTATCACCACCGGTTGCACCACCAGGGCGTCATCGCCATCGCCGGACCCGCCGACGATCTCGGCGTCACCGACAGCTCCGGGCGACCACTGCGCTCGGGATCGCTCGCGCGCCCACCAACTAAACCCCCGCCCGCCGTCACGCCGTGTCCCGGGCCCACCGGTGAGCGCGCCGACTGGTGGTGGTACGAACCCTTCCAGCCGCAACCACCACCGACAACCAACTAGGTAGCTCACCAGCACCGGATCAAAGCTCAAACGGGTTGGGGTATCAAGAAATTCGTTCGCGATACGCGCGACAACAGGCATCGTGACAATCGAAGCCGACATCCCGGCTCAGACGCCGTCCGGCCGGGAATCGACCGCCGACCTAGCCCGAACCGAGCCCCGGCACGATCTCGCTGAGGCTGAACGTCACCGGTTGTTCGAGCTGTTCATAGGTACACGAGCGCGGTTCGCGGTCCGGGCGCCACCGATTGAACTGCGCGGTATGACGAAACCGCCGGCCTTCCATGTGGTCGTAGCGGACCTCGACCACTCGCTCGGGCCGCAGCGGTACGAACGACAGGTCCTTACCTGCGTTCCAGCGCGAGAATTCGTTCTTGCGAGGAGTCCGCTCGCCGGCTTCGTGCGCGGCCCAATTCCACGGGTGATCCTCGAAATCGGTGACGAGCGGTTGTAGTTCGTCGAACAGCCGTCGCCGCTCGGCCATGGGAAAGGCGCCGATGACCCCGACCGACGCGAGCTGGCCATCGTCCTGATAGAGACCGAGCAACAGCGAACCGATCGCGCCGGCGCCGGACTTGTGCACCCGGTAGCCGGCGACCACACAGTCGGCCGTCCGCTCGTGCTTGATCTTGAACATGATCCGCTTGTCCGGTTGGTACGTGATGTCCAGCGGCTTGGCAATCACGCCATCGAGGCCGGCGCCCTCGAATTCGTCGAACCAGCGCCGCGCGGTGTCCAGATCGGTCGTCGCCGGCGTGACATGGATCGAAGGCCCCGAGTCCGCCAAGGCGTCCGCCAGGGCGGCGCGCCGTTCGCTGAAGGGGCGTCGCGTGTAGTCGTCGTCGCCGAGGGCGAGCAAATCGAACGCGATGAAGGACGCCGGCGTGGTCTTGGCGAGCATCTGCACCCGCGAGTCGGCCGGGTGGATGCGTTGTTGCAGCGCCTCGAAATCCAGCCCGTTCTCGGTGGCGATGACGATCTCGCCGTCGATCACACAGCGGTCCGGCAGCTCGGCCCTGACCGCGGCGACCAGCTCCGGGAAATACCGCGTCATCGGCCGTTCGTTGCGGCTGCCCAGCTCGACCTGGTCGCGGTCGCGGAAACAGATCGACCTGAAGCCGTCCCACTTGGGCTCGTAGGACGCGTCAGGGGGAATTGAGCGCACCGATTTAGCCAACATCGGCGATACCGGCGGCATGACAGGGAGGTCCATAGCCTGATTGTGCTGGAATCGGAGGTATGGCTGCTGCAGAAGAGCTCGACGTCGACGGCATCGCGGTGCGCCTTACTAATCCGGACAAGGTGTATTTCCCCAAACTGGGGTCGAAGGGCACCAAGCGACACCTGGTGGACTACTACCGTGCCGTCGCGGGCGGTCCGATGCTCGACGCGCTGCGCGACCGGCCCACCCATCTGCAGCGTTTCCCGGACGGCATCGACGGCGAGGAGATCTACCAGAAGCGGATCCCGCAGCACCACCCCGACTACTTGCAGACGTGTCAGGTGACTTTTCCGTCGGGGCGGACGGCCGACGCGCTGAAGGTGACCCATCCGGCAGCGGTCGTGTGGGCGGCGCAGATGGGCACGGTCACCTTGCACCCGTGGCAGGTGCGCTGCCCGGATACCGACCATCCCGACGAACTGCGCATCGATCTGGATCCGCAACCGGGTGTCGCCTTCGAGCAGGCGCGCACCGTTGCGGTCGACGTGCTGCGGCCGTTGCTCGACGAACTCGGTCTGGCCGGATACCCGAAGACCTCGGGTGGCCGCGGAATCCACGTCTTTCTGCGGATCGCCACAGACTGGGACTTCATCGAGGTGCGCCGCGCCGGCATCGCCCTGGCCCGCGAAGTCGAGCGCCGCGCGCCCGACGCCGTCACCACGTCCTGGTGGAAGGAAGAACGCGGCGAGCGCATTTTCATCGACTTCAACCAGAACGCTCGGGACCGCACCATGGCGTCGCCATATTCGGTGCGGCGCACCCCGATCGCGACGGTATCGATGCCACTGACGTGGGAGGAGCTCGCCGACGCCGAGCCGGACGACTACACCATGGCAACCGTGCCCGATCTGGTCAAGGACCGAGAAGACCCTTGGGCCGCAATGGATGACGCGGTCCAATCGATCGC
>NZ_DASUHS010000124.1:0-19668 GCF_036273375.1 Mycobacterium sp. | reverse complement strand
CAGCCCTCCTCGACGCCCTGATTGAGCAACTCGAGCCACATCTTGCGCTGTTGGCGGTTCATGTCCTCGATGTAGGAGAACCGCGGCTGGGACAACAGTCGCTGGGCCTCGTCCTGGTAGATGACGACCTGCGCATGCCGGTGCTCGATCGCCTCGAACGACACCATGAACAATCCCTTGAGCCGCTCCAGGGGGTTGGCCTCGCTGTCCACGATCTCGCGGTAGCGCGCGAACAACCAGTCCAGGAAACTTCGCAAGAGCTCGTCGACCATCTCCTCTTTGGAGGAGAAGTGGTGATACAGACTGCCGGACAGGATGCCGGCGCTGTCGGCGATATCGCGGACGGTAGTGGCACGCAACCCACGCTCGGCGAACATGGTCGCGGCAAGCTCCAGTAGCTCGTCTCGACGGCTGTTGGCCTGACCGGGCGCTCGGTCCACCCGATCAGAGTATCAACCAAGCGCTTGCTTGGCCACCGAGGTGCGGTTTCCGTCCCGCCGCCCGTCATCGGGTCAGCGCAGCGAGACCGCCGGCGGGATCTGCGACTCGTCGGCGTTGCCGGACACGAACGCGTTGACCATGCTCGTTTTGGTGCCGCCCGATCGGGTCTGGGCGGTCAGGGGGAAGTTGACCGACCCGGAGAAGGACGCCTCGAGACGGAAGGGGTCGAACAGGTTGATCTTGAGGCCGCTGATGTCCGGCCTGCCCCAGGCCGCGGTCCCATCCACCAGGTCGTAGTCGAAGGCATGCTGGGGACAGTCGGCCGGTCGCAGTTGGGTCGAGTTCGCGCAATTCGCCAGCGCGGCCGATATCGCGGCGCTGGTCGCCGACAACCCCCTGTCGCTGAGTTTGAACTCCAGGTCGTTGAAGTACGCACCCGATGTCGTCAGATTGTCAAGCAGGAAGGGCTTTTTCAAGTTGACGGCCAGATTCGGGTTGCTGCTGGCAACGTCCACCCAACCGGGAAAGACATATACCGGTGCGGTGCCGACGGGCTTGCCGAAGAACGTCGCGGTCTTGACGGCCGCCTGCTCGATGCCCGCGTTGAGGGTGTCCACCTTGATCGCGGCGTGGTCGAGCTTCCAGTCGTTGCCCGCCTTCTTGATCGACATGGTCACGTCCGAGGTGTTCTCGCCGAATTTCGCCGACACATGCACCTGACCGAAACCAAAGCCGCGGGCGGAATTGTCGTCGAGGATCTTGATGTCGGTGATCGGCCACCGCGCGATCTGCCGTTTGAGGATGTCGTCGGTCAGAAGCTCTTTCGACGCCGGCTGGTCGGTGCTGTACGTCAGCGCGGCCTGCGCGTCCCCGCGGGCAAGCGCCTCGAGATAGCCCTTGGCGGCATCACCGGCGCTGCTCGATCCGCCGCCGCTGCTGACGGCGATCACGGTGATGACGATCACGACGAGCACGACGGCGGCCACGCTCAGCCCGATGATCAACGGTTTGCGATTGCGGTGACCGGGGCTACCGTGCGGCCCGTTGAAGTTGGCGACGGTGACCGGCGGTGGCGAAGACCACGACCCGTATGCGGGCTGCTCGAACGGGGTTGCCTGGCCCCCCTGACCCCACTGTTCCGGCCAGCCGGCGTCGGACTGCCAGGGCGTACCCGGAGGCTGGCCGGGTGTGTTCGCGGGAGTCGGGTTCTCACCCCACGGTCGGTGACCCGGTCCTTCGCTCACAGCACCCTCCCACCTGCATCAACCGCGTTGGTCGACAATTGTAAACACGTCGCGGGTTCGCGCCAGTCAGCGATACCGCAGCTCACGGGTGTTGGCTGGATACCGAGATGACCTCTCCGGTGAGGTAGCTCGAGTAGTCGCTGGCGAGGAATGCGATGGTGGCCGCCACCTCCCACGGCTCGGCGGCACGTCCGAAGGCCTCGCCGGCCGACAGCCGGTCGAGCAATTCCGACGACGATGTCTTCTCCAGAAATCTGTGCCGCGCGATGCTCGGCGACACCGCATTGATCCGCACGTCGTACTCGGCGGCTTCGATTGCGCTGCACCGGGTCAGCGCCATCACCCCGGCCTTGGCGGCCGCATAGTGCGACTGCGAGTGCTGCGCGCGCCAGCCCAAAACGCTGGCGTTGTTGACGATCACCCCGCCGTGCGGCGCGTCGCGGAAGTACCGCAGCGCCGCGCGGGTGGCGCGAAACACCGACGTCAATGTCACATCCAGGACGCGGTCCCACTCCTCGTCGGTCATGTCGACCACCGGCGCCTGTCCGCCCAACCCGGCGTTGTTGACCAGGACGTCGATGCGTCCCATCCGGGCGGTGGCCGACGCGAACAGCGCATCGATCTGCGCGGTGGACGTCACGTCGCACAGCACGCTTTCGACGCGGCCCTGGCCCAGCGCGGTGAGCTCGTCGGCGGTCTCCCCCAACCGGCGTTCGTGGTGGTCCGAGATCACTACGTCGGCCCCCTCGGCCAGCGCCCGCCGTGCCGTCGACGCGCCGATGCCGGTGCCCGCGGCCGCGGTCACGACCACCACTTTGCCCTGCAGAAGTCCATGTCCGGCAATCTCTTTCGGAGCTTCGGACAGACTCATCCTTTGACCTCTCGAGGTAGGCCGAGCACCCGCTCGGCGATGATGTTGCGCTGGATCTCGTTGGATCCGCCGTAGATGGTGTCGGCGCGGGTGAACAGGAACAGCCGCTGCCATTCGTCGAACTCGCCGTCGGCCAGCGTCAGGCCCGGCTTACCGATGACGTCCATGGCCAGCTCGCCCAGATCGCGATGCCAATTGGCCCACAACAACTTCGACACGTTGTCCTGGCCGGGTTGCTCGACGTCCATGGTGGCCAACGCGTAGCTGCGCATGGCCCGCAGCCCGGTCCACGCCCGGGTCAACCGCTCGCGGATGAACGGGTCGTCGGCGGCGCCGGTGCGCTGGGCGAGCTCGGCCAGGTTAGAAAGCTCACGGGCGTAACGAATTTGCTGTCCGAGCGTCGACACGCCGCGCTCGAAGGTCAGCGTGCCTATGGCGACCCGCCAACCGTCGCCGGGCTCACCGACCACCAGAGCGGCCTCGGTGCGGGCGTCGTCGAAGAACACCTCGTTGAATTCTGCGGTACCGGTGATCTGGACGATCGGACGGACTTCCACGCCCGGCTGATCCAGCGGTACCAGCAGATACGATAGGCCGGCGTGGCGCTTGGAGCCCTTCTCGGTGCGCGCGACCACGAAGCACCATTGCGACAAGTGCGCCAGCGACGTCCACACCTTCTGGCCGTTGATCACCCACTCGCCGCCGTCGAGTTCGGCGGTGGTCGCCACGTTGGCCAGGTCACTGCCGGCGCCGGGCTCCGAATACCCCTGGCACCACAGCTCGGTCACGTCGAGGATCTTCGGCAAGAAACGATGCTGCTGCTCGGGCGTCCCGAACGCGATCAGCGTCGGGCCGAGCAACTCCTCGCCGAAGTGATTGACCTTGTCCGGGGCGTCGGCCTTGGCGTATTCCTCGTAGAAGGCCACCCGGTGCGCGGTGGACAGACCCCGGCCGCCGTGCTCGACCGGCCAGCCCAGGCATGTCAGCCCTGCCTTAGCCAGATGCTGATTCCATGCCCGGCGCTCTTCGAACGCCTCGTGCTCGCGTCCGGGGCCGCCGAGACCCTTGAGAGCTGCGAATTCGCCGACCAGATTGTCGGCGAGCCACTGACGGACCACGGCCCGGAACTCCTCGACGTCCTGCATGCCCTGTAGGCTAACCTACCAAGCACTTGCTTTGTAGCTCGGTGACGATGCGCGCCGCGCAGCGGCGTGAGGAGAAATCGAGCGATCAAATTGCGCCAGCGTCGCCCACAGGAGCATTCGATGACCAACGATCCGCGCACGGTGCCCGCGGCGCTGGATCGCTTCGCGAACCAGCTGCCCGATCACGACGCGTTGATCACCGACGAACGGTCCTTCACCGCCGCCGCGCTGCGCGACGAGGTACACCGGGCGGCGGCCGCGCTCATTGCGCTCGGCGTCCAAGCGGGAGACCGGGTGGCCATCTGGTCGCCGAACACCTGGCATTGGGTGGTGGCCTGCCTGGCGATCCACCACACGGGCGCGGCGATGGTGCCCCTGAACACCCGCTACACGGCCGCCGAGGCCAGCGACATCCTGGCTCGCACCGGCGCGCCGGTGTTGTTCGGGATGGGCCAGTTCCTGGGCAACGATCGCCTTGCCGACCTGGACCGCGCGGCGCTGCCCGCGCTGCGCCACATCGTGCGGATACCGATCGACGCCGCGGAGACCGGGGCCGGAACCTGGGACGAATTCGTCGCCCGCGGCAGCGACCTCGACGCTGTTGCCACTCGTGCGTCCGCCGTCGCGCCCGATGATGTCAGCGACATCCTCTTCACGTCCGGCACCACCGGCCGCAGCAAAGGCGTGCTGTGCGCGCACCGGCAGTCGCTGTCGGCCTCGGCGTCCTGGGCGGCCAACGGCAAGATCACCAGTGACGACCGCTACCTGTGCATCAACCCGTTCTTTCACAACTTCGGCTACAAGGCCGGCATCCTGGCCTGTTTGCAGACCGGTGCGACGCTGATCCCCCACCTGACCTTCGACCCGCAGCGCGCGCTGCAAGCCATCGAGCAACACCGCATCACCGTGCTGCCCGGGCCGCCCACCATCTACCAAACGCTGCTGGACCACCCGGCACGCAACGACTACGACCTGAGCTCACTGCGGTTCGCGGTGACCGGCGCCGCGACCGTGCCGGTCGTGCTGGTCGAGCGCATGCAATCCGAACTCGACATCGACATCGTGCTGACCGCCTACGGGCTGACCGAGGCCAACGGCATGGGAACCATGTGCCGTGCCGACGACGACGCGGTCACAGTGGCCACCACTTGTGGACGTCCATTCGCCGACTTCGAATTGCGCATCGACGCCGACTCACCCGAGGACTCGGGAGAGGTGTTGCTGCGCGGGCCGAACGTGATGCTGGGCTACCTCGAAGACCCGGAGGCCACCGCGGCCGCCATCGACGGCGAGGGCTGGCTGCACACAGGTGACATCGGCGCCGTCGACGCCGCCGGCAACCTGCGCATCACCGATCGGCTCAAGGACATGTACATCTGCGGTGGATTCAACGTCTACCCGGCCGAGGTCGAGCAGGTGCTGGCCCGGATGGACGGCGTGGCCGACGCCGCAGTGATCGGGGTTCCCGATGAGCGGCTCGGCGAAGTGGGCCGGGCGTACCTGGTGACCCGGCCCGGCGCCCAGCTCGATGAACAATCTGTGATCGCTTACACCCGTGAGCATTTAGCGAACTTCAAGGCGCCGCGGTCGGTGCGGTTCGTCGATGCGTTGCCGCGCAATGCGGGCGGCAAGGTGGTCAAACCACAACTGCGAGAGCAGGACTAATGGATCTGGAACTCGACGAAGACACCTTGGCCTTCCGGGCCGAGGTGCGGGAATTCTTGTCGGCCAACGCCGATTCGATCCCGACGAAGTCATACGACAACGCGGAAGGCTTTGATCAGCACCGGCATTGGGACCGCGTGCTGTTCGACGCCGGCCTGTCGGTGATCAACTGGCCGAAGCGCTACGGCGGCCGCGACGCACCGCTGCTGCACTGGGTGGTGTTCGAAGAGGAGTACTTCCGGGCCGGTGCGCCGGGCCGTGCCAGCGCCAACGGCACCTCGATGCTGGCGCCGACCCTCTTCACGCATGGCACCGAAGAGCAGCGTGACCGGATCCTGCCGAAAATGGCCAGCGGCGAGGAGATCTGGGCCCAGGCGTGGTCGGAGCCCGAGTCCGGCAGCGACCTGGCGTCACTGCGGTCCACCGCTAGCCCGACCGACGGCGGCTGGCGGCTCAACGGACAGAAGATCTGGAGCTCGCGAGCACCGTTCGCCGAGCGGGGTTTTGGGCTGTTTCGTTCCGATCCCGGCGCCGAGCGGCACAATGGGCTGACGTACTTCATGTTCGACCTGAGGGCAGAGGGCGTCACGGTGCGGCCCATTGTCCAGCTGGGTGGTGACACCGGCTTCGGCGAGATCTTCCTCGACGACGTCTTCGTTCCCGACGAGGACGTGATCGGTGCCCCGCACGAGGGCTGGCGGGCGGCTATGAGCACGTCGAGCAACGAGCGCGGCATGTCACTGCGCAGCCCGGCCCGCTTCCTGGCCACCGCGGAGCGGCTGGTGCAGTTGTGGAAGGACAGTGGCTCACCCGCCGCATTCGCCGACCGGGTCGCCGACGGTTGGATCAAGGCGCAGGCCTACCGGCTGCAGACCTTTGGCACGGTGACCCGGCTGGCCCTCGGTGGTGAGCTGGGCGCCGAATCGTCGGTGACCAAGGTGTTCTGGTCTGATCTCGACGTCGAACTGCACCAGACAGCGCTCGACCTGCTCGCCGCCGACGGGGAGCTCGCCAGCCCGTGGACCGAGGGGCTGTTGTTCGCGTTGGGTGGCCCGATCTATGCCGGCACCAACGAGATTCAGCGCAACATCATCTCCGAGCGGTTGCTGGGCCTGCCGCGCGAGAAGTCCGGGGGCAAGAAGTGAAATTTGCGCTAGACGAACAACAGCGCGACTTCGCGGCCAGCATCGACGCCGCGCTCGGCGCGGCGGACCTGCCCGGCGCGGTGCGCGCGTGGTCCGCGGGCGACACCGCACCGGGCCGCAAGGTATGGGAGCAGTTGGCCAACCTGGGCGTCACCGCGCTGGCCGTGCCGGAGAAATTCGACGGCATCGAGGCCCATCCGGTCGACCTCGTCGTCGCCATCGAGCGCCTCGGGCGCTGGTGCGTGCCGGGTCCGGTGGCCGAATCCATCGCTGTGGCACCGGTATTGCTCGCCTCTGGCGATCAGGCCGACCGCTGCGCCGAATTGGCGTCCGGGGAACTGATCGCCACCGTCGCGCTGCCGCCGCAGACACCGCGTGCTGTCGACGCCGACGTCGCCGGCCTGGTGCTATTGGCCGGCGAGGGCGGCGTCACCGAGGCAACACCCGGTGACGTCCACGAATCCGTCGATCCCAGCCGCAAGCTCTCCGACGTGACCGCGACCGGCAGAAGCTGGCAAGTTCCGGAAGGAATAGTCAAGCGCGGCTACGAGTTCGGCGCGCTGGCGACCGCGGCACAGCTGATCGGCGCGGCCGAGGCGCTGCGCGACGGCGCGGTCGACTACGCCAAGCAACGCACCCAGTTCGGCCGGGTGATCGGCTCGTATCAGGCGATCAAGCACAAGCTCGCCGACGTGCACATCGCCATCGAGCTGGCCCGGCCCCTGATATACGGTGCCGCGCTGACCATGGATCCGCGCGATGTCAGTGCGGCCAAGGCCGCCGCGTCCGAGGCCGGGCTGCTGGCGGCGCGCTCGGCGCTGCAGACCCACGGCGCCATCGGTTTCACCCAGGAACACGACCTGTCGCTGTTGCTGCTGCGCGTGCAGGCGCTGCGGTCCGCTTGGGGTACGCCGGAGGAACATCGGCGGCGAGTGCTGGAGGCGATATGAGTCGCGCAGCGACGACGCAGAGCCCAATAGCGATGTGGGGGTACCTCCCGCTTGCCGGGAAGAGGAGCGGCGCCCATGAGTGACGAACGGCAGATGCTGGCCGAGACCGTCGCCGCCCTGGTGGCCAAGCACGCCACTGCGGCGGCCGTGCGCGCGGCCATGGAATCCGACCGTGGCTACGACGAATCGCTCTGGCAACTGCTGTGCGAGCAGGTCGGCGCCGCGGCCCTGGTGATACCCGAGGAGTTGGGCGGTGCGGGCGGCGAACTAGCTGACGCCGCAGCGGTTTTGCAGGAACTGGGCCGCGCCCTGGTGCCCTCCCCGCTGCTGGGTACCACGTTGGCCGAGCTGGCGCTGCTGAGCGCGACCGAGCCGGACGTCGCGACGCTGGAAGGCCTGGCCGAGGGCACCTCGATCGGCGCGCTGGTGCTCGACGCCGACTACGTGATCAACGGCGATATCGCTGGCGTCGTGGTCGCCGTCGAGGACGGCCGGCTGAACAGGTGGACCCGATTCAGCGCGCAGCCCGTCACCGCCATGGACCCGACCCGGCGCCTCGCGCGGATGAAAGCCGAGGAGACCGTGTCGATCGGCACCGACCCGGGGCTGGCGGACAAGGCCGCCATCCTGCTGGCCGCCGAGCAGATCGGTGCCGCCGAACGCTGTTTGGAACTGACCGTCGAATACGCAAAGGACCGAGTGCAATTCGGCCGGCCGATCGGCAGCTTCCAGGCCCTCAAGCATCGGATGGCCGACCTGTATGTCACCGTCGCCGCCGCGAAGGCCGTCGTCACGGACGCGTGCGATGACCCCACTCCCACCAACGCCGCCAGCGCCCGTCTGGCCGCCACCGAGGCACTGAACACGGTGGCCGCCGAGGGCATTCAGCTGCACGGCGGCATCGCGATCACCTGGGAACACGACATGCACCTGTACTTCAAACGTGCCCACGGCAGCGCGCATCTGCTGGATTCGGCGCAGGAGCTACTCAAACGACTGGAATCCGAGGTACTCAAGACGCCGTGACCGACCGTGTCTCGCTACGAGCCGGCATCCCACCGTTTTACGTGATGGATGTCTGGCTGGCGGCCGCGGAACGCCAGCGCAGCCACGGCGACTTGGTCAACCTGTCCGCGGGCCAGCCCAGCGTGGGGGCGCCCGAGCCGGTGCGAGCGGCGGCGGCCGCTGCCGTGCATTCCAACGAGCTGGGTTACTCGGTGTCGTTGGGCATTCCCGAGCTGCGAGCCGTGATCGCCGCTGACTATCAGCGCCAGCACGGGCTCGACCTGGAATCCGACGCGGTGGTGATCACGACGGGCTCCTCGGGCGGCTTCCTGCTCACCTTCCTGGCCTGCTTCGACGTCGGTGATCGCGTGGCGCTGGCCAGCCCTGGCTACCCGTGCTACCGAAACATCCTGTCGGCGTTGGGATGTGAGGTGGTGGAAATACCCTGCGGACCGCGGACCCGCTTCCAGCCGACCGCGCAGATGCTCGCCGAACTCGACCCCCCGGTGCAAGGTGTCATCGTGGCAAGTCCGGCCAACCCCACGGGCACGGTCATCGAGCCGACGGAGCTGGCCGCGATCGCTTCGTGGTGTGACGCATCGGGAGCGAGGCTGGTCAGCGACGAGGTCTACCACGGGCTGGTTTACGAAGGCGCGCCGCAGACCAGCTGCGCCTGGCAGACATCGCGAAATGCCGTCGTGGTCAACAGCTTTTCGAAGTACTACGCGATGACGGGCTGGCGACTGGGCTGGCTGTTGGTGCCGCCCGAGCTACGCCGCGCGGTGGATTGTCTCACCGGCAACTTCACCATCTGCCCGCCCGTGCTGTCCCAACTTGCCGCGATCGCGGCCTTCACCCCGGAGGCCAACGCCGAAGCCGACGGCCACCTGCATCACTATGCGACCAATCGCTCGTTGGTGCTCGACGGGCTACGCAGCATCGGCATCGAGCGTCTGGCCCCGACCGACGGCGCCTTCTACGTGTACGCCGACGTCTCGGAATTCACCGACAATTCGATAGGCTTTTGTTCAAAGCTGCTGAAAGAGACCGGCGTTGCGATCGCACCGGGCATCGACTTCGACACCGCGCGGGGGAATTCGTTCGTGCGGCTGTCGTTTGCGGGGCCGACGAACGACATCGAAGAAGCGGTGCGACGGCTCGGCCCCTGGCTTTCGGCCCGCTAGCGAAAGGCGGCGAGGCGCCTACCCGTCGAGCACCTGCGCGATGCGCGCCTCGAGCGCCCCCCGATCGCCGACGCCCGCCACGTCGATGCCGAACCGCCCACCGAGCATGTCGACAACCGCGGCGGCGTCGTCGAGGCGGATCTTCTCGCTGCCGTCGGCGCGGTGGATGGTCAGGTTTCTGCCGGCCAGGTTGTAACGGGCGTCCTCGGTGGTCAGCGCAACCGTCAGGCCGGTCACGAAGATCGACGACGGATGCGTGGACACGTACCAGCTGCCCACCGTCAGATCGATCTGCGGCACGGTCTGGGTACCGAATATATACAGCGGTTGCCATTCGTCCCGGAGTTGGGCTTGCAGGACCAGGCCGTCACCGCGATCGTTCAGCCGGTAGGGCTCGTGCGTGGTCTGCTGGGGGTTTCCGGTCTGCAAGCGGATGGGGGAGGTCAGGGTCTGGCCGCCGAAGCCGACGTCGACCAGGAAGACACCCTGCGAGCCGGGGAACGTCACCGCCAGCACCGTGTGTGTCAGGGCGCCCAGCGCCGCGTCGGGCGGCAGCATCCAGACCACCCGCCCGGCAAACCGACGCACCCGAAACCCGATCTCGGTCAGTATGTACCCCATCAGGCCGTTCTGCTCGTAGCAGTAGCCCCCGCGGCGCCGGTAGACCAGCTTGTCGGTCAGCGCTTGCGGGCTCAGGTCATCGACCGGCACGCCCATCAGCGGATCGAGGTTCTCGAACGGGATCGAGCCGGTGTGCGCGGTCACCAGGTTCTGCAGCACTTGGAGGGTCGGCTCGGCGGGACCGCGGTAGTCGATACGGTCGAAGTACGCGTCCAGATCCAGCGTCATGACACCATTCTGGCCCGCGGCCTTCCGCCGAAGCGCCGGGCATCGGCATCGGTTGTTTCGTTCGTGTCGAATACGGCAACCCGCGTGATAGGGCCTAGGTTTCCCAGCTGACAACGGAGTCATCATGAACACCAGCAACACCGTCTGGATCGTTATCGCCGCAGTCGTGGCCGTCTTCATAATTATCGTCCTGGTCATGCTTGCCCGGAGAGCGAGCATGCGCCGCCGCGAGCGGGAGGCCGAGGGGATTCGCGAACAGGCTAAGTTGGAGACCACCAAGGTCGAGCGCCGTGAGGCGCTGGCCGCGGAGACGGCCGCGAAAGCGCGTGCCGCGCAGGCCGAAGCCGAGGCCAAGGCGGCCGAAGCCGCGCGGCTGCAGGATCGGGCGTCAGCGCATCAGAGCGAAGTTGCGTCCTCGCGCGAACAACTGAATGAGCAGTTGCAGCGGGCTGACAGCCTGGATCCGAGGGTGAAGACCGAGAAGGGCTCCGCTCCCGACGAGGGCGGCGCCGACCGCGACGCCGCGTGGAGCCAGGAGCAGCCGATCCCGGACAACTCCCCCACGGTGAACTTGTCGGGCAACGACCGCGACGCCGGGAGCCAGCGCGGCGGGCCCACCTAAAGACCCACTACAGCCACGTGTCTTGGGTGGTGGTGGTCAGGAACGCCTCCAGGTCGTCGCGCCACTGCGCCGGCGTCGTCTTGTCCGGTTCGATGCCGGTGTATTCACCTCGGTAAAACAGCAGCGGTCGCGGTTTGATCTTGGGCGCCTCCGAAAGCGATTGCACCGCACCGAAAACTACGAAATGATCGCCCCCGTCGTGCGCGGAGGCGACCGCGCAGTCGATGTAGGCCAGCGAACCGTCGATGATCGGGGAACCGAGTTCGGAAGCGTGCCAGTCGATCCCGGCGAACTTGTCGGGCTCCTTGGAGCCGAAGCGGGCCGAGACGTGCTTCTGCTGCTCGGTCAGCATGTTGACGCAGAACCGGCCGCTGGCCTCGATGGCCTTCCACGACCGCGACACCTTGGTGGGGCAGAACAGCACCAGCGGAGGATCCAGCGACAGCGCCGCGAAGGACTGGCAGGCGAAGCCGACCGGAACGTCGTCGTGCACGGTGGTGATGATGGTGATTCCGGTGCAGAACTGGCCGAGCACGCTGCGGAACGTGCGCGGGTCGATCGGCGCGGCAGTCATAACCTCGAATTTAACCCTTGAAGCCGACGCTGAAGTCGTGGCCCCACAGGCTGATCGCGGTGCTCTCCCGGGCGATCCAATCGTTGTCTTCGACTTGCCTTCCCTCGCAGCCGAATTCGATGTCGAAGCCGCTGGGTGTCTTCATATAGAAGGACAGCATCAGGTCGTTGACGTGGCGGCCCAGGGTCGCCGACATCGGCACCTTGCGGCGTAGCGCCCGATCCAGGCACAGGCCCACGTCGTCGGCTTGTTCGACCTCGACCATCAGGTGCACGATGCCGCTCGGGGTCTGCCCGGGCATGAAGGCCAGGCTGTGGTGACGCGGGTTGCAGCCCAGGAAGCGCAGCCAGGCCGGCGGCCCGTCGGCCGGTCGACCGACAACCTGAGGCGGTAACCGCATCGAGTCACGCAACTTGAAATCCAGCACATCCCGGTAGAAGTGCAGTGTCTCTTCGTCGTCGCGAGTGGTCAGCACCACGTGTCCCAGGCCCTGCTCGGCGGTGACGAACTTGTGCCCGTACGGGCTGACCACCCGGCGGTGTTCCAGGGCGGCGCCGTGGAAGACCTCCAGGCAGTTGCCGGACGGATCGGAGAACCGGATCATCTCGTCGACCCGGCGATCGGCCAGTTCGGCGGCGGTCGCCTCCTTGTAGGGCGTGCCCTCGATATCGAGCCGGTTCCGGATCTCTTGCAGGCCCGCGGCGTTCGCGCATTCCCAGCCGGCTTCGATGAGCCGGTCCTGCTCGCCGGGCACGATCACCAGCCGGGCCGGGAAATCGTCCATCCGCAGATACAGCGCACCCTCGCCTATGCCCTTGCCCTCGACCATGCCGAGAACCTTCAGGCCGTAGTCGCGCCAGGCCGCCATGTCGGTGGCCTCGATACGCAGATAGCCCAGAGAGCGGATACTCATCGCGCACCTCCCAGGAAATCGATGGTGAGCTTGTTGAACTCGTCGAACTTCTCCACCTGCGCCCAGTGTCCACATTGCCCGAAAACGTGAAGCTGTGCACGCGGAATGGTTTTCAGTGCGACCAGTGCACCGTCCAGCGGGTTGACCCGATCCTCGCGGCCCCAGATCAGCAGCACCGGCTGACGCAGGCGGTGCACCTCCCGCCACATCATGCCGAGCTCGAAATCGGCTCCGGCGAAAGACATTCCCATCGCGCGGGTCGCTGTCAGCGATTCGGGCGTGCTGGCCAACTCGAAACGCTGGTCGATCAACTCGGGGGTGATCAGTTTCTGGTCGTAGACCATCACCCGCAGAAACGCCTCGAGGTTTTCGCGGGTGGGCTCGGCGGAGAACTTGCCCAGCCGTTTGACGCCCTCGGTCGGGTCGGGCGCGAACAGGTTCACGCTCACCCCGCCGGGCCCCATCAGCACCAGGCGTCCGGCCCGGTCCGGGTAGTCCAGCGCGAAGCGGACCGCGGTGCCGCCGCCCAGCGAATTCCCAACCAGCGGAACACGTCCCAGATCCAGCTGGTCGAAGAGACCCTTGAGTGCCCGCGCCGCGTAGTGGTTGAACTGCCCGTGCTCGGCGCGCTTGTCGGAGTGGCCGTACCCGGGCTGGTCGACGGCCAGCACGTGAAACTCCTTCGCCAGCACCGGGATATTGCGCGAGAAGTTCGTCCAACTCGCCGCGCCCGGACCGCCGCCGTGCAGCAGCACCACCGTCTGTTCGTTGCCTACGCCCGCCTCGTGGTAGTGCAGCTTCAGCGGACCGTCGACGTCGACCTCCGCGAAGCGCGAAGTGGACTCGAAGGTGATTTCTTCGGTTGTCGAGGTCATCAGACCATGGTGTCGCCGGGCGGCAACCCGAACTCGTTGTTCCCGAAGATCTGGTAGGCCCGCTCGGGGTCGTTGGCCGCGTGCACGCGCCCGGCATGTGCGTCACGCCAGAACCGTTGCACCGGTTGGTCATTGCCCAGGGCGGTCGCACCGGAAGCCTCGAACAGCCGGTCGATGGAGGCGATCGCACGGCCGGTGGCGCGTACCTGGTCGCGGCGAGCGCGGGCACGCAGGTCGAACGGGATCTCCTTGCCGGCCGACAGCAACGCGTACTCGTCGGCGACGTTGCCGCTCAACTGGCGCCACGCCGCGTCGATGTCGCTGGCCGCTTCGGCGATGCGGACCTTGGCAAACGGGTCGTCCTTGGCCTTCTCACCGGCGAACGCCGCGCGCACGCGCTTGCCCTGGTGCTCGACGTGCGCGTCGTATGCCCCGTAGGCCATGCCGACGATCGGCGCCGAGATCGTGGTGGGGTGCATTGTGCCCCAAGGCATTTTGTAGACCGCGGCGGTGTTGGTCTCGTATCCGCCCGCGCTACCGTCGTTCATCGCCTTGTAGGACAGGAATCGGTGCCGCGGCACGAAGACGTCCTTGACGACGACGGTGTTGCTGCCGGTGCCGCGCAGGCCGACGACATGCCACACGTCGTCAATGCGGTACTGGCTGCGCGGGATCAGGAAAGAACCGAAGTCGACCGGGCGGCCGTCCTTGATCACCGGACCGCCGAGGAACGCCCACGTGGCGTGGTCACAACCCGAGGACCAGTTCCATGCGCCGTTGACCAGGTAACCGCCGTCGGTCACGACGCCCGCACCCATCGGGGCATACGACGACGAGACCCGGGTCTTGGGGTCCTCGCCCCAGACCTCCTCCTGCGCCTGCTGGTCGAACAGCGCCAGGTGCCAGTTGTGCACGCCGATGATCGAGCTCACCCAGCCGGTGGAACCGCACGCGCTGGCCAGCCGCCGCGCCGCCTCGTAGAACAGCGCCGGGTCGCACTGCAACCCGCCCCACTGCTCGGGCTGCAACAGGGTGAAGAAGCCCACATCCTGCAGGTCCTGAACGGTCTCGTCGGGCAACCGCCGCAGATCCTCCGTCGCCTGAGCGCGTTCGCGTATCTGCGGGAGCAGATCATCGATGCCAGCCAAAACCGACTGCGCATCACGCTGTTGAATGGACGTCACTTACGTTTGCCTCCTGCGCCAGACTTACTCAGCGGACTTACACCAGAGACTAGAACACGTTCCGATTTGTGTCGAGCAGGGTATTCCTGCGGCTGGTAGCGATACGAATCCGCTTTTCTGTAACATGTTCTAGTTGCAACGAAAGGAAGGGACGGCCCTTGACCGCGGCGATTCCCGACGAGCCACTCGGTGACCACGTCCTCGAACTGCAGGTCGCCGAGGTCATCGCCGAGACCGACGACGCGCGGTCGCTGGTGTTCGCCGTACCGGACGACGCGGGCGACCCCGCAATCCCGCCCGAGCGGCTGCGGTACGCGCCGGGTCAGTTCCTGACGCTGCGCATTCCCAGCGAGCGCACCGGATCGGTGGCCCGTTGTTATTCGTTGTGCAGCTCGCCGTTCACCGACGACGCTCTGACGGTCACGGTCAAACGAACCGCGGACGGCTACGCATCCAACTGGCTGTGCGACCACGCACGCAAGGGCATGCGGATCCACGTGTTGGCCCCGTCGGGCAACTTCGTTCCCAAAACGCTGGGCGATGACTTCCTGCTGATGGCCGCGGGCAGCGGGATCACCCCGATCATGTCGATCTGCAAGTCGGCGCTGGCCGAGGGCAGCGGGCAGGTGACGCTGGTCTACGCCAATCGGGACGACCGTTCGGTGATCTTCTCCGACGCCCTGCGCGAGCTGTCGGCCAAATATCCCGACCGGCTCACGGTGCTGCACTGGCTGGAATCGCTGCAGGGCCTGCCCAGCGTGGCCGCGCTGGCCAAGCTGGCCGGGCCCTACACGGATCGGCCGGTGTTCATCTGCGGCCCGGGCGCCTTCATGGACTCGGCGAGACAGGCCCTGGAAACGCTGAAAGTGCCTGCGCCGCAGATACATATCGAAGTGTTCAAGTCGCTGGACTCGGATCCGTTCGCTGCGGTGCAGATCGAGGACACCGCCGAAGGTGACGAGCCGCCGGCGACCGCGGTGGTCGAGCTGGACGGCGAAACCCACACCGTGTCGTGGCCACGCAAGGCCAAGTTGCTCGACGTGCTGCTGGCCAAGGGTCTCGACGCGCCCTTCTCCTGCCGCGAGGGCCATTGCGGCGCGTGTGCGTGCACGTTGCGCAGCGGCAACGTGAGCATGGAGGTCAACGACGTGCTCGAGCAGCAGGACCTGGACGAGGGCCTGATTCTGGCCTGTCAATCTCACCCTGAATCTGATTCGGTAGAAGTCACCTACGACGAGTAGTCGCGGGGTTAAGTTCACCCTTGGGTCACAGGGAAAGGGAGCATCGATGATGCGGCTGGTATCGGGATTCGCAGTCGTCGCGGTGATGCCGATGTTTCTGCCCGCCGGGGTGTGCGCGGCGGCGAGCAACACCGCCACCACGCTGTTCCCGCTGGATGGACCCAACCAATTGGAGACGCGCGTCGTCCTCAATTGCTTCAAAGCCGATGGCCACTGCGACTTCACCGCCGGGGCGGACATGCTGGCGCCCGACGGGGTCACCGGCTTCCCGCCCGGCCTGTGGGCCCGCCAAACCACCGAGATCCGGTCCTCGAACCGGATGGCCTATCTCGACGCGCACGCCGACGGCCAGTACGAGCGGGTGCACAAGTCGATGGGTTCCGACGAGATCACCACCATCTACATGGGCGAGGGCCCACCGGACAAGTATCAGACGCATGGGCGCATCGACTCCACCGACTGGCAGACGGGCCAGCCCAAGATCGACAACAATGTCATCGCCTGCACCCACATCCAGGTGGTCTACTCCGGGGTCAACATCACGTCACCGAGCACCTGCGCGCAGACTACGTTCTCCTGAAACGCCGAGTGAGCCACGGGTTACGGGGAATCAGGTCAAGATTTTTCTTTCCAGGTTTGGAGCGCCCGGTAAAGCTCGGCGCGGGATCGGATGCTCAGTTTGCGGTAAACGCGGCTGAGGTTGACTTCCACGGTCTTGGGGCTCACGAAGATGGCGGCCGCGATGTCGCGATTGGTCAATCCGGAGACGGCCAGGTCGGCAACGCGTTCTTCGGTGGCGGTCAATCCCGGGTCGCGACCTCGGATTGAAAGACCACGCGCCAGTTCAGTTTCGGCGCGCTCGGCCCACACCGTAGTGCCGAGTTGCTCAAAGGTGTCCCGTGCCTCGCGCAGCGCTGCACTAGCCGTGTCGCGCCGGCGCTGGCGGCGCTGCAGCTGGCCACACAACAGCTGAGTGCGGGCGCGTTCAAACGGCATCGCGAGGCGTTCGTGCTCGGCTAATGCCAGCTCTACGCTTGTCATCGCGCCTGCGACATCACCGCGCGCAGCCTGAAGCATGGCGCGACAACGCATACCGACCGCTATGGTCCACGCGCGGTCGAGTCGGCGGCCATTGCGCTCCAAGGCTTCCACCAGCGGCTCGGCATCATCCAATCGACCGAGACCGACCATGGCCTCAACCGCCTCGGGAACGAAAGACGACGAGATGATCTCACTTGCTTCTGGGAAGAGCGCCACCATGGGCAACAGCGGTTCAAGCTCGCTCATGGCCGCTTGGTAATCACCTGATGACACCTCGACGAATCCGGCTATCGTCGCCGGCCACTCGGCCAAACGTCTTGAGCCGCAACGTTGAGCAGCTGCTATCGCCTGGGTCAGATCACTTCGAGCGTCGTCCAGGCGGCCGACGTGAGCGGCGACCGCGGCCCGAAGGGTGAGCCCGATGAACATCGGGAAGTCACCGCCCAGCTGAGTTGCCCGTTCCATCGTGGCGTCGGCGATAACGGCCGCACTGGCGAAGTTGCCAAGCCAGATATCGATGAGGGTGAGGTGAAAGCCGATGAAGATCAGCTCAGCTTCCTCGCCGAGAGCGAGACATTGCCGTTCTATTTCCGCCAGCTCTTCACGGGCCCTACCCAGCTCACCCGTCCAAGCGCGCAGCAGGCTCATCTGTGCACGAGGCCGCAACGCCAACGGGACCGGCGAGCCCGGCCCTTCCATTCCGACTGCGCGTTGCATGGCGAGCTCGTCAAAGCCCTTGCCGCCCATGAAGTCAATCATCACCCGCATGCCCAGCGCCGGCCCGAGCAGTGCGCCGGCGCCAAGGCGCTCGGCATCGGTCACGGCCTGCTCAACACGCGCATAGGCCTGCTCGTGTCGGCCCGCGTTGAGAAGAGCGAAGGCCAAACTGATCAGGATGCGAACGCGCAAGGCGGCGTCGGTACCGCTTTCGTCTACAGCCTGCTCGAGCACTCCCGCCGCTTCGAGGAAGCTGTCGTCAGAGAGGACGATCAGCCCCAGCTGATGCAACGCCTCGGCACGGGTCGGGCAGGGCGGCAGTGCCGCAATGACCGCATCGAGGATGCGCCGGGCTCGGGCGGGATCACCCGCAACGAAATGGTATGTCGCACAGCGTATCTTGCGCCTTAGATCGTTATCGCCGGCCAGACCGACGGCCAGTTCAACCAGCTCGGCTGCGGCGGCCGGTGCGCCCCTGCCACAGGCAATCTCGGCGGCCCTGTCCAGCGCGGCCAGGGTCTCGGGCTTCCCGGATGTGTCGGCGAGCGCGAGGTGGCGGGCATGCAACTCGGGTTGGGCGGTGAGTTCGGCCAGCCGGCGGTGCATTTCGCGGCGGCGACCGGGCGCCGCTGCGCTGTAGACGCCGTGCGCCAGGAGGGGATGGGTGAAGCGGAGCCGGATCCCGTCGATTGCCACCACCGCCTGGTTTTCGGCTTCCCGCAGCGACTGCACCACCTGATCCGGTGGCGAATTGGTGGCCCGCGCCACCATCGCCACCGTCGCATTAGGCAGGCTGGCGATGGCAAGCAGAACGTCTTCGGCGCCGACCCGACTGATCCTCGCGCGGACCAACTCATTGAGGCTGCCCGGCAGACTCATTTCGAAAGCCCGTCCCTCCGCGCCCAGTTCTCGGGTCAGCTCCAGCGCGAAAAACGGGTTACCTGCCGCTACCTCGTGGATGCGTAGCAGCGTAGGACGCGCCACCGACTGGCCCAGCCGCATCAGCAGAACCTGATGCAACTCGCCTACGGTCAAAGGCTGCATTCGGATGCGACGCACGTCGTCGGGGCTGGGCAGCTGCAACCGCGCGGCGGCCGCTTCGGTACGCACGGTGCATAGCAGGGCCGCACCCGCGCGAAGACGGCGCGCGGCATACGCCACCACACTGGCACTCGACTTATCCGCCCACTGCAGATCATCGATGGCAATCACAAGAGGCCGCACAGCGGCGAGTCGACCGATGATTGCCACAAAAGCCGCCGCCACCGCCCTGGGATCAACCTCGGAAGCCTCGACGAGGTCTCTCAACAGCGCACCGTCCAAGGCCTGCTGCTGCGGAGCCGGCAGATCCGCCCATACCGAGTCATCGACGTCATCGAGCAGATCGGCCAGCACCGTATACGCCAGCACCGACTCAGCCGCGGCGGCGCGGCAACTCAATACGCGATATCCGCATTCATCAGCCCGGCGGACCGCATCTGCCCACACCGCCGTTTTGCCGATCCCCGCCTCGCCCTCGATAACGAGAGCGCACGACCGGCGTGGCAAAGAGTCAAGAAAATCGCTGACGGCCCGCTCTTCGGCTTCCCGACCGACCAATCGCTCCGTCACATCAAACCTTCATACGATCAGACGGCTAGGCCGCCACCTCGGCGGTAACGTCGCGATAACGGCTTATCCTTCACGCCCGACACCCATACCGTTGGCTCCCTCGTTTGCCAGCCGCGGAGTCCGACCCGCTGGGTGGCTACTGCAGGGATTCTCGCAGAACTTCGCTGAGGCGGGTCGATTTTGCCAGACATAAGTGCGCGGCAACTATGGGTGCATAGCGTTAGCACTTTGCTCTACGGGACCGGCTGGCGAACGGGAAGACACGGTTGCCGCCATCGAGCCGGCCCGTCAGCAACCCAGCTGCCGCATCCAACCGACGCCGGAGCTGATCCGTTCCGCTGGCGCGCCGACGTCGGCGCAGATCTGCGCAACTATTTCGGCCGTCTCGGCA
>NZ_DASUHS010000123.1:0-2175 GCF_036273375.1 Mycobacterium sp. | reverse complement strand
AGTACCGGCGGCGGCGGTACATCGGTCTTGCGCTGCGCTGCGGCGCGGGTGCTCAATTCTAACGTGTTTCTAATGGCGGCGGTGCTGTCAATTCGCTATTTGGTAGTGCTTTCGTAGTCGTCGATGACCGACTCCACCGCCCGCTTGAATGCGAACGGGTCTGCGACGCTGCGAATGGGTGTGGTTGCTCCGCCAGTTCCGTGCACCATGATAGTTCCGTAATCGAGCATCCGTCCAATGATGCCCTGACTCACTCGGATGCTTTCGATTTTTTGAATCCGCTGCTCGACGGTGCGCCGACTAATGAGCCCCGATTTGGCAATCACACGCTTATTTGTGACGCCTAGGTCTGTAGTGGCTCGCTGGATATACGGAATGAGTAACACGGGACACAACAGGCCAAGCGTGCAAACCGTGAGAAGAGCTGGACCGAAATAAATCCACCCCGTAATCTTTGCCGTGGCCACGATGTTTTCATCGCGGCCGAGAACCTGCTCAATATAAGATGCCATTTAGTCCCCCAAGCATCCGGCACATAGAGATTATACCTTACCGAAAGCTACGCAACCGTAAATCAGTTACGCATCGCTCGCGTGCGTTGGCGACCGCCGTCGTGATAGCAACAATTCCGGGGACAACAATTTCGGGGACGACATACTTAATTATGAGCACCGCCGCTTGAGGTGAAGCGCGCGTAACGGTCGGGTTCGAGCAGTTCGATCCGCTCGTTGCGGCAGACATTCGCCGGTCAGCCCCGTTGCAAATGGGCAACACGAATCCGGGGTGCCTGGAACCGGGCTGTTGACGATCGCCGAGCGCCGCCTCTAGCCAAGCTGCATGGAACGCGCCGCCACCAATTCGAATGCCGCTGCCGCATCGTCGCGGCAGCTTTGGTGGCGCTCGGGCTGGGCTTCGGCAGCCGGGCGCGCGTGGCGATGGCGTAGGAGCTAGGACTCCTCCCTTCCTCACCAGGCCCGCCCTGACTGGCGGGCTTTTTTGTTGCCCGAATTCGAGCCTGGAGCTCCCGATGAACGCGAACCGAAGCCGCGCCGGCACTGCCCGGCTCACCCTTCTCACAGCGGCCGCGTGCCTGCTTGCTGTGCCTGTGCAGGCGCAGCAAGCGCCCGCACCCGTGTCTCCGCCACCATCGTTGGGTAACCAGAGCGACATCGTCGTCACGGGAACACGGCTGCCTGCGGGCGTTCGCGCGCCGACTCCGCTGACTGTGCTCGGCACCAAGGCGATCGAGGACCGCGAGCCCGCGACTCTCGGCGAATTGCTTCAGCAAATCCCCAGTCTCGGCGAGATCGACTCGCCCAACACGGCGGGCGTGACCTCGCGCGGCGGCGGCCAGATCAATCCCGACCTGCGGGGCCTCGGCCCGAGCCGGACGCTGGTGCTGATCGACGGCCGAAGGCACGTGCCGACCGCCACGACCGGTTCCGTCGACCTCAAGGTGGTCCCCACCCTGCTAGTTCAGCGGGTCGAAGTGGTCACCGGGGGCGCCTCGGCCGCCTACGGCTCCGACGCCGTCGCCGGTGTGGTCAACATTGTCCTGAACGACGATCTCACCGGCATCCACGGAACCGCCGACGCGGGGATGTCGGAGCATGGCGACGGTGCAGAAAAGCGCTTCTCGCTCGCTGGTGGAAGCGGGTTCGCCGACGGCCGCGGGCACGTCATGGCCGGGTTCGATTTCGTCGACATCGGCGGAATAGGAACGCAGTTGACCCGCGACTGGGGCCGGCGCGATGTCGGCCTGATCACCAACCCCAATTTCGCAACCAACGGCCTTCCCAATTTCATCATTTCGCCCAATGTGCATTCGGCGATCACGACCCCGGGCGGGCTGATCGTCAGCGGGCCCTTGCGCGGAATCCAGTTCGATCCCGGCGGGACGATCTCCAACTTTGATTTCGGTCAGGTCTTCGGCTCGACGATGATCGGCGGTGACGGCGCGCACCAGAACGAGAATCTGCTTGCGCTGCTTGGAACCCCGACTCGCGATTTCAACGCGCTCGCCTCGGCCAAATATGACGTCAGCGACCATGTGCAGCTGTTCGCCCAGCTCTCGGCCGGAACGTCGGACACCGGAGGCGCGTCGCAGGAGGCGCGCGACCGCGGCAATCTCGTGATCCACCGCGACAATGCGTTTCTCCCGCAATCTGTGCGCGA
>NZ_DASUHS010000122.1:0-2717 GCF_036273375.1 Mycobacterium sp. | reverse complement strand
CGCTCTCACGATGCGGCCGGACTGGCAGCAGAGTCCAATACCTGTCCGGCTGCCTGTGATGCCCCCCGGATATGACACCTCGCCGGGTGGCCTGGGTCTGGGTGCGGCAGCCCGGCCGGCTATCGCGTCCGGCGGTGAGCCTAACCCCGGGGATCCCGCCTTTTCGCGCACTGGCAGCGTGCCGCATTCACCGCCGACCGAACCGCGGGGTCGGCGAGGACCGTGACGCCCGGTCCCTGACAGCGGCGGGAGTGACGTGGTCGCCCTCGGCTACTGTCTCGGCGGCCAGCCGCATGACGTCGGCGACGGTGGCCGGAGCCTGTGGGGGCCGGCTGTCCGCCCGTCCCTCAGGTGCGCTCAGCATGGTGGCTGGTTTCCTTCTTTGTCGGGAGTGACAGCCCCTTGGCGAGGCCCGCCGCGCCGTCAGTAGCACCGTGGCGAGGAACACGACGAGGAACACGGCTCGTGCCGGAGCGCGTCGGCGAGCCCGTTGACGTGCTGGCCCTGGGGTTCGGTGCCGGTCTCGTCGCTGTCGGCGACGTTTTTGGTGAGGTATTTGGTCAGGTAGCCGATGCACCGCTTGGCGTCGCGGGATCCGACGATGACGCCCTGGGCGTCGAACCGAGCTCCGAACCGGGCCACGTGCCGTGGCTCATCGGCCGGGCCGATGGCATCCAGCGCCTCATCCCAGGTCGGCAGCAGCTCGCCGGTCGCCGGGTCGAGGTAGCGGCCGGTGGGTTCGTGCCAGATGGGGGGCTGGTCGCCGTTGAACCGCACCGTGTCGGTGGCGGGCCTGCGCAAGACCTGCCACCCAGTCGCGATCGGGGTCGAGAAGGCCCCTACTGTTACGAAGTTGGGTTCCCGGTCAGGAACGATTCGATGAGGGAAGCACCACGGAGGCCGTTCCCGGTGCCTTCCGCGGTGAGCTACGGTCCAGAAGTCCGGACCCGGCAGGTCTACCACCCGGACCAGGATCGGCGCGTGCGGGAACATGGGCACATGCAGGATGATCGGCCGGGGCGACGGGCTTGGGGATGGCGATGGGGTAACCACGGCAACCTACTCAAGCACCTTCGAAAAGTCCACGGGGCTGGTCAAGAGTCTAAAGATCGCCCAGAAAGGCGAAGCCAGTGCGTCGCCAACCTTGAATGCGCAGCCGGAACACTCCGGCAGATCCGGGGCAACCGCTGCTTTGCCGGACAACTACGGACTGATCTGGACGGCCGGAATCTTGCTACGGACCAGATGATCGGGCGATCCAGCCGTGAGCCTGGCCCGTGCCCGCCACGTGCCCGTAAGGAGGGTCACCCACGGTGATTCACGGTCATTCGCGGGCAACCGGCAGCGCGCTTGACCTGTGCGGCTGCAGGTCCGCCGGTTGCGGCCACCACCTTTGCAAGCAGGGTCAGGGGTTCAAGTCCCATTCAGCTCCACCATGTGCAGCTGAGGCAGATCGTTTACTCAGGGTCGTCGTTGTGGTCTTCTGCCGCAGGCGTTCGTAGGGTGCCTAGGTCAAGGATGCACACCGCCCGCAAATACACTCCATCCACCAACAAGTTTCTTCCGGGCCGGTGAGGCAAACGCAAACCTGATACCGTGTTCCAGTTGGCTTGTCTTTGTCTTCGAATTTTTCTTCGGCGTAGGGCTCTCGTATTACGACAGTTGGAACCTGATTTCCTTCGGCGTCGTACCCAATCCAGTCAACAACCCTTCCCTCAAATCCAAACGCGACAAGTTTCGCGCCGCCCTTGTCGTAAATAACGTTCTTGCCATCCTTCAATACTTTGGGCACGTACAATTGAGGGTGACGCTCAGCGAGAATCTCATTGATGTTGCCGAACTTTGACATCGTGATCCGCTCCCCCATTAGTTAATGGATAGTCATTCCGAGCGTGGACCCAGATCCGCTTTATGTCAAGGGATAGCGGCTGGATGTAGGTTGGCTGCCCGTAAAACCTCAGCAAAGTTATCGTCAAGGAGCGTTCGCGGAGGTGACAAGAGTTGCTACCCGACCAATGATCCGCCGACAACATCGGCGAGCGCGTGGTGCACGTTGTCCTGGTGTTCGCCTTCGAGACGCGGTCCAAAAAGCCTGATGGGTAACAAAGCCGCCCAAAAAAGCCTGACTGGTAACAAAGCAGACTGCTAAGCGAGGAAGATCTCCGTTGCTACTGCCGCATCGCTTCTGGTCTTCGGGCCGCAAGGCCTGCGGTCCGGGTCAGCTTGCCACCGGACACGCGGTGCACGCCGGACGTGCCCGTGGCGTGCCCGATTGAGCGGTGATCAGCAGTGAATCACGGTCGCTCAAGGGCACGCCACGCCGACGCCAACCTGGGGCAGCCCACGTCAAGCCGCCCAGTCAGCAATCTTTGCAAGCAGGTGATCATCTGACACCAAGCAGCACTGTCAACGGCCAAGTTGCGGTCCCCGCTGGTGGCCAGATAGAAGTCCCCACCCCTCGGGTTGATTATTTCTTGTTCAGGGCGGTTCCTCCTCGAGCTCGGGCCTGGCGCATCCGGTACGAATCGCCGTCTGTGACCACGACGTTCGCGTGGTGGAGCAGGCGGAAGCGCGCGGGTTCCGGGGATCTGGGAGCCTGCTCGCGGGGAACCCGACCGTCGATTGCGATTGCGGGGAGAGCGGTGACCGGGTTCGCGGGATCCGGGCGGTTATCAGCATGCAGGGAACTGGCGCTGGCCGGAGGCGTGGAGGGCAGC
>NZ_DASUHS010000121.1:0-35185 GCF_036273375.1 Mycobacterium sp. | reverse complement strand
CATCGCCTCTCGCGCAGCGGAGCGTCAGCCACCGCGCCCTCGAGATCACCGATGACTTCCGCGGCGCGACCGGTAGCCAGCAGTGCGTCGGCTCGGTCCTCGACCAGCGCGGCGTGGCTCTCGACCCATCGCGTCTTTTCGGACGTTCCGCGTCGACCATCGGGCAGCTCGGGGATTCCGCGCCAGAGGGCAACGGCCTCTTCGAAGCGGGCCAATGCCTGGCTGGTGTCGCCCACCGCGGCGGCATCGCGTCCCAGCCGGGCCGCCGATTTGTAGCGCGCGGCATCGACCTCGCTCTCGGCGAGAATCCAGCCCGCCCCCTGGGTAACCACAAACCCGTCGCCGAGGGTGCGACGCAACGAAGAGATGTGGGTTTGCAGAGCCTTGGCGGCGGTGCGCGGCGGATCCTGGCCCCAGAGCAGCTCGACGAGGGTGTCGGCCGGCACGACGGAGCCGCTGTGCAGTCCGAGCATCGTGAGGATGGCGCGCGGTTTCGCGCCCGGTATGACGACGGACGCTCCGTCTTGCCGGACCTGGAGAGGTCCCAAAACCCCCAGTTCCACCGATGAAAGCGTACTCACGTCAGCTATCTTCGGCGGCACAATTCAATACCTGGTCAAGAACGGGTAAAGGCGCACTGCCTGCAATTCTTGAGTGCCAGCAATCTCACGTGAGCTCCGCAGATGTCGGCCAGCTACTGAGCGGGTACTCGCCCATCCGTGGACGAGAAAGCTCAGCGCGGTGCTGGAGTCCTGCCGTCCGGACATTGCCGTTCACCCGACCGTTTACCGTGGGTACCTATGGACAGCGACCAGAGCGAGTCCGCCTTCACCTGGCAGGGCCGGCGCGACCTGGTCAGCCGGATGCATGATCAGCTCGACGAGCTGGTGGCGGCGCGTGACCAGATGGAACAACTGGTGCGGGTCATCGTCGAGATCGGCTCCGACCTGGACCTGGATGTGACGCTGCAGCGCGTCCTCAAAGCCGCGATGGAGCTGACCGGCGCCCGCTACGCCGCCCTGGGCATCCGCGCCTCCGACGGGGCGCTCGTTTCTTTCGTGCATGCGGGAATCGATGTTCAAATTGCACGGCGGCTCGGCGATCTTCCGGTCGGCGATGGTCTACGCGTCGACGATCTGAATACCCACCCCCTGACCGCCGAACTGGCCGGACACGACCCGCCGATGCATGCGCTCCTCGGCATCCCGATTACCGTGCGGGCGGCCAACTTCGGCAGCCTGTACCTGGCCGACGATCGGCCCGGTCGAGCTTTCTCCAACTCGCAGGAAGGCGCCGTACGCGCCATGGCCACGGCGGCGGCCGCGGCGATCGACAACGCCCGACTCTTCGAGCGAGAGCGTGAATCGGCGAAATGGACGAAGGCCAGCCGCGAGATCACCACCGCACTGCTGTCCGGCGACCCGCAGACAGGGCCGTTGCAGCTCATCGTGAACCGGGCGCTGGAGCTGGCCGGCGCCGAGCAGGCCATCCTGCTGGTTCCCAGGGAGGCCGACTTGCCCGTCGACGAGGTCGACACCCTGGTCGTCGCCGCGACTGCGGGCCGGTACTCCTCGGAGGTGATCGGTCGACAGGTTCCAATGGACGGTTCGACCACCGGCGGCGTGGCCCGCCGCGGCCTGCCGCTGATTACCGATTCCTTCCAGTACCCGATCGAGGGCTTCACCGATGTCGGTGAACGCTCCGCTATCGTCATGCCGCTGATTGCAGACGACGCGGTGCTCGGCGTCATCGCCGTGGCACGCGACCCGCACCAGCCCGCGTTCGGCAATGATTACCTCGACCTGGTCAGTGACTTCGCCCGGCACGCGGCGATCGCCCTGGCGTTGGCGGCGAGCCGCGAACACGCGCTCAACCAGGAACTGGCCCAAGCCGACAACGTCGATGACGCGGTGCAAGCCGCCGCCGAGGAATTGCGCCGGCTCTGGCGGGCGCGCCGCGTTCTGGCCGTCACCTTCCCGACACAAAGTCCCTCCATCGAAACGGCGTTCGGTGTACCGCAGGTGGTGTCGGTGGGCGAGCCCACGCAGTGGGCCGACCTGCCACCGGACGTCCAGAAGGCGCTCAGCGTTTTGCGCGACGGCGACCTGCTCACCCCCAATGCGCCGCAACCCGGAACGGTGGGCATTGCGCTGCAGCACCCCGAAGGCGTGCTCGTCGTCTGGATGGATCTGGTTGCGCGGCGCCCGTTCACCCTCGAGGACCAGACCCTGCTCACCGTCCTGGCCGGCCGCCTCGGCCAGGGACTGCAGCGGGTGCACCAGGTCGATCAGCAGCGCGAAACTGCGCTGGCCCTGCAGCACGCGATCCTTGGCCCAGCCGATCTGCCCAGCGGTTTCGCGGCGCGCTATCAGGCCGCGACGCGGCCCCTGCAGGTGGGCGGCGACTGGTACGACATTGTCGACCTGGCTGACGGCCGCATCGGGTTGGTTGTTGGCGACTGCGTCGGCCACGGCCTCGCCGCCGCGGCCGTGATGGGCCAGGTGCGCAGCGCCTGCCGCGCGTTGCTGTTCGAAAATCCAAGTCCCAGTGCGGCTCTCGCGGGCTTGGACCGCTTCGCGGCGCGGCTGCCCGGCGCGCAATGCACCACCGCCGTATGCGTTGTGCTCACGCCCGAGACCGGTGAACTGGTCTACTCCAGCGCCGGACACCCGCCACCCATCTTGGTGCACGGTGACGGCAGCACCCAGATGCTCGACGACGGTCACACCATTGCGCTGGGCGTACGAGGCGACTGGTTCCGCCCGGAAGCCCGTGTGACCATCCCGGCGTGTTCGACACTTCTGCTCTACACCGACGGTCTGGTCGAACGTCGGCGAAGTCCGTTGGATATGGGCATCTCCAGGGTCGTCGATGTCGCGCAGGATGCCCGCGCGATGGCGCTGGACGATCTGGCGGACCAGGTCATGTCCCGCGTCGCTCCAGACGGCGGTTACCAGGATGACGTGGTCCTGCTGCTGTACCGTCATCCGGCCCCGTTAGAGCTGGATTTTCCGGCCGACGTCAGCCAACTCGCTCCCACCCGCAACGCCTTGCGTAACTGGTTGAGCCGAGCCCAGATAGACCCGGATCAGAGTCTGAACGTACTCGTTGCCGCGGGGGAAGCCGTCGCCAACGCCATTGAGCACGGTCATCGTCATACACCGCAGGGCACGATTCGCCTGGGCGCGGTCGCACTCGGCGACGAGGTGCAGTTGACCATCACCGACACTGGCTCGTGGAAGGCTCCGCAGCCGGCTTCGTACCCTCATCGCGGTCGGGGCATTCCCCTGATGCGAAGCCTTATGCACGATGTCGACATACGGCCCGATACCGACGGCACCACCGTCCACCTATCCACGAGGATCACCTGATGACCACCCCGCTCATGCTCGACACCTCGCGCGGCAGCGACGGGAAATTCGTGTTGGTCGCCGAGGGGGAAATCGACCTGAGCAATATCGATGCGTTCAACCTGGCTCTGGCCGGCGCCGCGACCGAGGCCACCGGCAGCGTCGGAGCGTTACTGGTCGACCTCAGCGCGGTGGAGTACCTGGACAGCGCCGCGATCAGCGCCCTCGCCACCCACGCCGATCGCATCGAGCTCCTCGCCAACCCGATCCTGATGTCCGTCCTCAGGGTCAGCGGTCTCACCGAACTGACCACCATCGAACCCGCGCCGTCGACAGCGGGGCGGTGACAACTGCGACCAATCCGTCGTCCGCCAAAGGTTGATGAAATAGTCGAATACCTGTGCAACACAGTGCAAGTCCAGCGGACGTTGGCCGACACCCGCGCGGCGTGCCACGATGGCGTAATGGCTGACGACGCGCTGAGCTCGGAGCGAGAATTCAACGAGCAGAACATCGAAGAGTTTCGCCGCAATGGTGGCAAAGTGGGCGGGCAATTCGAGGGCTTCCCGCTGTTGCTGCTGACTTCGGTCGGTGCGCGAAGCGGCGCCCAACGAGTCAACCCGGTCGCCTACTTCGACATCGACGGCAAAATCTATGTCGTCGGTTCCGCGGCGGGCCGAGACAACAATCCTGCCTGGGTGCACAACATTCGCGCCCACCCTCGCGTGTCTGTCGAGATCGGCTCGGAGCCTGCGAAGCCCGCGACCGCGCGCGAATTGCCGCGTGTCGAAAGGGATTCGGTCTACCCGGTGGTGGTCGAGCGCGCCCCCGGGTTCGGCGAATATCAGCAACATACCGATCGGCTCATCCCGGTCTTCGAATTGGTCATCGACTGAAGACACGGGCTGCCAACGGCGTTCATGCTCGCCAGTTGGGCACGTCAACGGGTCGATTGCCGCACAATAATGGGCGCGGGTTGGGCCGGATGCGACCATTTATCACCGCCCGCCCTGCCCGAAAGACGAAGTGAGGTCGGCGATGACACATTACCTGCGGCGTTGCGCAATCGGGGCCGTCGCTGTCGCGTTGGCCGGTTTGCCGGTGGTGGTGATCGCCACGCCGGCGATCAGCCGCGCCGACGGTGAGTGCGCCCCCGGTTGGGGCTGGAGCGTCGATCTGAATCAATGCGTGTTCTTGGTCCCGGAGGCGAACGGGCCGGGCGGACCCGGAGGGCCAGGGGGACCGGGCGGGCCCGGCGGACCGGGTGGACCGGGGGGACCGGGCGGACCCGGTCGCCCCGAACCGCACTAGAAAGTCCGTCTAGCTGCGGCAACGCGACGCTCGGCCTGGCGAATTCGCTGGGCGGCGGGCCATGGGAACTCTAGCCGCCCGCCGGTCGTTATACCGGCTAAGTAACCTGTGATTCCGAGGGGGACAACAGCCGCATGCCACGCACAGACAACGACACCTGGGATTTGGCGACCAGTGTGGGCGCGACCGCGACGATGGTCGCAGCCGCACGAGCCATCGCGACCAACGCCGACAACCCGCTGATCGAAGACCGATTCGCCGAGCCGCTGGTGCGTGCCGTCGGGGTGGACTTTTTTACTCGCTGGGTCTCAGGTGACCTGATCGCCGCCGACGTCGACGACCACGAGTCGGGCTGGAAACTCGAACACATGCCCGCCGCCATGGCCGCCCGGACCCGATTCTTCGACTCGTTCTTCCACGCCGCGACGCGGGCCGGGATCCGGCAGGCCGTGATCCTGGCATCGGGCCTGGACGCGCGCGCCTACCGGTTGGCTTGGCCGGCCGATATGACCGTCTTCGAGATCGACCAGCCGCAGGTGCTCGAATTCAAGGCCGCCACCCTGGCCAAGCTGGGCGTCGCCCCGCAGGCCGAGCTGCGCACTGTCGCCGTCGATCTGCGCAATGACTGGCCAAAGGCCGTGGCGGACGCCGGTTTTGACAAGAGTCAGCCCACGGCATGGATCGCGGAGGGGCTCTTCGGGTATCTTCCGCCCGAGGCGCAAGACCGCCTGCTGGATAACATCACCGCACTCAGCGCTGACGGCAGCCGGCTGGCGTGCGAAGCTATCCCGGACATGTCACAGGTAGACACCGAGAAAGCCTACGAGATGATGAACAGGGCCACCGCCAAATGGCGTGAGCATGGCTTCGACCTGGAATTCGGCGAGCTCGGCTACCAGGGCGAGCGCAATGACGTCGGCGTCTATCTGGACAACCTGGGATGGCGGTCGGACGGCATTCGGATGAGTGAGCTGTTGGCCGACTCCGGTCTTGATGCGATTCCGCAGACGAACGACTCCGTGTCGGTGGCCGACACCATCTACTACAGCTCGGTGCTGAGCAAATGACCGCGCCGCAGCGACGAGGGCTCAACGAGGCCGTCACGCGGATGTGGAGTTTCCTCGCGCCGGCATACGATCTGCCCTTCTTGCAACGGTGGGTCTACCGACCTCCGCACAACGAGGTGATAGCCCAACTGCGCAACCACGGCGCACGCAAGATCGCTGATATAGCCTGCGGCACAGGAATTTTGAGCGATCGGATCCAGCGTGAACTGCAGCCCGACGAGATCTATGGCGTCGACATGTCCGACGGCATGCTCGGCCAGGCTCGTGCCAGATCGGATCGGGTGAAGTGGCTGCGCGGCCCGGCCGAGCGGCTTCCGTTTGACGACGGTGCCCTCGATGCCGTCGTGACGACCTCGGCCTTCCACTTCTTCGACCAGCCGGCGGCGTTGCGTGAATTCCACCGTGTGTTGGCTCCAGGCGGCCTGGCGGCCGTCTCGGCGCTGAGCACACGGCAACCGCGGCTGCAGTCATCCGCGAACTCTCGATGGAAGCCGCAACACAACGCGTCCGCGCCCGAGATGCAGACGTTGTTCGAAAATGCCGGGTTTGTCATCACGGATCAATACCGGATCCCGCGACCGGCGTGGACGGCGCTTGTGTCCGACCTGTTGACCGTCGGCGCTAAGAGCTAGAGCCGGCGCTGGGTGTGAAAGCCGCTCGGCGCCAGCGCATATTAGCGACGACGCCCGCTTCGCCAAGCGGCGAAGCGGGCGTCTTGTCAGCTATCGATCACAGCGGGATCCACACTCCGAAGAAGTCAAATCCCCACTGGTTGAAACCGGCGTTCCAATACGGCGTTTCGTTGTAACCCCAGTAATTGATCGGGCCGTAGTCCCAGCGCCCACCAGGCGGGGGGAGCGGTCGATCCCATGCCGGCCGCGGCGGCTCGCCAGCCCCCCAGGGGCCAGGCCCATCGCCCCACGGTGCCCCGCGGAAGTAACCACGCTGGGCGTCCCCGTGCCACGGGCCGCCGGGACCGCCCGGGCCACCGGGATGATCGCCGGGACCGCCCGGGCCACCGGGGTGATCGCCGGGTCCGCCCGGGCCACCGGGGTGATCGCCGGGTCCGCCAGGTCCACCAGGTCCGCCCGGATGATCGCCGGGTCCGCCAGGTCCACCAGGTCCACCTGGGCCACCTGGGCCACCGGGGTGATCGCCAGGTCCACCTGGGCCACCCGGGCCACCGGGGTGATCACCGGGTCCCCCGGGTCCGCCGGGGCCACCTGGGCCGCCCGGATCGTTAGGACCAGTGGGGGCGTGGCCGCCACCAGGCGCCGCCCCGCCATGATTACCCGGAGGTTGTGGCCCTCCGGGAGCAGCGTTGGCAAATCCGGCGCCCATTCCCAGCGCTGCACCGCTGAGCGCTCCGGCGATGGTCACCCCTCCGACAAGTCGTTTCAACTTCATGATGCTTCACCTATCCACTAGGGATTACTTGGCAAGGAAGCTCCTTGGAACACCCCCCGTTACATCCCCGACGCTAATTAGCTTGGCTATGGACCAGCTGTGACTCCCAGATGCAGAACTTTTGGCCGGCCCTGCGCCCAGCGTCAATTTGTCGCATCCCGCCCACCCGGACACAGCATGCCCGGCGGGCTGCCGCACCTTCGACACCAGGCCTTTTAACCGCGGATCGAGGCTGTCGCCAGCCGGCGCCCGTCCCGGTTTGGAAAGGCTATGTTGGCTAGTCCCCCAGGGTTTTCCTCTATATGGTTGCGGCCGTGTCGAGTGCGTCACATCCGCACGAGCCCCACGTCGGTTCGGTGTCGTCGAAGCTGAATTGGCTGCGCGCGGGCGTCCTGGGCGCCAATGACGGGATCGTCTCCACCGCGGGCATCGTCGTGGGGGTCGCGGCGGCCACCGCCGAACGCGCCCCGATACTGACCGCCGGCAGTGCCGGACTGGTCGCGGGCGCGGTGTCGATGGCGCTCGGCGAATATGTCTCCGTCAGCACCCAGCGCGACACGGAGAAGGCGCTGTTGAGCCAGGAGCGTCGCGAATTGCGCGAAGATCCCGTCGCCGAATTGGACGAACTCGCGACGCTGTACGAGGCGAAAGGTCTGACACCGGCGACGGCTCGCACAGTGGCCGAGGAACTTACCGACCACAATCCGCTGCTCGCCCATGCCGAGGTCGAACTGGGCTTCAATCCCGAGGAACTGACAAATCCCTGGCAGGCGGCATCGTCGTCAGCGCTCTCGTTCGCGATCGGTGCCTTGTTGCCGTTGATCGCAATCCTGGTCCCGCCCACGACGTGGAGAGTCCCCGTCACGGTCGCCGCGGTACTCATAGCGCTCGTGATCACCGGTGCGGTCTCGGCCGGGTTGGGTGGAGCGCCAAAGGGCCGTGCTGTGCTGCGCAATGCCATTGGCGGCAGTCTTGCGTTGGCGATCACCTACGTGATCGGTCAGCTGGTGGGCGCCGCAATCGGCTGACCGTCGGGGTTTCGGCGGTGCATATCCAGCGACTGGAACCGCAACTGTAACATCCACAGTTGCGGTCATCAGCAGAGCCCGCAATCCCATAACGCGGAGGGTCATGCAGTGGCCGAGCCCGATATCGCGCCGGACGGAGTTCAATGGGCGGCGCCGTTGCCGTACTTTGTGCGAGACGAAAAATATTTCGTGCCAACTAGAATCGCCCGCGGGGGATGGGGTCCATCGCTCAGCGGCCATGTCGTCGGCGGACTCTTGGCGTGGGCGGTCGAGGGTGCGGCTCAGGATGCGCAACTGCAACCGGCTCGGTTGACCGTCGATCTTCCCCGGGCAACGGCGTTGGCGCCGGTCGAGGTACACACGCAGGTGCGACAGGACCGACGCCGATTACGGCTGGTCGAAGCCGTGATCATCCAGGACGGCGCCCCGGTCGCACAGGCCAGCGCACTGTTTCTGCGCCGGGGCGCACAGCCCGACGGGCACGTCTGGTCGCCACCGGTGCAAATGCCGCCGATCCCACTGGACGAGGCCTATTCCACACTGTTCATGCGAACCTACGGCTGGGGCGCCGACGTACAGAACCCCGATCCGGACTGGCCTCAGACGGACGGCCCGAAATACACGTGGATACACGAGACGCGCCCGCTGATCGACGACGAACCGCTCACCGCCTTCACTCGCGTGGCGATGGCTGGCGATATCACCGCTTCGATTGCCAACTGGGGCACCAACTCCCTGCAATTCATCAATGTCGACTACACGCTCACGCTCAGCCGACTGCCCGTGGGCGACCACATCGGTCTGGCCTCGCTGACGCATCACAGTCACGACGGGGTGGCCGGCGGCTCGGCGGTCCTGGTGGATGCGAAGGGGCCGATCGGTACCGGCATGTCCGTCGCGGTCGCGCATTCGGGATTTCGTCCACCCTCCACCGATCCGTCAGTTGGGTGAGGTTGGAAGGGGTAGGGGCGGTGACGTTCTGGGCGTTGATTGCCGATGCGGCGCAGCGGGGATCGAGCCGGCCGCTGCTCGCCGATGAGTACGGGCGCAGCCTGACCGCTCGTCAGCTGCACGACGCGGCATGCTTGACCGCCGCCGCCCTGGCCGACCGGGGAATCCGCGCGGGAACCGTAGTGTCCTGGCAGCTGCCCACCACGCTGGAGACGATGGTGGTGATGGCCGCGCTCGCCCGACTCGGTGCGGTGCAGAATCCGATCATCCCGATACTGCGCGAAAGCGAAGTTGGCTTCATCACCGGCCAACTGGACACCGAATTCTTTGTGGTGCCCGAGTTTTGGCGCGGTTTCGATCACGGTGGACTGGCTCGGGGATTATCGAGGGACGCGGGCTTGGAGGTCGTCACCCTCGACCTGGCAACACCCCCGGCCACCGGCGAGCTGCGGCTGCCCGGCGCCGGCGTCGAGGTCCTCCCGTCGCCGCCAAGCTCCGCCGACGACGCTCGCTGGATCTACTACTCCTCGGGAACCACCGCGGCCCCCAAGGGGATCCGTCATACCGACACCTCGGTCATCGCCGGGTCGGCCGGAGTGGTGGGCATGGTGGGGGCCAACAGCAGCGACGTGGATCCGATCGCCTTCCCGATCGCCCACATCGGTGGGGCCGCAATGCTGGCCACCGCGCTGCTGACCGGCATGCGGTTGGCTCTGTTCGAGGCGTTCGATCCGGCCACCACACCGTGGGCCATCGCTGCGCACAATCCGACGTTCCTGGGCACCGCGACCCCATTTTTCGTAGCGTTCCTCGAAGCCCAACGGGCTCAAGGCGATCGGCCGCTGTTTCCGTCGGTCCGGGGCTGCCTTGCCGGCGGCGCGCCCGTCACCGCCGAACTGGGACGTCAGGTCCGCGATACCTTCGGGCTGGCCGGAATCGCGAATGCCTGGGGGATGACCGAGTTTCCGTGCGCAACCTCGCCCCCACTGAACGCTCCGCCCGAGGTGCTCGACCATACGGTCGGCCCGCCGGTGCCTGGGGTCGAGGTGCGCGTGGTCGACGGCCGAGGCGTCGAAGTGGGCGCTGGACAGGAGGGGGAACTGCGGCTCAAGGGACCCCAATGCTTCCTCGGTTACGCCGACCCGACACTTGACGCCGATGCGTTCGACAGCGACGGCTGGTTGCGCACAGGCGATCTCGGCCTGATCGATGCAAGCGGCAATGTCCGCGTCACGGGCCGTACCAAGGATGCGATCATCCGCAATGCGGAGAACATCTCGGCGCTGGAAATCGAGAATGCGTTGGCCACCCATCCCGCCGTCGCCGATGTCGCCGTCATCGGAATTCCTGACCCGCGTACCGGAGAACGCGTCTGCGCCGTCGTGGTCCCTGCGACGGCCGGTGGCCTGTCGTTGGAATCCCTTGTGCAACATTGCCAATCACGAGGCCTTAGCCGATACAAGCACCCCGAGCACCTGGTGGTCGTCGAAACGCTGCCGCGTAATCAATTCGGCAAGGTGATCAAGAAGGAACTGCGTGAGGCCTTCGGGTGAAGCGTGCAACAAACTCGATAGCGCATGCGCAGCACGTTTCAAATTGCGGTAACAACCTCTGCGCCCCGCCGCAGCGCTCCGCCCCGTACGCCTACAGCCCCTTGGGGGCATCCCGGACGGCCTGCACCGCGACGGCGTCGCCGCCGAAATCGACCTGTGCCTGTCGCCCCACCGAGAACAGCAGTAGCTCCTCGGGCGCCCCAGTCACCGTCACCGCCGGCCCCTGGCCCGCCGTGAGTACCGTCTTGCCCTCGGGGGTACGCAACGCGACCCGGCCGGGCGTCTTGGCGAGTGTGAGCCGGGCCATCAACGGCAGGGTGCGCCGCAACATCTTGCTCAGCGCGGGCTCCAGAGAGCGCGGCTGCCAGCCCGGCTGTGCACGGCGCACATCCTCGTGGTGGATAAACATCTCGGCCACATTGGCCACCGGGTCGAGCAGTTTGAGCGGCGAGTAGACCGGCGGGCCGGCGGCGAGCTTGCCAACCAGCTCGTCCCAATCGTTCTGCTCGGCCACCTGGTTCTGCACCTTCTCGGTGTGGGAGGCGAAGAAGGGGATCAGGATGCCGGGCGCCGCGTCGGGCCGGTACTCACGGATTACCAGGTGGGCGGCCAAATCCCGCGTCTTCCATCCCTCGCACAGCGTGGGCGCATCCGGCCCTACGCCGCGCATGGTTTCCACAAGGGCGGCACGTTCGCGTTGAGCAACAGACATCCGTTCAGCCTAGAGCCGGTCGCCCCCGGAGAGCACGGGTCCACCGCGCACCGCTCGTCGGCGGCTCGGTAAATTTGGAACGTCATGTTGTCGAAGGGAATCTTATGAGCGCGCACGTTGAGCAGTTGGAGTTTCAGGCAGAGGCTCGGCAGCTGCTGGATCTGATGGTCCACTCCGTCTACTCCAATAAGGACTCGTTCCTGCGGGAGTTGATCTCCAACGCTTCCGATGCTTTGGACAAGCTGCGGCTTGAAGCGTTCCGGAACAAGGACCTCGACGTCGACACCTCCGACCTCCACATCGAGATCGACGTCGATAAGGATGCGCGCACCCTGACCGTCCGCGACAACGGCATCGGGATGACCCGTGCCGAAGTGGTCGATCTGATCGGCACGCTGGCCAAGTCCGGCACCGCCGAGCTGCGCAAACAACTGCGCGAGGCCAAGAACGCCGCGGCCTCGGAGGAACTCATCGGTCAATTCGGAATCGGTTTCTATTCGAGCTTCATGGTCGCCGACAAGGTCGAACTGCTCACCCGCAAGGCCGGCGAGAGCGACGCCACCAAATGGGAATCGAGCGGCGAGGGCACCTACACCATCGAATCGGTCGATGACGCGCCACAGGGAACGTCGGTCATCCTGCACCTCAAGCCCGAGGACGCCGAGGACGAGCTGCACGACTACACCGCAGAGTTCAAGATCAGGAGCCTGGTCAAGAAGTACTCCGACTTCATCGCATGGCCCATTCGGATGGAAGTCGTGCGACTGGAACCGGCTGCCCCGGACGAAGAAGGAGCGAGCGGCGAGGAGACCGTCACGATCGAGACCGAGACCCTCAACTCAATGAAGGCCCTGTGGGCCAGGCCCAAAGAAGAGGTCTCCGAGGAGGAGTACAAGGAGTTTTACAAGCACATCGGGCACGCCTGGGACGACCCGCTCGAGGTCATCGCGATGCGGGCCGAAGGCACATTCGAGTACCAGGCACTGCTGTTCATCCCGTCGCACGCCCCGTTCGACCTGTTCAACCGCGACGGCCAGACCGGGATCCAGCTGTACGTCAAGCGCGTGTTCATCATGGGCGACTGCGACGAGCTCATGCCCGAATACCTGCGCTTCATCAAGGGCGTCGTCGACGCGCAGGACATGTCGCTCAACGTGTCGCGCGAGATCCTGCAACAGGATCGGCAGATCAAGGCCATCCGGCGCCGGTTGACCAAGAAGGTCCTCTCCACGATCAAGGATCTGCAGTCCGAGCGTCCGGAGGACTATCGCACCTTCTGGACCCAATTCGGCAGGGTCGTCAAGGAGGGCCTGATGTCCGACTTCGACAACCAGGAGACGTTACTGCAGATCTCCTCATTCGCCTCGACGCATAGCGAGGAGGAAGCCACCACGCTCGCCCAGTACATCGAGCGCATGAAAGAGGGCCAGACGCAGATCTTCTACGCCACGGGGGAGTCGCGTCAGCAGATCCTGAAGTCGCCGCACCTAGAGGCGTTCAAAGCGAAGGGCTACGAGGTGCTCCTGCTCACCGATCCGGTCGACGAGGTCTGGGTGGGAACCGTGACCGAGTTCGACGGCAAGCGGTTGCAGTCCATCGCCAAGGGCGAGGTGGACCTCAGCGCCGACGATGACGAGAGCGAGGCCGAGCGCGAGGAGCAGCAGAAAGAATTCGCCGACCTTCTCACCTGGCTGAAGGAGACCCTGACCGACCACGTCAAGGAAGTTCGGCTGTCCAACCGCCTCACGGACTCACCCGCCTGCCTGATCACCGACGCCTTCGGGATCACACCGGCGCTCGCGCGCATGTACCGCGCCTCCGGGCAGGCCATTCCGGTGGGCAAGCGGATCCTCGAGCTCAACCCCAACCACCCGCTCGTCACCGGCCTGCGTCAAGCACAAAAGAACGCGGACGACGACGCTAAGCTCGCTGAGGTCGCGGAAACCGCGGAATTGCTCTACGGCACAGCGCTTCTAGCCGAAGGCGGTGCGCTCGACGATCCGGCGAGGTTTGCCGAATTGCTCGCCGGCCGGCTGGCGCGCACGGTGTAACCCGGGGTTTACCGGCAAATAGGCGATTTCTGCGATTGAAAACGCGCTGGCAGGGATACTTAGTCCCATGCCTGCGTTTCGCGTTATGGACCCACGCGGCCGGGTCGTCGCGACGAAGAATTTTGCCAACGCGGAGGCCGCGCACGCCTGGTTCGTGAACTCGGTTGGCGGCAATACCGAGCTGGGTTGGCGCATGGAGGTCAACGACGACGGGCAGTGGGCATTCTTCGATGACACCGAAGGCTTCACCGCGCCGGTGAGCCGGCGGCCAACGAAACGCTGATTCGCCGCGTCCGGCCGGAGACCACGCGACGACGCGCCCGGATCGTTGGCTCTAACGCTCGACGTACGCTCCCACCATGCATGTCGACGCGATGACGATTCCCCAGCCGCTCGGCCAAATCGGTGACCTTGCCCGGCGGACCCAATCCGCCGGGTTCTCCGGTCTGTTGTTCACCGAGACGGGCCGCACCGCATACCTGAATGCGGCCGTGGCGTCGCAGGCCGCGCCCGATCTCGAACTGTCGACGGGCGTCGCGGTGGCCTTTCCGCGCAGTCCGTTCGTTACCGCCGCCGCGGCGTGGGAGCTGCAGGAAGCCACCAAGGGGAAGTTCCGGCTGGGCCTGGGTACCCAGGTACGCACCCACGTCGTGCGGCGCTACGGCACGGCCTTCGAGCGGCCCGGGCCCCGGCTGCGCGACTACCTGCTCGCCGTGAAGGCCTGCTTCACGGCGTTTCGCTCCGGGACACTCGACCACCACGGCGACTTCTACGATCTCGACTTCATCACCCCGCAGTGGAGCCCGGGGCCCATCGACGCTCCGGACCCCAAAGTCGATATCGCAGCGGTCAATCCGTGGATGCTGCGCATGGCGGGCGAAGTGGCCGACGGGATTCACGTCCACCCGATCGGCGAGCCCGGCTACCTGGCCCGCCACGTCCTGCCGACCGTCGCCGAAGGGGCGGCGAAAGCGGGCCGTTCACCGTTGGACATCGCGATCATCGTGCCCGTCATGACGATCGTCGGCGACACCGACGAAGAACTCGACAAGCAACGCGAAGTCGTGCGCGCCAGCATGGCCTTCTACGGCAGCACCCCCAACTACGCCTTCATCTGGGATGAGGCCGGTTTCGACGGCACGACCGCCCGAATCCGCGAGAAGCAGAAGGCCGGAGACTTCGCCGGGATGGCGGCCCAGGTCAGCGACGATCACATCGCAGTCTTCGCGACCGAGTCGACCTGGGATGGGCTGGCCGACGCGTTGACCGAGAAATACGCCGGAATGGCAACGCGGTTGGTGATGTACAACGCCGTGGCCGATCAGGAGCGCTTCGAGCGGTACGGCGAGGTGGCTCGCCGGGTGCAAGCGGTCAGCGGCTGAGCTGGACGGCTTTGACCACGAGTAGCAGCGCGCCGGCGACCAGATAGGTGCGCAGCGCGATCATGCCCAGTCGGGTGCCGGGCGACCAGACGACCGGCTCGAGCAGCGTCAATGGCGGCATGCGCCAGGTGCTGCGGTCGACGCCCCTTGCCGGAAGTTGTGCGACGGGTCGGGCGGGTTGGCGGCGGGCCATCCAGCGCAGCGCAGGCGCAGCCGCGACAGCGAATATGGCCATGGCCACTACCAGGTAGCCGGATACCACCACGACATCGATTTTGGGAAACAACGTGGTGGCCATCAAGATCCCCGACAGCAGCAGTAGCGTACCCACGATCAGGCCGGCGACCCAGTTCAGCCAGGGCCGATTCACCCAGGGGCCCAATACTTCTCGATCATTGCACAACAGCAGCAGGAATACGCTGGCGCTGGGCAGCAGTAGACCGGCGAGGGCCTGTACCGCGGTGGTGATCAGCCCGAGCGGTGCGCCCGGAATCAGGACGATGGCCGCGGCCAGCGCCACCATTGCGGCGTAGGACAGGTAGAACTGTTTGGCGTCGGAGAAGCCGCGGTGCAGTGAGTGCTTCAGCCCGAAGACGTCTCCGAAGGCGTAACTGGTGGCCAGGGTGACTGCGGCGGCACCGATGATCGAGGCGTCCATCAGCACGAGCGCAAAGATCCAGCCAAGCGTCTCGCGGTGTTGGCCGAGCAGATGAGCGATGGCGCCGGCGTCGGTGAAGCCACCCACGGTGTGGGTGGAGCGCGCGGCCCAGTCGCCGGTCATCACCAGCGCGGCGGCGCCGACCACCACGACGAAGGCGCCCAGCACGGTGTCCACGCGTTCGTAGGCCATGAACCGGGGTGTGATGCGCTTGTCGACGACGTTGGATTGCTGGAAAAACAGCTGCCACGGAGCCACGGTAGTGCCGACGATGGCGATGATCAGCAACACCGCGTCCGAACTGATCCCGCCCGAAATACTGGGAACGACAAAGGACTTCGCCGCGTTCCCCCACTGTGGATGCGACATCAACAGCATCGGAATCTGCAGCAGCGTGACGGCGATGAACACGAACATGGCCCGCTCCCATCGACGGAAGCTGCCGCTGGCCATGATCGCCACCAATGCCACCGCCGAGACCGGTACCACAACGTATTTGGAGACGCCGATGTACTCGGCGGCCAGGCTGATGCCGATGAACTCGGTGACGATCGTCAGGAAGTTGAGCAAGAACAGGTCGCCGACCGAAAACCAGCCCCAGGCGCGGCCGAAGCGTTCGTTGATCAGACGGGCGTGGCCGACCCCGGTGACCGCGCCGAGCCGGACCACCATTTCTTGGTTGACGATGAGCACGGGGATCAGCAGCAGCAACACCCACAGCAGTGAGTAGCCGTAGTTCTGGCCGGCTTGGGCGTAGGTGGCCACCCCGCCCGCGTCGTTGTCGCCGACCATCACGATGATTCCGGGCCCGACGATCGCGAGCAGGGTCAGCAGTCGCGTCCGCCAGGTCCGGGCATGCTCGGTCTCCCCGACGCTGATGCGTCCGAAGGCGCCCTCGATATCACCCACATGCGCGCTGTCCAGCACGGCGGTGCGCCGCGTCTGCGCCGGTTCGGGGCGCTCTACGTCGACGCCCTGCGCGTCGTCCTGGGTGGTGTTCTCGCCGCCGGAACTCACTGCGGACTACCTCCGGTTGGGGGTGTGTCACGGTCGTCGGCGGCGGCGATTTCGCGGATGGGTCGGGGCGCGGGCTCCCGGCGGCGCCAGTCCTCGGGGATGGTCGCCTCCAGCACGTCGTCGACGGTGACCACCCCGAGTAGGCGGTCCTGCTCGTCGACCACGGGGATGGAGTAGAGATTGAAATCGGCCATCAGCAGCGCGATATCGGTCAGGTCCGCATCGGCATTCACCCGCACCGGGTCGGAATCCATTAGCGCTGCGAGGTTTTCAGCGGGATCGACCTGCAACAGGGTGATCACTGAAACGACGCCGTCAAGACGTTTGTCCTCGTCGAGCACGTGCACCTTGATCAGCGCTTCCGGCTGGATGCTGCGCGACGCGGCGATCAACGCCAACGCCTCGCCCGCGGTGGCGGCGGGTGAACATGTCACGGAGTCGACATTCATCAACCCACCGGCGCTTTCGGGGTTGAACCCCATCAGGGTGATGACCTTGGTGCGTTGCGGGGCGGGCATCAGCTCGAGCACGCGCCGGCGCCGGGACTGGCGTAGGTCGACGATCGCATCGGCGGCATCGTCGGCGCGCATCCGGCCCAGCAGCGCGGCAACCTCGTTGTCCGGCATGTTGTCGAGCAGCCGGCTGGCCTTCTCCGGGTCCAGTTCTTCGAAGACGTCGGCTTCCAACTCCGGGTCGCTGTGCACCCGGTCGAGGATCTCGCCGCCCTCGGCCTTGTCCGCTTCCTCGAGAAGATCGGCGATCTCGGCAGCCTTGAGCTCGCCGAACCGGTCCGACAGACGTCGGACAGCGTCGGAGCGGGCGTGCCCGATCAGCGGTTCGAATGCCTTCCAGTCGCGAGACGCATGGCCGCCCGAATGCTTGATCAGCCCGAACAATCGCGGTGGACGGCGGGTGTCCAGGCGGGTGACCATCCAGCCTTCGCGGGTCTGTTCCAGCTCGACGTCGTAGGCGCGCACCAGCTCGACGGTGGCCACATCGATCAGCCGGTGGCCTAACACGTCGGTGCGCAACAGCACTTCCCCCTCGCGGCGTTCGAATCCGCGAAGGTCAACCTTGTTCTTGGTCAACAGAACTCGGTCCGCGGAGTATGCGTCAATGGTTTTGTCGCCGATGAAGACCCGGCGTCCGCCGACCCCCGCCACGATCCCGGCCACCAACGGATACTCCTCGGCCACGCGCAGCCGCACGATCACGTCCTCGACCCGGCCGACCGTTTCGCCTGAACGCGCCAGCACGGGCGCGCGCAACAGTTGCGAGAGGTGGATGATTGGCTGCCCGGCGCGCGGCTTGGACGCCTTTTCCGATGTGCTCACGTATCCCTCCTCAAGGCGGTACGACCGAACCCGCGGCCAACCTACCCCGAAACCAGGTATTGCGGCGCCATGCGGCTTCAAATCGATCGTTGGACCGTCTCGGCCGCCAGACCATACGCTCGTGTCGTCGCGGATGACTACCGTCAATAGGTAAACGGCAGAAGGCTATTGGGCTTCGCGCCGCGGGTGAGTTATGTTCGCCGTGTGTCCGCAGTCGATTTCACCTCGGTATCCCCGATCGTCCCCGTTCGAGAGTTGGACGTCGCACTCGGCCGGTACCGCCGGCTCGGCTTCGACGTCCGCGCATACGAAGGCCCCGAACGGTACGGATTCGCCGATCGCGGGTCGGTGTCGATCCACCTCACCGAATGGGCCGAGCACGACCCGTTGCGCACGGCCGCCAGCGTGTACTTCTACGTCAGTGATGCCGATGCCCTCCATGTGGAGTGGGCGGCACTGGAAAACCTCGGTGGTCGCCTGGTCGCGCCGCAGGACACACCGTACGGTTTGCGGGAATTCGCCTACGTCGATCCCGACGGCACTGCGCACCGGGTCGGGTCACGCCTGAGCTGAGCTCAGGTGCTTTCCGTTGCAGGAGAGGGCTTTTCGTCCGATGGTGGGGTATGGCCGGCCTGGCTGTGGGCCAACGCCACCGTCGCCGCCGCCATCAGGCCTACTGATAAACCCAAGGCCACCCAGCCTGTGTCGTTGGTCTGCAACGTCTCACCCAACACGGTGACACCGAGCATCGACCCGACGATGGGCTCCGCGACGGTGACCGCGGGAAGCGACGCGGTGAGCGGACCGGCCCGAAACGCCGACTGTTCCCAGGCGGTAGCAGCGATCGCGAGCACCACCCACACGTACAACTCGGGTGCGCGCAACAACGCCGGGATGCCGCGGCCGAGTTGGTCGACCACGCCTTTGGTCAACACTGAAAAAAGTCCCCACAGCGAGCCGGACATCAACCCCAGCAACAATGCGCCGACCGAGGCTCGGAAAATCCGCGCGCCAATCACGCACAAGATCAGCGCCGGAGCCATGACCAGCGCAACGATGGTCCATGTCTGCACCGACCCGCGCGGGGCCCCCTGCTGAGGGTCGCCGACCGTCACCACGACCGCAACCGCGGCGGCAAGCAAGACCGCCCAAACCGCTTGCTGGCGTGTAATTCTGCGATGATTCACCCTCGCGCTGATGAGCAAAGCGAACAGCAACGAGGTCACCAGCAGCGCCTGCACCAGCACCACCGAGCCAAAGTCCAGGGCGGCCGCCTGAAACCCGAAGCCGGCCGCGGCCACCAGGCTGCCCGTCCACCATTGCCGGTCGCGCAGCAGCCGGCGAAACAGGGCGAAGGTGCCGACCGGCTTATCGGTGACCTGCTGAGCGGATCGCTGCTGGACGACGTCTCCGGCGCCGACCATCAGAGCGGCGGCCAGCGCGAGCACTGCGGCGATGTCTGTCTTGTCCAAGTTGCCCTCCTGTGTACTCAGCCGATGTCAAGTCCTAGCGTGCGCGGTTGCGGAGTTCAACCGGCTGACTCGACAAGGATTTGCGGCCCTAGACTTCTGGACGTACGCGGCCGACGGGCGGAAGGGCGAAGCCGCTTACCCGTAAGGAGATACACGCCATGGACGAAACGACTTCCCGGATCGGCGTAGTCGCCATCGAGGCGCTCGATCTACTCATTGACGCCGTCGACCGCATAGCGCCGGATAGCTGGTCGCAGCCGTCTAACCTCGAGGGCTGGAGCCTGCGCGATCTGGTTGGCCATGTCACCGGCAGCGCGGCCAAAGTCGCGACCCTCGTGGAGGACGGCGACATCTGGGACCGACCCTCGCAACCCTCGGACTGGGTATGCGAGGACCCGGCGGCGCGGCTTCGCGAGCTGGCGACGCGCTTGGAAGACGCCCTGCCCAGCGCCGACCTGGATGGGATGCGGGCGTCGCCGGAAGGTGAGGTTCCTCTGCGTCGGGCGCTGACGTATCCGGTCTCGGACCTGGCCATGCACGCCTGGGACGTCCATAGCTCACAGGGGCGACTGATCGAACTGCCCGCCGACCTGCTGGCGATGTGCCGCGAGCTGGTGGAGTCGGTGCCGGAGGCGATGTTGCGGCGACCGAGCGGGTTCGGTCCGGCTCGAACCGCGCCGCCGGATGCGACTCCGACCGCCCGGCTCATGGCTTATCTCGGCCGCTCGGTCGACGCCGGCTGAGTCCAATTCGGCGGGTTTTTGGCTTGTCCCGCAGTTGGTTTCGTTATGATGTCGGCGACAGCTGCAACATCAGTTCCCACACCGGGCACCATGTCTGGTCCCGCCGGCAGGGACGGCAGTGGCGCAAGTGAAAACTAACTACGGCTGGCAGGGACGGCTGCGGCGCGGGTGACAACTGCGGCACATCAGCTGTTGCGCCGGATCTTGAGCGCTGTGGTGATCATGGGAATCTGCAGCGGCAGCCGGGCCAGGGCGACGATCCGCATCGGCCACGGCTTGCCCCACCACAACCGGACCATGTTGACGTTGCCCGGGAAGACGCCGATGAACAGCGTAACGGCGGCCAGCGCGGCGGACCGCCGGGTGCGCTGTGGCACCAGCAATGCCCCGATCGTCAGCTCGGCCACACCCGATCCGTAGGTGTAGAGCCGCGGGCTCCCCGGCAGCTCGGCCGGAATGATGGAGTCGAACGGTTTGGGCGCAACGAAGTGCAGGGTGCCGATGCCGAGCAGCATTGCCGCGACACGGTAGGCGAGCTGCTGGGTGGCGTCAGGGGCGGCGTGGGGTCTGGTTGTCATGGAGTCATTGTGCCCATGCGGCCACTGCTTAGGCGCGGTCGGCGTCGGTATAGCGGATGATGCCGCGCACGTTGCGGCCCTCGAGCATGTCGCGATAGCCATCGTTGATCTGCTCGAGGGTGTATTCACGCGTGACCATGTCGTCGAGGTTCAGTTGCCCCAGCTTGTACAGCTCGAGAATCGCCGGGATGTCGTGCTGGGGATTGCCGCCGCCAAAGATGCTGCCCTGCAAGCTTTTCTGCAGAAGCGACAGTCCCGCAAGGTTGAGGGTGACATCGTTGGCCATCACGCTGGCCATGCCGGTGAGGCAGCAGACCCCTCCCTTGGCCGTCAGCCCCATCCACGACTCGACGTCTTTGCCCTCCACGTGGCCCACGGTGACGATTGCCTTGTGGCACATGCGGCCTCGCGTCGCCTCGGCGATGCTGGCCGCAGCGCTGCCCACGTCCGCGAAAGCCGCTGTGGCGCCGAACTTGAGCGCCTGCTCGCGCTTCCATTCGTAGGGATCGACGGCGAATATGCGTCGCGCCCCGGCGAGGCGGGCGCCCTGCAGCGCGGCGACGCCGACGCCGCCGATGCCGATGACCGCGACGTCGTCACCCGGTGAGACCGCCGCGCTGCGCACCGCCGAGCCGTAGCCGGTGGTCACCCCGCAACCCACCAGGCAGGCCACGTCGAACGGGATCGTGGGATCGATCTTGACCACTGACGTCTGGTGCACCACGACGTATGGCGCGAATGTGCCCAACAGTGACATCGGGATGACGTCGCGGCCCCGCGTGGTGACCCGAAACGATCCGTCGGAGACCGATTGACCCGACAGCAGGCCCATGCCGAGGTCGCACAGGTTGCGCAGCCCTGTCTGGCACGGTGTGCATTTTCCGCAGGACGGGATGAAGGACATGACGACGTGATCGCCGACCGCGAGGTTCTCGACGCCCTCGCCGATCTCGGTGATGACGCCGGCGCCCTCGTGACCGCCCAGCACCGGATAACTCGGAATGGGGAAATCGCCCGTCATCAGATGGTGGTCGGAGTGACACAACCCGGCGGTCTCCAGCTGAACCGTCACCTCGCCGCGGCGGGGCTCGCCGATTTCGATCTCTTCGACCGACCATGGCTCGTTCAGTTCCCAGACCAGCGCACCTTTGGTCTTCAACGGGTTGGCCTCCGTATTTACCCGAACCGCTTAATTGTTAGCGCCGTCACACGAGCCCGGCATACCGAACGTAGACCATTACTATTGTCTATACAGTATTTGATACGATTCGCGGCGTCTGACCGCCCACAACAACGAGGTTGAGAACATGGGAACACCCGTCATTGTCGGAGCCGTCCGGACCGCGATCGGCCGTTCGCTCAAGGGGACGCTGGTCAACACGCCGCCCGAGACCCTGATCACCGCCGTGCTTCCCGAGGTGGTGCGCAGGTCGGGCGTCGACCCCACAGACATCGACGACATTATCTTCGCCGAATCACATTACGGCGGTGGCGATTTGGCGCGTTATGCGGCCACCGCGACGGGTTTGGCGCACGTTCCCGGGCAGTCTGTCAACCGGCACTGCGCGGGCAGCCTCACGGCGATCGGCAACGCCGCCGCGCAGATCGGCTCCGGCATGGAGCGTGTGCTCATCGCGGGCGGCGTGCAATCGCTGTCGATGACGCCGCTGACCAACTGGCGGATCCCCGGCCCCGAGCTGAAGTTCGAGGAGCGCTGGATGCCGCCGACGCACGTGGAGACGCCGGATGCGCCGGCCAAGGACATGTCCATCACCGTGGGCTGGAACACCGCGCAGACGGTCGGCATCACGCGCGAGGAGATGGACGCCTGGGCGGCCCGCTCGCATCAGCGCGCGGTCGCGGCCCAGGACGCCGGCAAGTTCACCGACGAGATCCTGCCGCTGAAGATCACCCAGTTCGATGGCTCGGTCACCGAGTTCGCCGTGGACGAGCATCCGCGTCGCGACACCACCGTCGAGAAGCTGGCCGGCCTCAAGGTCCTGCACCCCGAGATCGAGGGCTTCTCGATTACCGCGGGCAACAGCAGTGGCACCAATGACGCCGCGGCCGCCGTCGCGCTCGTCGACACCGACTACGCCCAGGCCGAGAAGCTCAACGTGCTGGGCACGGTCAGAGCCTGGGCTGCCGCGGGCGTAGCGCCTCGCGACTGCGGTCTCGGCGCCGTCAAGGTCATCGGGAAGGTATTGCAGCGGGCCGGCCTGTCGCCCGGCGACGTCGCGCTGTGGGAGATCAACGAGGCGTTCGCTTCCGTGCCGATCGCGGCGTGCCGCGAATACGGCATCGACGAGGAGAAGGTGAACTTCTCCGGTAGCGGCTGCAGCCTCGGTCACCCGATCGCGGCCTCCGGTGCCCGCATGGTGACCACATTGGCCTACGAGCTCGCCCGCCGGGGTGGCGGCATCGGCGTCGCGGCGATGTGTGCCGGCGGCGGCCAGGGCGGCGCTGTCGTCATCGAAGTCTGAGCCGCCGCAAGACAGTTCACACCGGCTAGTTGCAGAATGTGTAGCCGATGAATTGGGTGCCCCGCGTGTCGCCGCTCGAGTAGTTGGCGAAGTGCACGGCCGGCTTTCCGTCGTACTGGGTGTTCATCTTCTGCACGTTCGGTGGTGGAACGCCTTTGGGGAAGGCCAGGATCATGTCGGCGAAAATCCGCAAGCCGACCTGACAGATGGCCTCGCGCCGCGGCGGCTGTGGATTCCACGCGTGCACAACCACCGGTTCGGTCAGCTGAGATCCCGCCGCACAATTCGGATCACAGAGCTTGAACAACGCCGTGCCGGTCCCGTCGGCGCCCTGCGGTCCCCAGGAACTCCACGACATGTCCTGCAGCGCAACGGCCACACTGGCGCAACCCAACACGTTGAGCCTCTTCGGGCGGGCGACCGGCGGAACGGACGGGTTGTAGCAGCCCGGGATGGCGAAGCTCTCCGGCGCTGACGACGGCGGAGTGCTGGGCGCCGTCGCGCTCTGCTGGCCTTGGGTCAGCTGCACGCCCACCACGATGAGGATCCCGACCAGCACCACAGCCGTCACAATGCCGGCCCCGATCAAACGCCCCCGCGAGGTTTGCCGCAACCGCCTCATCAACGAAACGTTGGCGTTGCCGCTCACGGTCACCAGATTACGGGTGAAACTTTTCCGCTGGGGTGGTGACCGCAGAACGGCATGACAAGGTAAAGTTGGTCATCGCTACCAACATTTTGAGGGTTCCCGGAGTTGTCGATGAATGACCATGATCTGGCCGCACGGTTGGCCACCGAGGCCGGTCGGCTACTGCTCGGGGTTCGATTAGAATTCGCCGACGCGCAATCGGCTGACCGGAAAGCCGCGGGGGACAAGCGATCCCACGACTTTCTGATGGAGGCGCTTGCCGCGGAGCGGCCCGGTGATGCGGTGCTGTCCGAAGAGGGCGCCGATGACCCGGTGCGATTGCGCTCGGACCGTGTCTGGATCGTCGATCCGCTGGACGGCACGCGGGAATTTTCTGAGCTCGGACGCGACGACTGGGCGGTGCACGTCGCACTCTGGCAGTCCGGTGAGCTGGTCGCGGGCGCCGTAGCGCTACCGGCCCAGGGCATCACGCTGGCGACTCCCGACATGGATTCGCCTCCTGCCGCGCCGGGCAAACCGCGCATCGTGGTGTCACGTACCCGTCCACCCGCCGTCGCTTTGAACGTGCGGGACGCGCTGGACGGCGTCCTGGTCGAAATGGGTTCTGCCGGAGCCAAGGTCGCCTCGATCGTCCAGGGGCTGTCCGATGTGTACGTGCACGCCGGCGGTCAGTTCGAATGGGACTCCGCCGCGCCGGTGGCGGTGGCCCGGGCCGCGGGGTTGCACACTTCTCGCATCGACGGGTCCGCACTGGCATACAACCAGCCCGATCCGAAGTTGCCCGACCTCGTGGTCTGCCGTCCCGAACTGGCGGAAGCGGTACTCGCGGTTACGCGCTGAGGTCTACCTCTGCACGCCGGCTAGACCGTGACGAAGTCGGCCATCATAGCCATGTCCTCGTGCTCGAGGTTATGGCAATGGACCAAATACGTTCCCTGATAGTCGGTGAACCGCACGATCACTTCCACCGCTTCGGCCGGTGCGACATCGAGGGTGTCTTTCCAACCCTGATCAAAGCGGCCGGGCGGTTTGTTGTTACGCGACAAGACTTGAAAGTGGTTGAGGTGGACGTGAATCGGATGACGAATGTCGGTGATGAAGCGCCAGACTTCGACGTCACCTATGCGCGGCGTCGCGACCGGAACGCCGGGCTGGTAGGGCTTGTTGTTGATCATCCACACACCGGCTCGGCCTTGTCCGAACAGAAAGGTGCGGGTCGTCGTAGCGCGGCTGCGGTCCAGGGGCACGAAGCTTTTGCTGAGCCGTTGGGGAATCGCCGAGTCATCTGACCGCTCGGTGCCGACGACGTCAAAGCGCATGACTTGCGCACTGGACTGTGTGCCGAGCGTGTTGATGAGCTGCACCCGGGTGCCGGGACGATAGTGGGAGAAGTCGACGACGATGTCAAAGCGTTCGGCCGGTGCGATGTCAATCGCGTCATGGGTGAGCGGACTGGCCAGAAGGCCGCCGTCACTGCCGATTTGGGTGAATGCCGGCCCTTCGGGTGGTGGCGGATCGAGCTGCAGACGGTAGTGGCGGGCGTTCGAGGCGTTGAGTACCCGGAACCGGTAGCGGGCGGGATCGATATCCAGCACCGGCCATGGCGCGCCGTTGACCAGCACCACGTCGCCGAGCACACCGTTCATGTAGGGGGCGGCGACGTCGCCGCCGTCAGTGAGCGGGTATTGGAACGAGCCGTCGGCCGCAAACGATCGATCGGTGATCATCAGCGGAATGTCACGATGGGCTTTCGGCAGTGGGAGGTCGCGTTCTTCATCGTCGTGAACGATGTGAAATCCCGCGAGCCCTCGCCAGACGGCTTGGCCGGTGTAGCTCATTCGATGGTCGTGATACCACAGTGTCGCCGCCCGTTGCTGCATCGGGTAGACATATTCGCGTTGTCCGACAACGGAATTGCGTGACATGGTCGAGTGCATACCGCTGTCGTGAGTAATGGTGTGGGTGGCTTGCGGCTCAATGAGGTCGAGCGGATAGCCGTCACTGTCGGGTGGGGTATGGCCGCCGTGCAGGTGCACGGCAACGGGAACGGGCAAGGCATTGTGGTGGCGGATCACGGCCCGCCGACCCGACCGAGAGACGATGGTCGGCCCTGGAAACGTTCCCCCGTACGTCCATGCGTGCGTCGTCAGGCCGGGCAGTATCGCCAGGTCGGCGGCGCGCTGCGTAATTGCGTAGTAGTCGGTCGTGGCGTCGCTGGCGACGGGGGCCAGCTGATCTGGTATCGGCAACGGCGCGCGGTAGCGCGGCGGCAGGGGTACCTGGCTACACAGCAGCTTGCCCGGCTCGGCGGAGCCCAGCGCGAGCTGCGCCGCGTGCCAGCCGGCGCCCGTTACCCCGACCCCGGCGGTGAGCAAGCCGGCGCGCAGCAGGGCACGCCGATTCACCGTGCCACCTCGCTGTCGGGGATGTGCCGAGCCGGCAGCGGGGTACGCCAGATCGCGGTCGTCAGTTGCACAATCCCCACGACAATCAGCACGCCCAGGGGAATGTGCAAGGCGACCAACCGCAATTCGCCAGCGGCGAATTCGGCGACAAGCAGCAACGTCTGGACTCCGGCCCCCATGACGAGGCCCTGCGGACCGCCGCGGCGCCATACCCAGGCGAGGACAACGAACTGCACCGCCGAGGCGATGGTGATCGCACGGGCTTCAACCGCGTGTAGCGCGAGGGCGTCGTATTGACCGCCGAGAAAGTTACCCGCCAAAGTCGCCTGCACGACCGCCAGCACCACCATCAATACCGTGCTGGCACGTGCCGACAGAAGCGCCAGCCGCGCGCTCGGGACTGCCGCGGTTCTCACGTCAGAGCACCGCTGGGTGTGCCGCGATCGCCACGCCGAGAGCGGCGGCATTCAGCGCCAGCAGGAATCCGCCGAACATCATCTGCCCGCTGATGTCGTGGGCCAGCACATGCGTGTACACCGCGCACACGAAGAACATGACCAGCCCCGCCGCGGCGGCGATGCCGATCGCGGGAACCCACAGGCCGACGATGAGCCCGACGGTTCCCAATGTTTTCAGGGTGCCGATGGGAAATCTCAACCACGACACCGGCACGCCCGCGCTCTCCATGCCGGGCAGAATCGGCGCGAAGTGAGCCAGCGCCGCGACACCTGAGAATCCATCGAAGGCGATCGCAATGAACGTCACAGCCAAATATGCGGTGTGCATCGTGCTCTCCTCAATGAATTCTTCGAAGTGACCCGGGGATCGGTGCCGAGTCAGAGTCTTTGGCGGACAGGGCCTCTCGGCGCACCATCTGCCATAGGGTGGGCGTGGAGTCGGTGGTGGAGACGATCACAATGCGGCCTACCGAGCTCGAGTCGGCGATCAGGGAAATGAGATAGTGGGCCAGGTCAATGCGTGCGGTGAACGCGCCCACCGGATCGATGGGCCCGCTGAGGTAATCTGTCGGTTCCGGCAAGTCGAACAGTCCGGACGGCCGGACGATGGTCCAATCGAGGTCACTGTCGCGCACGATGGCTTCCATGCGGCGCATGTCGTCGTAGACGGTCTTGCCGATAACCCTGCTGATGACGGGTTCAACCAGCCGCAGCAACAGCGGCGCATGCGGGCGCGGTGTCGGACATACCGACGTCGAGCTCACGACGATGAGTCGGCGCGTTCCCGACGCACGCATGGCTTTGACGATGTTGGTCGCTCCAGCCGAATAGGTTTCAACCCGGCGGCGGGTGAACGGCACACCGAGCACCGAGACCACTGCGTCGGCCCCGGGAACGGCTTCGAGGACAGCCGATTCATTCCGCACGTCGGCCCCCGCAACCGTCAAATGTGGGTGGGCAATTGGGAATTCGGGCGGGTGACGCGTCACGGCGACCACAGAGTTGCCGGCGGTCAGCGCGCGTGCGACGGCCAGCCGTCCGGTCGGTCCATTGGCGCCGAAGATGACCGACTTCATCGCTGGCTCCCATAAATAGTCACAATCTGTGATCATCACTATATATGACAATCATTCATGGTGCCAGAGTGGTACGACGCCTCCGTGGCTACGGCAACGACATGGGTCGACGCCCGGCGATCACGCCAATTCGGGGTGGACGCCGGGGATCAGGCCTGCTCTCGCAGCGATGCGCTGGAGCAGGCGGCGCAGCTCGGCGCGTTCTTTCGCAGATAGCGGCGCGGCTAACTCGTTCTCGAGGTCACGCCCCTGCTCGTGGAGCGCCGGCAGCAGGCGTCGGGCGTCGGCGGTCAGCGTGACGGCGACCGCGCGCCGATCCTCGGGGCGCGGTAACCGCTTGGCGAGCCCGCGCTGCTCAAGGTTGTCGATGACCACCACCATGGCGTTGCGGTGGATGCCGAGACGTTCGGAGAGCTGACGCTGGGATTGGCCGTCATCACTGGCCAGTGCCAACAGGACCGCGTATGTGCGAGGGTCGGCTCCCAGCGGCGCAAGCCTGCGCTGGAAGTCGCTGCTGACGTGAGCGCCGAGTTGCGCGAGCAGAAACGGAATTCGTTCGTCGAGTTCGGCGATGCCGGAGTGGTGTTCACTCATCAGCTTGGGCAACCTCGGGGAGTATTTGTGCCGCAAGGCATTACGGACGAAGCGTAGTTGGCGCAGGAATTGTCATCTTACAAGACAATCATCGGCCGGAACAGTTCTTGCCGGCTGCCAGGGAAGCGAGCGGCTGCGGCGGAACCAGAACCATCGACTGAATGATGCGAAGCAGATACTCGACGAGATCGGCGAAGTCCTTTTGGCGACGACTGAGGTGGCCTCAGCGCCAGGCCTGCTGCCACGACTGGATGCGTTCCGCCAGTTCGGGGCCGCGGTCCTCCTGAATGAAGTGGCTGGCGTTGATGCGGGCGTGTGGCTGGCCCGCGGCGCCGGGAATGTGCCTGATCAGAGCGCGGTCCGCCCGTCCCAGGATGGGATCGCGGGCTCCGAAGATGGCGAGGAACGGCTTTTCCCAGCGGCCAAGGGCATCCCATGCGTGCCTGTTGGCCGGAATCGCCGGGTCGAGGGGCGAGGTGGGCACCAACTGGGGGAACGCTCGGGCCCCGGCTTGATACGACTTGTCGGGGAAGGGCGCGTCGTAGCCGGCCCGCACCTTCGCCGGCACCCGGCGAACGGTCCCGACGCTGACGATGCGGCCCGCGGGCAGGACGGGGGAGTAGCGGGCGAAGGCACGCCACGCGTAGAAGGCTGGCGGAGTGCGCCGTTGCGCTGTGGGCAGGAAACCGTTGGCCACCACCAGCCGCCCGACGCGGTCGGACTGCTCGGCGGCGATGCGCAGCCCGATCAGCGATCCCCAGTCCTGCACGAACAGCGTGACGTCCCTGAGGTTGAGATGCTCGAACCACGAGATCATCCACTCCACGTGGCGCTGGTAGGTGTAATCCTCGACCCGGCTGGGCTTATCCGAGCGGCCGAAACCGATCAGATCGGGTGCAAGCACGCGGTTCCCCGCGTCGGTCAAAGGCGGGATCATCGTCCGGTAGAGGTAGCTCCACGTGGGCTCGCCGTGCAGCAGAACAATCGGCGGCCCTTCGATCGTGCCCTCGTCGAGGTAGTGCATGCGAAGCGGCCGGGTGTCGCTTGCGGTTACGTCAAGGTAGTGCCCAACGAACGGGTAATCCTCCAAGTTTTCGAATCGGGAATCCGGGGTTCGCAGCACATGCATATCAGCTCCTCCGGTGAACCGGCACCTCTGCAAGCCTCTCGCGCCGGCGCGAATTCGTCTAGTAGCAGATTCATTGAGCCGAGCACCAAGGCCTACTAAACGGAGTTGTCCATGGCAATTCGGCGCGCGGTTCTGCTCATAGCCGACATCGGCGGGTACACGCGTTACATGCAGTGGAACCGGACGCTGAAAAACACGGTGCCGGTTGCCGAGTACGTACTGATGACCGATCCCGTCGCGGCATGCCTCGACGAGGCGATGCGCGAGCTGTGCATGCCGTTGGTGCACGTCTTCGATGGAATCGGGGAAACGTCGACACACTACATCGACCTCGCGACGCTGCAGGTTCCCGTCGCGACGCCGCGGCGCAGCTTTTTCCGCCGGCTCGGCGCGACGACGAAGTTCGAATTCGACAGCCTGCCCTTCAGACTCGGCATGAAGGAGCCCGCCCAGGGGTTCCGCAACTTGGGCCGCGGCGCCGAGGAGATCTCCGCGTAGCCGAAAACGCCTGCGCCCGGCGCCGGTCCACTATCGGGCGTCGGCCAGGGCCCGGCCCATTCGGCACACCGCCTCGGTGAGAATGGCTCGCGAGGTGGCGAAGTTCAAGCGCACGTGTCCGGTTCCGCCGGTTCCGAACACGTGGCCGGAGCTGAGCGCCACCCGCGCGTGATCGAGAAACCAGCGGGCCGGCCCGGACAGGTCGGCGACCACCGCAAGAGCATCGGCGACTTCTTCGTCGAAACCGAGCTCCCGGCAATCGAGCCACGCCAGGTAAGTGCCTTGCGGCCATTGGTATTTCACGCCGGGAAGATGCTCGGCGACCAACTCACCCAGCAGTGTCCGGTTCTCGTCCAGGCCTTGCAAAGTCGCGTCGAGCCAGTCGCTGCCGCTCCGAAACGCCTCGGCGTGGGCGATGATGCCGAGGTGGCTGGGTCCGTGACCGACCTCCTCCGGCATCCGGTTCAGGTCGGCGGCGGCCTCCGGTCCCGCGATGGCCAGCGCCGCCTTCAGGCCGGACAGATTCCAGGCCTTCGACGCCGAGGTCAAGGCGAAGGCGTTCTCGGCCCCCGCGACGGTGAGAAAGGGGGTGAATCGCGATCCCGGCAGAATGACGGGGGCATGAATCTCGTCGGACACCACCCGCACGCCGAATCGCCGGGCGAGCGCGGCGACCGCACGGAGTTCGTCTGCGGTGTGGACCGATCCGGTCGGGTTGTGCGGATTGCACAACAGATAGGCGACCTTCGTGTCCTTTCCGGCCTCTGCGCGAGCCCGAACGAAGGCATTCTCCAAGGCGTTCAGGTCAATTCGCCCATCAGCGAGGGGTGCCTCGATGACACGGCGGCCGTCGTGCGACACGAATGCGTAGAACGGCGCATAGACCGGCGGGTTGACGATCACGGCGTCACCGCGAGCGGTGAGCAGGCGCAACACCTCGACGACACCGAGCATGACGTCGGGAACCAGCGCGGTGCGGCTCACTTCCAGGTCATGCCACTGCCAATGCCGCGCGGCGAATTGGCTGACCGCTTCCGCCAGCGCGGTTCCGCAGGGATATCCGGTATCGCCGTTGTCGATGGCCTTCCGCAGCGCGTCGGCCACCGTCGGTGCCAGGTTGACGTCCATCTCGGCGACCCACAGCGGCAGGACGTCGGCGGGGTGCGCGCCCCATTTCATGCTGGTGCGAACCCGGAGTTGCTGCAGCGTCAATTCCTCGAGCGGATTAACCGTCACGCCCGCAGAGTAACCGGCGTGACCTACCCCCCGACAAACGCTTTTTGCGGGATCGTCAAGGGAAGATCCACCGAACTCAGCAATCCCGGTTGGGCGGCAACGACATACGGCACGGCGTTGACGACGCGCATCGCGGTGGCGACCATGGCGCCGGCCCCGGAGGTCATCCCGCCGATGCCGGCCTTGGCGGGATCTTTCAGCGTCGCCGCCAGGGTGCAGTCGATGTCCGGATCGCCGGAAATCATGACGCGGTAGGACAGATCGCCAATCCCGATGGGCCAGTCGGGAGCGACGTCGTGCGCGAGCCGGGTGACATGCTCGATGACGACGGCTTCCCGACCGTCGACCACGCCGATCGCCTGCATCCGCAGCGCGCCGCAAGTTCCGGCCTCGACGGTGCCCATCGCAACCTCCAGCGTCCTGTTGGTGACGGCGCGGTCGAAACCCTCGCGGACTTCCTGGACTTCGATCCCCAACGCGTCGGCGATCAACCGGATCTGCCCCTGCCATTCGCCGGCGATGGCGCCGGGGTAGCTGATCCAGGGCTGGTAGTCGAGCGGACGGCCGAAGCCCAGCGCGTCGCTCATGATGTCGGGAACCCCGTAGTCGTCATACAGGCCGATCTCGAAGGAGTGAATCTTGTCGATCGACGACGACTGGGTGGACAGCACCAGCGGCAGATAGTCGGCGGCGAAGCCCGGCTCGATCCCCGACGCGTACAGCGACACCTGGCCCTGCTTGGCCGCGGCGACCAGCTGGTCGCGCCACTGAACGGGCTCGTAGGTGTGTGGGTTGACCAATCGCGTGGTGCTGGTCGTCACGACGTTGATCCCGGCTTCGAGCAGCTTGACGTAATCCGGGATGGCGAGCGCGTCCCGCTCCGGACCGCTGGCCGCATAAATGATGCAGTCGGGTTTGAGCGCGATCAGCGCGTCGGCATCGTTGGTGGCTTTCAGGCCGATCGGCTCACCGCCGGCAAGTTCGCCCGCGTCCTTGTCGACCTTGTCGTCCGAGTGCACCCACACGCCGACCAAGTCCAGATTGGGGCGCCGCGAAATAGCGCGGATGGCAATCGAGCCGATGCCACCTGTCGCCCACACCACCACGCGATGAGCCGTCATTTTGTTCCTCCTCAGGTGCGTGCGCACGACGAAAGGCGGGGCGGCCGTTGCCCTTACGTCAGCGGCAGAAGGCCTTTATTGCCCGGCGTTCGACTTGGAAACTACAGCCGCGAGTCCGCGCGGTCAAGGATTTAAGAAAGCAGGCACTATCTTAACGAACAAATTTTAGGTTAGTCTGCAGCTGTGAGGGCCGACCAGCGTTTTGCCCGCCTCCGAGCGACAAATCAAACCTGCGTTTGTCGGTCAGGGGCGGGGATCTCAGCCAATCCCGGCGGCCGCTGATGTTCACGCTCAGATTCGACATGCGCGCCCCGCATGGGGGCGCACCGGCCACCGATCTGTACGCCGCGGCCATCGACATGTGCGAGTGGGCCGAAAGGCGGGGTGCCGTGCTGGCGGTGCTCTCCGAGCATCACGGTGCCGACGACGGTCATCTGCCGGTACCGCTCACCTTGGCGTCGGCGATAGCGGCCAGGACACGCACGTTGGCGATCCTGCTGGCCGCGGTGCCGCTTCCGATGTGGGATCCGGTCCGGCTCGCCGAAGAGATCAGCGTGCTGGACCTGATCAGCAACGGACGGGTGTCCTACGCGTTCGGCGTGGGACATCGACGCGAGGAGTACGAGCACTTCGGCATCGACATGGCCACCCGCGGTCGAGTAGCTGACGAGATGCTGGACGTGCTCGGGCCGCTGGTGCGCGGTGAGCCCGTCGAATATCGGGGACGTACGGTTCGCGTCACACCACCGTGCGGTTCGCCCAACGGTCCGATGGTGCTGATCGCCGGCGGCAGCAGGGCCGCGGCGCGGCGCGCCGGCCGCCACGGGCTGGGGTTCGTCTCCCAAACCGCCTCGCCCGGCCTAAAGGAGGACTACGAGGAGCAGTGCCGTGCGCACGGACACCAACCCGGAATCGTCCAGTTTCCCCAACCAGGTGCTCCGACAGCGGTTTTCGTGGCCTCCAATGTCGAGGAGGCCTGGGATGAGCTGGGGCCGCACCTGCTGCACGACGCCAAGACAGCGGCTTCCTACCGGCCGCACGACGACACGGTAGCCAGCATCACCCGTGCCGACAGCGTGGCGGAGCTTCGCGAGGACGGCGGCCCGTACCGCATCTTCACCCCCGACGAGGCGATCGACTACGTGCGCGGCGGACAACTGCTGCCGTTGCACCCACTCTGTGGCGGCGTCACACCAACCGTGGCATGGCCTTATCTCGAACGTGCCGCGGCCACCTTCGAAGACGACCACTAAGGAGAGTGCCTATGCGTGTTGTCGTATGGTCGACCGGGGGAGTCGGCTCGAACGCGATCGATGCCATCAGGCGTCGGCCAGATGTGGAACTTGTTGGCGTGTGGGTACATTCACCCGACAAGGTCGGCAAGGACGCCGGCGAGCTCGCGGGCGGTGAGCCCATGGGCGTCTCTGCCACTAACGACGCCGACACGCTGATCGCTCTAAAGCCCGACTGCGTGGTGTATGCGGCCAGCGGCCCCGACCGCGATGGCGCCGCCGTGCCCGACTATGTGCGTCTGCTGGCCGCGGGCATCAACGTGGTGTCGACGTCGTCCACCAGTCTGGTGTACCCGCCGTCCTACTTCGCACCCAACTGGCGCGACGAGCTGGACGCGGCGGCCAAAGCCGGTCAGGCATCGTTCTACGGGTCGGGCATCTTCCCCGGCTTCGCTTCCGATCAGCTCGCGCTGCTGATGACAACACAGTCCAAGAGCATCCGCCAGATCACCGCCAGCGAGGTTGCCCTCAACGATCACTACCCGGTGGCCGACGTGATGATGGACGGGATGGGCTTTGGGCGGCCGCTCGACTTCGAGCCGATGCTCAAGACGCCCGGATTCATCGAAATGGCTTGGAAGGCACCGATCTACCTCATGGCAGAGGGGCTCGGCGTCGAGGTGGAGCAGATACGCGGTTCGCTCGACCGCGAGCTGACGGACCGGGACATCGCGGTGGCATTCGGCACCGTCAAAGCCGGCACCTGTGGTGCCGTGCGGACCCGGGCGGCCGGAGTGGTCAATGGCCGCGAGGCCATCGTGATCGAGCACATCATCCGGATGGCGCGCGACGTCGCAGCCGATTGGCCCACTTCGGACTGTGACGCCACGTATCGGGTCGACATCGAAGGAGATCCGGACATCCACTGCGAGATGACACTCGGAGCGGCGGAGGGCCACGCCGCTGGACATGCCGCGATGGCGTCGACGGCGATGCGCGTCGTCAATGCGATTCCGTATGTCGTCGAGGCGCCCCCGGGCCTGCTGAGCTCGCTGGACATCCCGACCACGCTGCCGCTTTACGCGTTCGACTGAACGTGTAACGTACGTCGCAAAGATTAGGCCAGCTAGGAGTTTGCCGTGTACACACTGCGCTTCGACATGCGCGATCCCGAATGGGCCGCGCCCCCAGCCGATCTGTACGCCGCGGCACCCGAAATGTCTGCCTGGGCCGAAGAACACGGCGGCCTGGCCGCCGTCCTGTGTGAACACCACGGGTCCGAGGACGGATACTTGCCGTCACCGTTCCTGCTGGCCTCAGCAGTGGCCGCGCGAACCCGGCGGCTGGCGCTGAGCCTGATCTTGATCCTTCCCTTCTACGAAGCCGTGCGTCTCGCCGAGGACATGGCGGTCCTCGACATCATCAGCAACGGGCGGGCCTCGTACATCCTGGCCCTGGGCTACCGGCCCGAGGAGTTCGAGCACTTCGGCCTGCCGATCAAGAAGCGTGGCCGCCTCTGCGACGAGAAACTCGCGCTGCTCCGGCGACTGCTCGCCGGTGAAACCTTCGTCGAGGACGGACGGCGGATCACGGTGACACCCCGCCCGCTGACTCCCGGCGGCCCGGGACTGATGTGGGGTGGGGGCACGGTCGCTGCGGCCCGTCGGGCCGGCAGGTATGGCCTGGGCAT
>NZ_DASUHS010000120.1:0-2339 GCF_036273375.1 Mycobacterium sp. | reverse complement strand
TGCTGCTCGTCGACGTCGATTGCGCTCACAGCACCCGATTCTGGCACCCATGTCACTTATAGGCAATGCCGGGGTGCTCGATAAAATCTGGTAATGGCTCGATATTCCTACGCAGCAGGCGCGACCTATCTAACATTGGTGTCACTGCAAACCTGAGTAGCGGAGGAGAGCACATGACCTTACGGGTCGGCATTATCGGCGTTGGTTGGGGCGCGCATGTGCAGGTGCCCGGTTTCCGGGCGGCGAAGGGCTTCGATCCCGTCGCGCTCTGTGCCCGTACACCTGATCGACTGGAACGGGTGGCGACCAAACTGGGCATCGAACAGACCTCTATGGATTGGCAGTCGTTCGTGACCCGCGACGATCTCGACGTCATTTCGGTCGCGACGCCCACTGTGCTGCACCATGAGATGACGATCGCCGCGCTGGCGGCGGGCAAGCCCGTGCTGTGCGAGAAACCGCTAGCAGGTGACCTCGAAGCGGCCCGCCACATGGTGCGCGCAGCGGCGGATGCCGAGCTGCCTACCGCATGTTGTTTCGAGAACCGTTGGAACCCCGACTGGTTGGCCGTCGCGGACCGGGTGCACTCGGGCTTCCTCGGTTCGCAGTATTTTGCGCGGGTCAGTCGCAGCGCGTCCTACTGGCATCCGAGTCATCCGTTGCAGGCCCATTGGATGTACGACCGGGAGCAGGGCGGCGGCTATCTGGCCGGCATGCTCGTGCACGACCTGGACTTCTTGTGCAGCCTGCTCGGCCGCCCGGTATCGGTGTGCGCCGAAGTCCGCACCAGCGACCCGGTCCGCGAACTGCCCGACGGGGGGACTCTGGCGGTCACCGCCGACGATACTGCGGCGCTGCTGATGCGTATGGAGTCCGGGGTCACCGTCGTGTTGAGCCTCACGGTCATGGGCGCCCACGCCGACTACTACCGCCTGGAGTTGTTCGGTTCCGATGGCACCATCATCGGCGACGGCGAGTTGCGTTCTGCGGCGTACAGTCTCGGCACCGCCACCGATCCCGGACTGAGCCCTCTGACGGTTGACGAACGCGAGCCCGCGTACCCCGAGCGGTTGCCCGGCGGGCTGGCGGGCCACGCGAGTAGGGCGATGGCGCTGATGCTGCAGGACTGGCTGCCCGCGTTCGACGGGGGGCCCAGCGGCGCGGCCACCTTCGAGGACGGCTTGCTTTCGCTTGCGGTGATCGATGCTGCGCATCGCTCATCTGAAGGCGGTGGTTGGGAGCCCGTGCAGGCCTGAGGCGCGGGTCGAGCAATCAAAGGAAGGGAACTGCCCGATGAAAGGTGGACCGTCGATCAAGCATCTCGACGATGTACCGGCCGAGGAAATGCTGCGTTACGAGTTCGCCGATGGTCGCACGGCGTCGATCTGGGAGAAGTGGATCGAGCTTTCTCCCCGTTACTTCGCGTTCTGGAACAGGTGGGATCCGGGTGCCATCTCCCCGCAGCACGGTCACACCGGCGATCACAGCAACTTCATTCTGGCCGGCGAGATCCGTTGCGGCGACGTAGTCGCCCGCACCGGTACGCACATCATGCTCGAGTGGGGGGACGTGTTCGGACCTTGGGAGGCCGGCCCTCAGGGATGCGAACTGTACGGGTTCATCGCCGGTGAGGGACAACCGTTCAGCGGTGATACCACCGCCTACGAAGCGTTACTCGAGGCGCGTGGTGCCCGATCGGTACCCTTACCGATGCCAAAACGCTTGCCGCCGTGGATACTTGCCAAACTAGGTGTGCCATTCACCTCATCGACCACCAACTGGACGGTGTCGACCTGAGCCGCTCGGGTGTCGTGCTCGTCGTCGAAGCTAGTTGAGGGACGAGCCGGCGTCGACCGTGACGTGTCGGCCGGTTATCGCTTGCGATTCGTCCGCTGCCAAGAACGCCACTGCAGCGGATGCGTCAGTGTCCGCCCAGGTCGCAACTGGCCATAACATCGTCGAAAGCGACGCCGCACCAGCCTGATTGCCTCTGCTATCCACGTCGAGCATGACGGGCCGATGCAGCCGTCCAGCACGCCGCACATCGCCGGAATCCTCCGCGCCGCTGACGGTGTTTACCCGGATGCCTTGTGGTGCTAATTGTTCGGCCAGCGTCTTCACGTACTGCGAGACCATCGACTGAGCGAGCTCATATGCTGCCCCACCGAGTCCCTGCGGTCGATCGAGAAAAGGTCCTTGCGGGGAGCATGTGGGACCAGAAGCGATGAGGGACGAGCCTTCGACCAACCGGGGCACCGCGGCGCTGAAAGTGTTGACCACGCCGATGAAGTCGACGTCGAAGGTGTCTATGAAGGCCGCGATTGGGGCGTCCGGCTGAG
>NZ_DASUHS010000119.1:0-2548 GCF_036273375.1 Mycobacterium sp. | reverse complement strand
CAGTGACACCAATTGGGCCGCCCGGTCCCCGGCGCCGATGCGCCAGCGGATCACCCTGGGGTCGAACATATTCCACTGCACGGCTGGCTGGATGGTGATGCCCACCCGACGGCGCGAGGCCACCATGCCCATCGACTCCAGCACCCGGATCGCTTCCCGCGCGACGCTGCGCGACACCCCATGCTCGGCGCTGACACCGTCGAGGTTGAGTACCTGCCCAGGCGCCAGGTGGCCGGACACGATCCCGGCGCCGAGGGCGTCGACAAGATTGGCGTGCAACTCTCCGACGTTTGGCGGCGCGGTCACAGATACATCCTGCCATAACTGGAGGTTAAGAACTAAAGAGCATATCTTATCGATATCTACTTGCAATCGTATGATCATTAGGGAATGCTGTGTGGCGTCCAGCACAACAGAGTAGGTAGAGGATATGAAATCACCGATAGTCGTTATGGGGGTGTCCGGCTCGGGCAAATCCACCGTGGGCGCCGCGCTGGCGCAGCGCCTGCGTGTGCCGTTCGCCGACGCCGACGATTTCCATCCCGAGGCCAACGTCGCGAAGATGTCGGCCGGTCACGCGCTGAACGACGAGGACCGCTACCCGTGGCTCGAGATCTCGGGGAGTGGTTGGCCGAGCACCGCGACGACGGCGGTGTCATGAGCTGTTCGGCACTCAAACGCAAGTACCGCGATCAACTGCGCAAGCACTGCCCACAGGTCCGTTTTCTGCATCTGAGCGGGTCACCGCAGGTCATCGGTCGCAGACAGGCCAGCAGACCCGGGCATTTCATGCCGGCCTCTCTGCTGGCATCCCAGTTCGACACCCTCGAGCCGCTCGAAGCGGATGAACACGGCGTCGTCGTCGACGTCGATCAGGACATCGACGCCGTCGTCGAGAACTATTTGACTCGCTCCACCGAACAGGAGAACTGATGACCTTCATGATGGGCGAGGCGATCACGATCCTCGCCGACGACGCCCCCAAGCTCGCCGAACCTGTCGCGTCCGGTTGGCAGCTGATACTGGCTTTCCTTGCCGGTATCGCGGTGATCGTCGTCTTGATCACCGTGGTCAAGCTGCACCCGTTCCTCGCGCTGATCTTCGGCGCGTTGACGGTCGGCATCGTCGCGGGTGAGGACCTGCAGAAGGTGTTGAAATCCTTCGCCGACGGGTTCGGCTCGACGGCGGCCGGCGTCGGCATCCTGATCGCGTTGGGCGCGATGTTCGCCAAATTGCTGGCCGACTCCGGTGGTGCCGATGAGATCGTCGACACCATCGTCGGGCACGCATCGCCGCGTGCCCTGCCCTGGGCGATGGCGCTGGTGGGGGCGATCATCGGATTGCCGATGTTCTTCGAGATCGGCCTGGTGCTGCTGATGCCGGTGATCTACCTCGTTTCGCGCCGCTCCCAGCTGTCGCTGATCACCGTCGGAATCCCCGCTCTGGCCGGCCTGTCCGCGATGCACGGATTCGTGCCCCCGCACCCGGGCCCGCTGACCGCCATTGGCCTACTCAACGCCGACCTGGGCATCACGCTCGCCCTGGGTGTCGCGGTGGCGATCCCGACGATCATCGTGGCAGGCCCGCTGTTCGGGAAGCTGGCCGGGAAATGGGTCGTGGTCGAAGCGCCCCACACCTTCGACCCGGACACCTTTGCCGACGAGGGCGGTAACGGTGGCACGCAGGTGCGCACCGAGGGCGGTGGCACGCAGGTGCGCGAGGAGCCCGGTAGCACGCAGGTCCGCACCGAGCGGCGCCGTCCCTCCTTCGGCATCACCCTGTTCACCGTGCTGCTGCCGGTGGTGTTGATGCTCGGCAAGGCCCTGGTCGACATCTTCATCGACGACGACACCCAATGGTTCCGGCGGATTTTCGACACCGTGGGTACCCCGCTGCTGGCGCTGCTGATCGCGGTGATCGTCGGCATGATCACCCTCGGCCGGGGCGCCGGCATGACCCGCAAACACCTGACCATGGCCATCGAGTCGGGACTGCCGCCGGTCGCCGGAATCATCCTGATTGTGGCCGCCGGCGGCGGCTTCAAGCAGGTCCTGGTGGACAGCGGTATCGGCACGCTGCTGGCGCGGTGGGCCGAGGGCGCCCACTTCCCGGTCATCGTGCTGGCCTGGATCCTCGCGGTGCTGATCCGCCTGGCCACCGGTTCAGCGACCGTCGCCACCATTACGGCCTCGTCGCTGATAATCGGCCTGGTCGAGGGCATGAGCACGGGCCAGGTCTCGCTGGTGGTGCTCGCCGTCGGCGCCGGCTCGCTGTTCTTCTCACACGTCAACGACGCCGGATTCTGGCTGGTCAAGGAGTACTTCGGGATGACCGTGGGGCAGACCATCAAGTCGTGGTCGTTGATGGAGACCCTGTTGTCGGTGAGCGGACTGGGCGTAGTCCTGCTGCTGGACCTGGTGATCTGACGGACTGCTGACCTGGTGATCTGTACCGATCACCAGGTCTGCCCTTGACCACCTGCGTGCGGAGCACACGTGCGGTGCACACATCGGCAGCGGGCCGAGTTCGATCGGCTGTTGAGCAAGGC
>NZ_DASUHS010000118.1:0-2309 GCF_036273375.1 Mycobacterium sp. | reverse complement strand
CCGCACGGTACGCACCGATGGTCCGCGGCGTGGTGGCGAGCCTGCTGGCGGTCGCGGTGGTGGTCGGGACGGTGCTGGTGACGGGTGCGGCGGATCTGGCCGGCAGCTACGCGGTGCTGCTTGTGCTGGCGGTGTTGGGCGGGGTGTTGGTCGGCGCCCGGCAGATCCGGGTTGAGGCGATGCGGCGCTCCGCGGTGTTGGAGGAGCGGTTGCGGATCGCCCGCGACCTGCACGATGTGGTGGGTCACGGTCTGGGCGGGATCACCGTGCAGGCCGGTACCGGGCGGATGGCGCTCGCGGCCGGAGCGGAGGAGGAGGTGCGGCGGGCTTTGTTGAGCATCGAGCAGGCCGGCCGCGGCGTGCTGCGCGAGGTGCGGTGGCTGGTCGGGGTGCTGCGGGACCGGCCTGATGAGGTCAACCTTGGTGACCTGCCGGCGTTGGCCGACGCGGCCCGCAGCGCGGGATTCGACGTTCGGATGACGGTTGACGGTGACCTCGGGTCGGTGCCGCAGCCGACCGGCGAGGCCGCGTACCGGATCGTGCAGGAGGCGTTGACCAATGCGTTTCGGCATTCGGGGTCCGAATCGGTGTGGGTGCGCGTCGACGTTGGTGACGTGTTGACCGTGCTGGTGCTTGACGGGGGCACGGCCGGGCCGGCGGCGGAGGGGCACGGTATCCGCGGCATGCGGGAACGAGCGGCGGCGGTGGGCGGCGAGCTGTGCGTTGGCCCGCCGGCCGACGGGCCGGGCTGGGAGGTTCGGGCGACGCTGCCGATGCGAGGGAGTCGGCGATGACGATTCGGGTCGCGGTAGCCGATGATCAGGCGATCATTCGCAGTGGGTTGCGGGTGCAGATTTCGTTGGCACCCGACCTGGAATTTGTGGGCGAGGCGTCCAACGGCGCGCAGGCGGTCGCGGTGGCTCGGCAGCAACGGCCGGATGTGTTGCTGATGGACGTGCGGATGCCGGTTCTCGACGGGATCGACGCGACCCGGCGCATTGCCGGTGAGGAGGCAACCCAGGCGGTTCGGGTGATCGTGCTGACCACCTTCGATCTAGACGACTACGTCTACCGGGCGCTGCGCGCTGGGGCGTCGGGATTCCTGCTCAAAGACACCAGCCCGGAGCAGCTGCTCGCCGCGATCCGGGTCGTCGCGGACGGCGGCGCCCTGCTCGATCCGCAGGTGACCCGGCGGCTGATCGCCGAGTTCGCCGCCCGCCCGACCCCTAGGACGCCAACTCGCCGGATCGCGGAGCTGCTCACCGCTCGGGAGATCGAAGTGCTCGGGCTGGTGGGACACGGCTTGACGAACACCGAGATCGCCGAGCGGCTCGTGATCAGCATCTTCACCGCGAAGACGCACGTGAGCAGAATCTTGACCAAGCTGGGGATGCGTGATCGCAGTCAGCTGGTCATCGCGGCCTACGAGTACGGCTTGGTCGTGCCCGGATCCAACCCGTCCTGAGCAGTACAACTACTCCCCGGGGAGTAGCCGCAGGTGCCTGCTGCAGGACGACGCGCGGCATGGGCGCCCGACCCGACCATCGACCGTGACAACCTCACGGACCGCGACAAGGAGCGCCAGCGATGGCCCGGATTTGCTTCGACCACCTCACCAAACGCTACGGACCTGTCACCGCGGTTGACGACCTCACCGTCAGCCTCGAACCAGGGAAGATCACCGGCTTGCTGGGACCAAACGGTGCCGGGAAGTCCACCACGCTGCGGATGCTGGTCGGCCTGACCAGGCCATCGGCAGGAACCGCGACGATCGACGGCCTGCCCTACGCGGAACTGGATCATCCGTCCCGGCTGATCGGCGCCATGACCGACTCGGCCGTGTTTCACCCGCGTCGCAGCGGGCGGGATGCGCTGCGGGTGCTGTGCCTACTCGGCGATATTCCCCTCGGGCGGGCCGACGAACTCATCGACGTGGTCGGCTTGACCGGTGCCGCCGCACGGAAGGTCGGCGGCTATTCGATGGGCATGCGGCAGCGGTTAGGCCTGGCCGCGGCCCTCCTCGGTGACCCGGACACGCTCGTGCTGGACGAGCCCGCCACCGGCCTCGACCCGGCCGGAGTGCTGTGGCTGCGGACATTGCTGCGCGGCCTGGCCAACCAGGGACGCACCGTGCTGGTGTCCAGCCACCTGCTCGCCGAAATGGCGCAGACCGTCGACGACGTGATCATCATCAACGGTGGACGGCTCATCGCCCACGGCCCGATATCTCAACTGATCGGCCGCACCCGATCAACCTCACTGGAAGACCTGTTCTTTGCGCTCATCCCGAAAGGAACCTCGCCATGACC
>NZ_DASUHS010000117.1:0-58870 GCF_036273375.1 Mycobacterium sp. | reverse complement strand
AACTGCAACACCAACACACCGAACAACACGGCGGCGCTGATCTGCCCGACCGTCTTGGCCGTCTTGTTCAACCCGAGGTTGCGCGACCTGCGGATCTTGATCAGGTCATCGAGGAATCCGACCCCGCCCAGCACGGTGGCCAGACCCAGCACCAGCAGACCCGACGCCGAAATCCCCTCACCGTCGAACGCCAGCCCGGCGAGGTGGGTGCCGAGGTAGCCCGCCCAGATGCCGGCGAGGATCGCCACGCCGCCCATCGACGGCGTGCCGCGCTTGGTGTGGTGGGTGGGCGGGCCGTCCTCGCGGATCTGGTGGCCGAATCCCTGCTTCGTAAACAGCCGGATCAGCGCCGGGGTCAGCAGGATGGACACGGTCAGCGCGACGGCGACCGCGATGAGGATCTGTCTCACGGGCCGGTCCCGCCGACGGAGTTCTCCGAGGCCAGCGCGTCGGCCAACGCACCAAGACCGGCGGCGTTCGATGCCTTGACCAGGACGACGTCGCCGGGTTGCACTTCGGCCCGCAGCAGTGCGAGCGCGGCGTTGGCGTCGTCAACCATGGTGGATTCGGGGCCCCACGACCCCTCCATGACCGCCCCGTGGTGCATGGCGCTCATCGACCTCCCACTTCCCACGACAACGAGTCGAGACACATCTAAGCGCACGGCGAGCCGGCCGATGCGATCGTGCTCGACTATGGCATCCTCACCGAGCTCAGCCATCTCGCCGAGCACCGCCCAGCTCCTGCGCTTTTCGGCGGGGCTGTGCCCGCCGCCCGCGCCCCCGCCGCGGGCGATCCAGGCCAGCGCCTGCAACCCGGCCCGCATGGAATCGGGGTTGGCGTTGTAGGCGTCGTCGATCACGGTAACCCCGTCGGCGCGGGTAGTGACCTGCATGCGGTGCGACGACACCGGGCCCGTGCCGGCGAGTGCGGCCGCCACCTGTTCGAGGTCTGCGCCGCACTCCAGCGCGACCGCGGCCGCGCACAGCGCGTTGCCCACCTGGTGATCGCCGTAGACGCCGAGTTGCACCGGCACCTGCGTCACCCCGGACGCGTCGCGCCGGTGCAGCGTGAACCGTGGCCTGGCCAATTCGTCGAGCGACACCGGTCCGGCCCACAGGTCGCTGGGGCCCGCCGTGGTGCCCTCGGCGCGGCTGACTCGGACCACCCGGGCGGCGGTCACGTTCGCCATGGCTGCCACGGCCGGATCGTCGGCGTTCAGGATCACCACGCCGGAAGCCGGAACAGACTGTGGCAGTTCGGATTTGGTTTGGGCAATGGCTTCGCGTGAGCCGAACTCGCCCAGGTGCGCGGTCCCGACGTTGAGGACCACACCGATTGACGGTGTGGCGATTTCGGCGAGCGCGGCGATGTTTCCGGGATGGCGGGCCGACATCTCGAGAACCAGGTAATCGGTGTCGGCCGTCGCGCGCAGCACCGTCCAGGGGTGCCCAAGCTCGTTGTTGAACGACCCGGGCGGGGCCACCACCTCACCCAGCGGCGCCAGCACGGCGGCCACCAGGTCCTTGGTCGAGGTCTTCCCCGAAGATCCGGTGATGCCGACGATCCTCAGGCCGCCGGCCACCAATTCGGCGGCGACCACCCGGGCCAACTTGGCCAGCGCGCTCAGCACCGCCGCGCCGGACCCGTCGACGTCGTGCTCGAGCACCCCGGCCAGCCCGCGGTCCCGGTGCGCCACCGGCGGTTGCGGGGGCACCACGATGGCCGGGACCCCGACCGGTCGCGCCGCGAGTACGGCGACCGCACCGGCGGCGACCGCCGAATCCGCGAAGTCATGCCCATCGGTGCGCGCTCCCGGCAGCGCCAGGAACAGCCCGCCCGGCTTGACGGCGCGTGAGTCGAATTCCACCGTCGAGGTGACGTGACGCTGCGCGGCCTCGTGCGGGGAGATGTCGGACAGGGTGCCCCCGACGATGTCGGCGATCTGGGAGACGGTCAGGTCGATCACCGCTGTACCCCGTCGAGATCCCGCAACGCCTCTGCCAGCTCCACCCGGTCGTCGAAGGGGCGGGTGTGTCCGCCGGCGCGCTGCCCGGTTTCGTGGCCCTTGCCCGCGATCAGCACCACATCACCGGGACCCGCCCAGGCGACCGCGTGCCTGATCGCTTCGCGTCGGTCGGCGACCTCGACAACCTCTGCCGCGCAACCACTCTCGATCGCGCCGGCCAGGATTTCCCGGCGAATCGAGGCCGGGTCCTCACCGCGCGGATTGTCATCGGTGACGACGACCAGGTCGGCCAGCTCGGCGGCCGTGGCGCCCATGGGCGCCCGTTTGCCCGGATCGCGCTCGCCACCGGCGCCGAAGACCACCGCCACGCGGCGACCCGGACGCTCCAGCGTGGTCAGCACCGCACGCAAGGCGCCCGGCTTGTGGGCGTAGTCGACCAGCGCCAGGAAGTCCTGGCCGACGTCGATCTCTTCCATGCGTCCCGGCACCCGGGTCTGCCGCAGTCCCGGCGCCGCCTGCTCCGCCGACACCCCCACCGCGTCCAGAAGAGCCAGTGCCACAAGGCAATTGGCGACGTTGTAGTGGCCGGGTAGCGGCACTCCGATCTGATGCCGAGCGCCGGCGGGATCTACGACGGTGAACTGTTGTCCCCCGGCCCCCATCGGGGCCACGTCGACGGCGCGCCAGTTCGCGGGCTGCCCCTCGGCGCTGACGGTGATCGCGTCGCCGGCCCGAGCCGCCATGGCCCGCCCGGCCTCGTCGTCGACGCACACCACGACGCGGCGCGCCCGCAGCGGCGAATCCGGTTCGAACAGCAAGGCTTTAGTGTTGAAGTAGTCTTCCATGGTTGGGTGAAAGTCGAGGTGATCGCGCGACAGGTTGGTGAAACCACCCACCGCGAAGCCGGTTCCGTCCACCCGGCCCAACGCCAGCGCATGGCTGGAGACCTCCATGACGACGGTGTCCACGCCCTGTTCGGCCATGGCCGCCAGCATCGCCTGCAGTGCGGGGGCCTCCGGAGTGGTCAGCGCGCTGGGGACGTCGGCGCCGGCGATGCGAAGGCCGATGGTGCCGATCAGCCCGGCCGTGCGGCCGGCCGCCCGCAGACCGGATTCGACCATATAAGTGGTGGTCGTCTTGCCGGACGTGCCGGTGATGCCGATGACGGCCACCCGTTCGGACGGATTCCCGTACACCGCGGCGGCCAGCCCGCCGAGCACGCTGCGCGGGTCGGGGTGCACCAGCGTCGGGACAGTCGGGGTGCCGGCCGCGGTCATCTCGGCGACTCCGCCGGGATCGGTGAGTACGGCGACCGCGCCGCGTTCGATCGCGTCGGCAACGTAGCGGGCTCCATGGGTCGTCAGACCGGGCAGTGCGGCGAACAGGTCACCGGGCAGCACATCCTGGGCGCTCAACGTCACCCCGGTGATGGTCACGTCGGGCACGGCGGTGCCCTGACCTGGACCGCCGGCCGCCGACGCGACCTGTTCGGCGAGCGCGGGCAGCTGCGCGCCCGCGGCGGCGCTGGGGCGCAACCCAGTGGGCACCGGCACCACTTCTCCTCACACCTCCCTCCGACGCTGCGTCATCCTCATGATCGGCCATGACACCCTACCTAGCCGCAACGGCCATGAGGCGATCCGCGCGCCGATGGAGCCGGCGGGCGGCGCGACGGGGGTTTAGCGCCCCGGCTGTCTGGCGGCGACCCGCTGCGCCCGGCTCCGCCGCCCTGGCGATCGCCGCTAGGTGGCCTGCAATGTCAGCGGCGGGCCAGGGTCGGGCGACAGCGGCACGTTCTCGCGCTGCATGAGCCAGCCGGCGATGTTGTGGAACAGCGGGGCCGCCGAGTGACCCGGCGTGCCGTCGGCGTTGCGCTCCGGGTTGTCCATCATGATTCCGATGACATACCGGGGGTTGTCGACGGTGGCCATTCCGGCGAACGTGATCCAGTAGACGTTGTCGAAATAGCAGCCGCAGGCCGGGTTGATCTGCTGCGCGGTGCCCGTCTTGCCGGCCATCTGATAGCCCGTCACCGCGCCTGCGGACCCGGTGCCCTGCTGGTAACCCATCGGGTCCTTTTGCACGACGGCACGCAGCATGTTGCGCACGGTCTGCGCCGTCTGCGGCGACACCACCCGCACGCCTTCCGGACGCGGCTCTTCGGTGCGCGTGCCGTCGGGGGCGATGGTGGCCTTGACGATCCGTGGCGGTACCCGCAGCCCGTCGTTAGCGATCGCCTGATACATCCCGGTCATCTGCAACAGCGTCATCGAAAGACCTTGCCCGATGGGCAGGTTCGAGAAGGTGCTGCCCGACCACTGGTCGATCGGCGGCACCAGTCCGGCGCTCTCACCCGGCAGGCCCACGTTGGTGCGTTGCCCCAGACCGAATTTGCGGACCATGTCGTAGTAGCGCTCCGGGCCGACGCGCTGCGCGAGCATCAAAGTGCCTACGTTGGAGGACTTTCCGAACACGCCGGTGGTGGTGTAGGGCATCACGCCGTGGTCCCACGCGTCGTGGATGGACACCCCGCCCATCTGGATGGTGCCGGGAACCTGCAACACCTCATCGGGATTGGTCAGGCCGTACTCGATGACCGACGACGCGGTGATCACCTTGTTCACCGAGCCGGGCTCGAACGGCGAGGACACCGCCAGGTTGCCCAGCTGTTTGTCGCCCTGACGCCCGATGTCCTGGGAGGGATCAAAGGTGTTGTCGTTGGCCATGGCCAGCACTTCGCTGGTCTTGGCGTCGAGCACGACAGCCGAAACATTGTGCGCGCCAGACACATTCTTGGCCTGCTGAACCTGCTGCTGCACGTAGAACTGGATGTCGTCGTCGAGGGTCAGCTGGACCATCGAGCCGTTGACCGCCCGATGCCGGTTGCGGTAACTGCCGGGGATGACCACACCGTCGGATCCGCGGTCGTAGGTGACCGATCCGTCGGTGCCGGACAGCACCGAGTCCATCGCCTCTTCCAGTCCCAGCAGGCCGTGACCGTCCCAGTCGATGCCGCCGACGATGTTGGCCGCCAGCGACCCGCCCGGATACTGGCGCAGATCCTGGCGTTCGGAACCGACCTCGGGATATTTGTCCGAGATCGCGCTGGCGACAGCGGGATCGACGGCGCGCGCCAGATAAACGAAGTTGTCGTCGGTTTGCAGCTTCTTCAAGACGGTCGCCGAGTCCGGCTTGTTTCCCAGGCGGCTGGAGACCTCTTTGGCGATATCGCGCAACCGCTGCTGCGGATCGGGGGCGGTCGAGTTCTTGGCTTTGGCTTCCTCCAGTTGTTTGCGGATCCGTTTCGGCTGAAACGTCAGCGCACGCGACTCGATGGTGAAGGCAAGCTGGTCTTTGCGGCGGTCGATGATGCTGCCGCGCACCGCTTTCTCCACATCGGTGACCTTGAGCTGACCGGCGGCCTGGGCGCGCAGCGACGGGGCGTTGGTCACCTGCAGGACGAACAGCTGGGCGGCGGCCATCAGCATCAGCACCAGGATGACCACGTTGCCGGCCCGATGCCGGAAGACGAATGACCCGCCGCGGCTGGTCAACTCCACGATCTGGCGAGTGCGACGCTCCCGCGCCGAGTGTCCGGCCGCCACCTCGACGTTCTTGGCTTGCTTGGCTTTCCGGAATCGCTTCCGCTCGCGAATGTCTCGGCTGACGTCGGCTTGCTGAGGCTTCACGCGCCGCTTGGGTTGCCGTACGCCCTTGGCCTCCATGTCCTTACGGGGACCACGTGTCGGACGCGCGGACTGCGACCGTCGTGCCCGCGGGGATTCACCGCGGCTCACCTGGGCGCACCTGGCGGCGCGACGACCGCAGGCCCGGGCAGGCCGTTAGCCGGCGCGCCGGGAGCAACCGGTTGAGCCGGCGCCGCCGGACGACCCAACTGCAACGGGACCGGAATCTCGGCCGGCAACGGCGCGGGCACCTGGCCAGGAGCCGGAATCGGCAGCCCGCCCAAGGGAATCGGTACTTCGGCCGGGGCTGGAGGGGTCGCAGGTCGGGCCGGCACGGGTAATCCCGGCGTCGGCAAACCCGGCAGCACACCGGGTGCGAGTCCGGTGACCGGGCCGGCGGGTGCAGCGGTGGCCGGTGCAGCGGGCATGCCGGGCAATGCACCCGTCGCCGGTCCGCCTGGCATGCCGGGCAGCGTACCCGTCACCGGCAGCCCGGGGGCGGCAGGCGCGCCGGGCACCGGGGGCACCGCCGGCGCTAGGTGTTGACCGCCCACCGTCGACGCACCGTCGGGAGCGCGCAGCAGCGCTTCGGGCCCGGACCTGGCCGGGGCGGGTCCGCCGGGGACCGGCTCCGCCCGGGTCGAGACCTCCGGGGGAGCGGCCGGTGGCTTGGGAGGCTGCGGCGCTTCGTCGGGAAGCTTGCTGTTCAGCGGCGGCGGCGGAACGCCGTCGGCCGGCTTGGGTGTGCCGACCACCACCCAATTCCCGGACGGGTCCTGGACCAGGTGCGCAGTGTCCCGGCTCGGGATCATGCCCTGCTTGCGGGCCGCCTCCGCCAGCGCCGGGGCGGCCTCCGCCTCGCGCACGTCGCGCTCCAGCGCTTCCTTCTGCTGCTGCAGCAACCGGGTCCGCTCCCTGGCATGGCTCAACTTGTAGGAGCGCTCGGCGGAATCGGTGGAGAGCCACAGCGTGAGCCCCAGGCCGACGCCCAGCGCACCGATGATCAGGACGACGAACGGAACCTTGCTGGCCAAAGTCCGCGGCCGCAGGTCGATCGATGCCAGGCGGGCGGCCAGCCGTTCGGTCAGGCGAGGACGAACCACCTTGGGCGCTTTGGCTTTCCGCGCCTTGGCACGCGCCTTGGCCTGGCTGGCGCTCTTGGGCCGCGCCTGCCGCTCAACCGGCCGGGCGATAGGGCTGGTCTGCGGTCCGGACTTGGGCGCGCGGGCTTCGCGCGCGGGCGCCGAGCTCCGGCCGCTTCGGGTGCGCCGCGCCGATCCGGATTCGGCCGCCGAACGAGTGCCCCGCCGGGCAGAACCGTCGCGTCCGCCCCGACGGTCGCCGCCGCGGCGTTTTGACGTCTCGCGTTCTGCTCTCATGCGTCGCCTTTCCCGCTAGCCTGCTCTGATTGCATTCGTTGCAGCGCCCGCAGCCGCACCGCGGCACTGCGTGGATTGCGTTCGACCTCGGTGCCGTCGGCGCGTTCGGCGCCGTGTGTGAGGGACCGGAATCGCGGCTCATGGCCGGGAAGCTCGACCGGCAGGTCCACCGGGGTGCGCGACGCGACCGCCTGGGCGAAGAGCCGCTTGACGATCCGGTCCTCCAGCGATTGGTAGGCCATCACCACGATGCGCCCGCCGACGTCCAGCGCGTGCAGGGCGGCCGGGAGCGCGCGGCGCAGCGTGTCCAGTTCGTCGTTGACCGCGACCCGTAGCGCCTGGAACGTGCGCTTGGCCGGATGTCCGCCGGTGCGCCGGGCCGCGGCCGGAATCGCTTCGTAGAGCAGGGCCACCAGGTCCGACGTCGACGTGAACGGGTCACGGGCACGTCGGCGCACGATGTGCGCGGCGATGCGACGTGCGAACCGCTCCTCGCCGAAGCGGTGCAAGATGTTCGCCAGCTCCGCCTCGTCGTAGGTGTTGACGATGTCGGCCGCGGTCAGCGGCGACGAGGGGTCCATCCGCATGTCCAGCGGTGCGTCCTGGGCGTAGGCGAAGCCCCGCTCCGCGCGATCCAGCTGCATGGACGACACCCCAAGGTCGAACAGCATTCCATCCACTGATTCGGTTGCCGCATAACCGGATTGGGCCAACGCCGCCGCGATGCCGTCGTAGCGCGTGTGCACCAGCGTGACCCGGTCGGCGAAGCGCGCCAGCCGTGCCCGGGCGATGTCCAGCGCGCTGGGATCGCGGTCGAGTCCGATCAGCCGTAACCCCGGCAGGTCGGCGAGGAACCGTTCCGCATGCCCGCCCGCGCCCAGGGTGGCATCGAGCAGCGTCGCCCCCGACCCGTCGGTGTGGTGACGGGTCAGCGCGGGTGTGAGCAGTTGGACGCAGCGTTCCAGCAGGACGGGGACATGCCCGTAGTCGTCGGAGCTCGAATTCTCATTCACCGCAACGCCTCCACGGATCTGCCGGCACCCGTCGGCCCCCCGGACCCCCATGAGACGGGTCCTCGCACCGCTTCGGGTTTGTGCCGCCCGGACGGGCCTTACCAGGTGCGGCGCCCCTGCATCGAGGTCTCTGACCGAAGACGCGAACCTGGCGTTGGGGAAGTACGCCAGGGTCGGTTCGGGCAGAGGCCACGTTGCACGGGCATGCGCCTCAGATAATGTCGCCGAGTGCTTCATCGCTGGCCGCGGAGAAGTTCTCTTCGTGGGTCTGCTGGTAGTCCTGCCAGGCCTGCGCATCCCAGATCTCCAGGTTGTCGATCGCGCCGATGACCACGCAGTCCTTCGAGAGGTTCGCGTAGCGCCGGTGATCGGCCGACAACGTGATCCGGCCTTGCGCGTCGGGATGCTGCTCGTCGGTGCCGGCCGCGAGGTTGCGGAGAAACGCCCGGGCCTCGGGGTTGCTCCGCGAGGCCTTGCTCGCCCGGCGGGCCAGTTGCTCGAATTCCGCCCGCGGATAGACGGCGAGGCTGTGGTCCTGGCTCTTGGTGACCATCAACCCCCCTGCCAGTGCGTCGCGGAACTTGGCGGGCAGCGTCAGCCGCCCCTTGTCGTCGAGTTTGGGCGTGTAGGTGCCGAGAAACACCAGCTCACCTCCCCTATGGGGTCACCCAAACACTGCAGCCACCATACCCCACAATCCCCCACTCCGCCCCATTTCTGAAGTGTCGTCGGGCCATTTTCAGGGTTATCCGTCGTCAGTGCCCCGTCAAGGTGTCGCGTGGGGTGTGTCGAGGGCATGCCCGGGCGTGTTTCGCGCCATCAGGAGAACCACTCGTACCAGGCAAAACGCGCATTGTGGGGCGTAGTGGGGAACTCTAGTGGGGCGCGGTGGGGCATGAACGCTGCGACGCGCCTCGGTTAGGGCTCTATTGAGCCGCAAAACGGCATCGACGGTTGCGTACGCTTCAGAGGCGGACGTTAGACGCCACCGAGCCCTGGAAAAACAAATCGAGGCAGCCGGTGGCTACCCCGAATGTGTGAATGCGCCTAGTCGTCGAAGCGGCGGCGGAACCGATCCTCCATGCGGCTGGTGAACGAACCCCCGCCCTTGTTGCGGCGCTGACGCAGCGAAGTGGGAGCCGGCCCGGAATGATCGGCCCTGCCGGACAACCGGGGACCCGTGATCGCGAAGATCACTCCGCCGAACATGACGATGAACCCGAAGACGCTGAGAATCGGGAAGTTTCCGATCATCGTCGCCCTGAACGCCACCCCGGAGACCAGCATCGCCAGACCGATGACGAACATTGCCACGCCCTGCAGCCGCCGACGGGCGGTAGGTGCGCGAAACCCTCCGCCGCGAACACTTGACGCGAATTTGGGGTCCTCGGCGTAGAGAGCGCTCTCGATCTGATCGAGCATCCGCTGCTCATGATCGGAGAGTGGCATTCGTCCCTCCTTGCCGGCGGTGTGGCACGTGACTATCGGTAACACGCGGATGCCCGTTGCGGGGGCAACTAATTGAATGATACGAGGTCAATCTGCCCCATACCACTGGTTCGCCGCCGATTCTATCCCGGCCGCCTCGCGGCGCTCGGCCAGACCGGAACAGCCGTGCGCTACAACCGGCTTCCCGAACTGGGACGGTTCGCCGGTCCGGTGCCACGACCGCCCGTCCGGCCGTCGCACATGGGTCCGATAATGGGCAGTAGGAGCCCGGTCAACAGCGACCACACCGAGGCGCCGCATGAGCCTTGATGACCGACGAGGAGGGAACCGCGAGTTGGCGATATTCCTCATCGATCTGCTTCCCAACGACATGGAGCGTCGCCTGGGTGACGCCCTGACGGTGTACGTCGATGCGATGCGCTACCCACGGGGCACCGAGAACCAGCGCGCCGCGATGTGGCTCGAACACATTCGGCGACGGGGCTGGCAGGGCGCCGGCGTCGTCGAAACCCAGGAACCCGAAGACGCAGGCGCACAACTGCCCGCTGCGGAAGACTTGGCCAGCGCGCGGCTGCTCGGGGTGGCCTACGGCTACCCCGGCGCGCCCGGGCAATGGTGGCAGCAGCAGGTCGTGCTGGGTATGCGGCGCGGCGGCTCGCCGCCCCAGGAGATCTCCAGGCTGATGGACAGCTACTTCGAGTTGACCGAGTTGCACATCCATCCCCGCGCCCAGGGCCGGGGTCTCGGCGAGGCGTTGGCGCGACGGCTGCTGGCGGGTCGCGCCGAGCAGAATGTGCTGCTCTCCACGCCGGAAACCAATGGTGAGCCCAACCGCGCCTGGCGACTGTACCGGCGCCTGGGTTTCGCCGACGTCATCCGCGGCTACCACTTCGCCGGCGACCCGCGGGCGTTCGCGATCCTGGGCCGCAAGCTTCCTCTCTAACACCCGAAGTCGGCACACATCGGAAGACTCCACCTAAGTGGCACATCGGATCTGGCACGATGACCTGGTGCGAGCCAGCTCTCCCCCGTCCCGCCGCCGAGGATCCCGAGTGTTTCGAGCTCGGCGGCGCCGCCTGACGGCCATCGCGATGTTGCTGCTGCTGGTGCCGCTGGCCACCGGATGCCTGCGGGTCAGGGCTTCGCTCACCATCTCCCCCGATGACCTGGTGTCCGGCGAGATCGTCGCCGCCGCCAAACCCAAGACCTCCAAAGACACCGGTCCACAACTGGACAGCAATAACCTGCCCTTCAGTCAGAAGGTGGCGGTGTCGAACTACGACAGCGACGGCTACGTCGGCTCGCAGGCGGTGTTCTCCGATCTGACGTTCGCGGAGTTGCCGCAGCTGGCGAACATGAACTCCGACGCCTCCGGGGTGAACCTGACGCTGCGCCGCAACGGCAACCTGGTGATCCTGGAGGGCCGGGCGGACCTGACCTCGCTGACTGACCCCGAAGCCGACGTCGAGCTGACAGTGGCCTTCCCCGGCGTGGTGACCTCCACCAACGGCGATCGGGTCGAACCCGACGTGGTGGCTTGGAAGCTCAAGCCGGGCGTGGTGACCGCCATGTCCGCCCAGGCCCGCTACACCGACCCCAACACCCGGTCCTTCACCGGAGCGGTGGTGTGGCTGTGCATCGCGTCGTTCGCGGCCGCGGGCGTGGTGGGCCTCTTGGCCTGGGTCAGCCGGGACCGGTCACCGCGGTTGACCGCGCCGCGCGACCAACCGCCGCCCGGCTAGCTGGCCCTGCCGAGCGGCGACCAGTAGGCGAGCATCTCCGCGAACGTCTGGAAGGCCGGCCCGGAATTCCCGTAAGTCGCCTCGAGATGGATGCTCAGCGGGAAGCCGAGCTCGGCGACCCCGTCGATGACGCGCTTGTAGAGGTCGACCATCTGCTGGCGCTTCTGCGCCGGTTCGCCGGCTGCCAGCGTCTTGACGAACTCCTGCTCGCCGGCCACCGCCGGATTGCCGGGATCCTGAATGAGCCAGTTGATCAGCCCGACCCGGCTCTCCATCTTCGGCACGAAGCCGAACGACAGCAGGATCTCCGGCCGGTGGTCGGTCGTTTTGGCGAATTCCCTCAGGAAGCCGACGATCGCGTCGGAGTACAACAGCTGGGTCATACCGTAGGTGGCGCCCTGGTCGCACTTGAAGTTGAACCGCCCCTGTTCGCCGTCTCGGGTGGGGATCAGGATGACGCCGCGGTTGGTCACCAGCTCGCGGTAGATCGACAGGGCGTCGGTGGGGGCCACGCCGGAGCCCTCGCCGTCGTTCATGGTGCGCGGCACGCCGACGAAGACAACGCCTTCCATGCCGGCCGACGTCAGCTCGGTCAGCCGCGCGCGCAGCGACGGCTCGTCCATGAACGCGGTGACCTGCGTGCACAGGCCCTTGATTCCGGGCAGTTGCGGCTTGACGACCGACCAGAAGTCGAGCACGTCCAACTTAGGCTTCATCTGAATGGGACGGTCGTCGTCCTCGGCGATGATCCCCGGAATCATCACGTGCCGGATCCGGCCGTCGAGGCCGGACTCGGCGGAATTCCGCACCACTTTCTGCGCCTCTTCGAGTGCCCGCTCCCGACCTTCGTCGGCGTTCGGCGGCACCAGCTCGAGCGCAATGGTGTTGAGGGTCACGCGGCTTCTCTCCATCTGACGACTATTGGCCCGGGCGCCGGAGTGGCCGCGCAGATTCCGCGCGAGCCCCAGCGCACCCGCCAGCATAGGGGCGGGTTAATGAGGCAGGCGAAGCAACTGGGTCCAGCGGTCCGGGTCATGTGCGAGGCAGCACAGGTGGCGCGGCGAATACACTGATCGGGCCTTAACACCCAGCCAGCCGAGCAGAAAGGGGTGCCGCGCTGAGCCTAGGAGCTTCAGAAGCAGCGGCAACCGTCGAGTTGACCGGCGCCATCACCGACCAATTGCGGCGGTACATGCATGACCGGCGCACCGAGACCGCGTACATCGGTGACGACTACGGCGGTCTGATCGCCGCGCTGGAAGATTTCGTGCTGGGCGGGGGCAAGCGGCTACGACCCTTGTTCGCCTATTGGGGCTGGCGCGCCGTGACCACCGAAGCCCCCGATGAGCAAGTGCTGCTGCTGTTTTCCGCACTCGAGTTGCTGCACGCCTGCGCGTTGGTGCACGACGACGTGATCGACGACTCTTCGACCCGTCGGGGCCGGCCGACCACGCACGTGCAGTTCGCGAAGCTGCATCGCGACCGGCACTGGCAGGGCTCGCCGGAGCAGTTCGGCATGTCGGCCGCCATCCTGCTCGGTGATCTCGCGCTGGCCTGGGCCGATGATGTCATCTTCGGTGTCGAATTGACGCCACAGGCGCAAAGGCGGGTGCGGCGGGTGTGGGCCAACATCCGCACCGAGGTGCTCGGCGGGCAGTACCTCGACATCGTCGCCGAGGCCAGCGCGGCCGCCTCGATCGCCTCGGCGATGAACGTCGACACCTTCAAAACCGCCTGCTACACGGTGTCCCGGCCGCTGCAGCTCGGGGCGGCCGCCGCGGCCGACCGGCCCGACGTCCACGACGTCTTCAGCCAGTTCGGGACGGACCTGGGGGTGGCGTTTCAGCTGCGCGACGACGTCCTGGGGGTTTTCGGTGACCCCGCGATCACCGGTAAGCCGTCCGGGGATGATCTGCGATCGGGCAAGCGCACGGTGCTGCTGGCCGAGGCGGTGGAGTTGGCGGAGAAGTCAGACCCCGTGGCGGCCAAGCTGTTACGGACCTCGGTCGGGGCCCGACTGACCGACGCGCAGGTGGATCAGCTGCGCGACGTCATCGAGGCGGTGGGCGCCCTGGCCGCGGCCGAACAACGGATCGCGGCGCTGACCCAGCGGGCGCTGGCCACGCTGGCGGCCGCACCCATCAACACCGCTGCCAAGGCGGGACTGTCCGAATTGGCCAAGCTGGCCACGAACCGGTCCGCCTGAACCGATGACGACGCCCACCGACACCCCGGCAGCGGATTCGCCGGCAGCCAAACCCTCTCGCGGCGAATGGCTTTCACAGCTGAAGGCATTCGTCGCCGCCGGCGATTCCCGTCCGGCGAAGCTGGGCTTGCTGGGATCGGTGCTGATCACCCTCGGCGGCCTGGGTGCCGGCAGCACCCGCCAGCACGACCCGCTGCTCGAGTCAATGCACATGTCCTGGTTGCGTTTTGGCCACGGCCTGGTGCTGTCGTCGATCGTGTTGTGGACCGGCGTTGGCCTGATGCTGATCGCCTGGCTGGGCCTGGGCCGTCGGGTGCTGGCCGGCGAGGCGAGCGAGTTCGTCATGAAAGCCACCACCGGCTTCTGGCTCGCGCCGCTGCTGGTGTCGGTACCCGTCTTCAGCCGGGACACCTACTCGTATCTGGCGCAGGGCGCGCTGCTGCGCGACGGCCTGGATCCGTATGCGGTCGGTCCCGTCGCCAACCCGAATAGCCTGCTGGACAACGTCAGTCCCATCTGGTCGATCACGACCGCGCCTTATGGCCCGGCGTTCATCCTGGTGGCGAAGATCATCACCATCATCGTGGGCAACAACGTGGTCGCGGGCACCGCGTTGCTGCGGCTGTGCATGCTGCCCGGCCTGGCACTGTTGGTCTGGGCGACGCCCCGCGTGGCGCGGCACCTGGGCGCCGACGGTTCGACGGCGCTGTGGATCTGTGTGCTCAACCCCTTAGTGCTCATTCATCTGATGGGCGGGGTGCACAACGAGATGCTGATGGTGGGCTTGATGGCCGCCGGTGTCGCGCTGACGTTCGGTGGGCGCCCCGTTGCGGGCATCACGCTGATCACGGTCGCCATCGCGGTCAAAGCCACCGCGGGCATCGCGCTGCCATTTTTAGTGTGGGTGTGGATGCGGCATCTGCGCGATCGACGGGGATATCGGCCGGTGCCAGCGTTTTTCACCGCGACCGCGTTATCGCTGTTGATCTTCGCCGTGGTTTTCGCGGTCCTGTCGGCGGTGGCCGGCGTCGGCCTGGGCTGGCTGACCGCGCTGGCCGGATCGGTGAAGATCATCAACTGGCTGACGGTACCGACCGCGGCCGCCAACCTGATCCACGCGATCGGCAGCGGGTTCTTCCCGGTGAGCTTCTATCCGATCCTTCGCGTCACCAGGCTGGTCGGCATCGCGGTCATCGCGGTTTCGCTGCCGCTGTTGTGGTGGGGGTTTCGCCGCGACGACCGGGCCGCGCTGACCGGCATCGCCTGGTCGATGCTGATCGTGGTGCTGTTCGTGCCGGCCGCCCTGCCCTGGTACTACTCATGGCCGCTGGCGATCGTGGCCCCGCTGGCGCGGTCCCGACGGTCGGTCGCGATCATCGGCGGCTTGTCGACCTGGGTGATGGTAATCTTCAAACCCGATGGCTCGCATGGCATGTACTCGTGGCTGCACTTCTCGCTGGCCACCGCCTGCGGGCTGATCGCGGGGTACAGCCTGTACCGCGCTCCGGCGCGGCAAGCCGAGCCAGCCGACGTCACCGCCGGATGAGCCAACGAGCTCAGTAGGCCATCGCTTGCGCCCGGCGCACGACTTCCCGCGCCTGGTGGGCGTGCAGGGCGTCGACGGGACGGGCGTTGTTGAGCGCATCCCGGCTTCCGTCGCGGGTGACCGTCAACGAGGGGTCCCGGGTGAACAACCAGCGCACGATCTCCGTGTCGTGATAGCCGCCGTCGTGCAGGATCGTCAACAAACCCGACAGGCTTTTGACCACCTCACCGGATTTGGTGAACAACACCTGCGGTACCACCAGTCCCTCGTCGCGCCGGACCGCAACCAGGTGCCCCTCCCGGAGTTGCTGATGCACCTTGGTGACCGGCACCCCCATCAATTCGGCGACCCGCTTCAAGTCATAAATCGGCTCGTCGGGCTCGAGCACATCGTCGCCGGCAGGAATACCGCTCATCCGGGCAAGTGTATGCCTAGATGCCCGCCTTGATCCGCTGTTCTGCCGGGCAATCCTGGGGGCGCACTTACGATGGCCCCGTGGCCAAAGCTGAATCGCGCGGCCCTTCCCCGCGAGGGGGCGGGACCCCCGCCTCGGGCCGGGCCGGTCCGCACGGTCGCCGACCCGAAGCCGGGTCGGTCGATCCGTTGGACAACGCTTTGCTGGACGGCCGCTACCGGGTTCAGTCCCGGATCGCCAGCGGCGGCACGTCGACGGTGTATCGCGGCCTGGACACACGGCTCGACCGCCCCGTCGCGGTGAAGGTGATGGATTCCCGCTACGCCGGCGACGCGCAATTCCTGACCCGGTTCCAGCGTGAGGCCCAAACCGTGGCCCGGCTCAAGGATCCCGGGCTGGTGGCGGTCTACGACCAGGGCCTGGACGCCCGCCACCCGTTTCTGGTGATGGAGCTCATCGAGGGTGGCACGCTGCGCGAGTTGCTGGGCGAACGCGGACCCATGCCGCCGTACGCGGTGGCGGCGGTGCTTCGTCCGGTGCTCGGCGGGCTGGCCGCCGCGCACCGGGCCGGCATGGTGCATCGCGACGTCAAGCCCGAGAACGTGCTCATCTCCGACGACGGCGAGGTGAAGATCGCCGACTTCGGGTTGGTCCGGGCCGTCGCGGCGGCCGGAATCACCTCTAGCAGCGTGATTTTGGGTACCGCGGCCTACCTGTCGCCCGAGCAGGTGCGCGACGGCGACGCCAGTCCGCGCAGCGACGTCTATTCGGCGGGGATCATGACCTATGAGCTGCTGACCGGGCGCGCGCCGTTCACCGGCGACTCGGCGTTGTCGCTTGCCTACCAGCGGCTGGACACTGACGTGCCCCCGCCCAGTGCGGCCATCGACGGTGTGCCCGCGCAGTTCGACGAATTCGTGGAGCGTGCGACGGCCCGCGACCCGGCCGAGCGCTATGCCGACGCGACAGAGATGCGCGCCGATCTCGATGCGATCGCCGAAGAGCTTGCGCTGCCGGACTTTCGGGTGCCGGCGCCACGAAACTCCGCACAACACCGGTCGGCTGCGCTGCAGCGCAGCCGGACCACCCAGCGCCCGGCGACTGTGCAGCAGCCGGCGCCGACCGGCCCGGGGCCGGTGCGCCAGCCCACTCGCCAGATGTCGCGGGGCCCCGAGGAGTGGTCGGAGCCGCAACGCCCCGGGCAGACCGACGACGAGCCCGAGGATGACTACGAATATGACCCTGTCACAGGCGAATTCGCGGGCATCCCGATCAGCGAATTCGTGTGGGCGCGCCAGCACCGCCGGCGCATGGTGTTGGTCTGGGTGGCGCTGGTGCTGGCGATCACCGGGCTGATCGCCACCGCGGCGTGGACCGTCGGGAGCAACCTCGACGGACTGCTGTAGCCGACCAGCGCGCGAAGATCAGTCGCGCAGCATCTCGGCGACGAGGAAGGCCAACTCCAGCGACTGCTGGGTATTCAGCCGTGGGTCGCAGGCTGTTTCGTAACGGCCGACCAGGTCGGTGTCCGAAATGTCTTGCGCCCCACCCAGGCACTCGGTGACGTTCTCGCCGGTGATCTCGACGTGGATGCCGCCCGGGTGGGTGCCCAGCGCGCGGTGCACCTCGAAGAAGCCCTGCACCTCGTCGACGATGCGGTCGAAGTGGCGCGTCTTGTAGCCGTTGGACGACTCGTGGGTGTTGCCGTGCATCGGGTCGCACTGCCAGATCACCTGGTGACCGGTAGCCTGGACCTTCTCCACGATCGGGGGAAGCAGATCGCGAACTTTGTTGTTGCCCATCCTGCTCACCAAGGTCAGCCGGCCGGGCCTGTTGTGCGGGTCGAGCCGCTCGACGTATTCGACGGCCAGCTCGGGAGTGATCGTCGGGCCGATCTTGACGCCGATCGGGTTGGCGATCACCTCGGCGAAGGCGATGTGCGCGCCGTCGAGCTGGCGGGTCCGCTCGCCGATCCACACGGTGTGCGCCGACAGGTCATACAGCTGCGGTTCGCCGCTGTCGCTCTCGGACAGGCGCAGCATCGACCGCTCGTAGTCGAGCACCAAAGCCTCGTGGCTGGCGTAGATCTCGGCGGTCTGCAGGTTACGGTCGGCTACGCCGCAGGCGCTCATGAAGCGCAGGCCGCGATCGATCTCGGTGGCCAGCGCCTCGTACCGGGCGCCGGCCGGCGAGGTCCGGACGAATTCCCGGTTCCAATCGTGCACCAGATGCAGCGAGGCCAATCCCGAAGACGTCAGCGCCCGAACCAAGTTCATCGCCGCGCTGGCGTTGGCGTAGGCACGCACCAACCGCGACGGGTCGTGCTCGCGCACGGCGGCGTCCGGGGCGAAGCCGTTGATCATGTCGCCGCGGTAAGACTTCAACCCCAGCGCGTCGATGTCGGCCGATCGCGGCTTGGCGTACTGCCCCGCAATGCGGGCCACCTTGACCACCGGCAGGCTCGAGCCGTAGGTCAGCACCACCGCCATCTGCAACAGGGTGCGCACGTTGGCGCGAATGTGGGGTTCGGTGTTCTCGGTGAACGTCTCCGCGCAGTCGCCGCCCTGCAGCAGGAAAGCCTCACCCCGCGCCACCTGGGCCAACTGCTCTTGCAACCGGACGATCTCCGACGGCACCGTCACCGGCGGCACGCTCTCCAGGACCGTACGCATCGCCGTCGCCTGGTCGGCGGGCCAGCTGGGCTGCTGGGCTGCCGGTTTGGCCAGCGCGGCATCTAACCGCGCCCGCAGATCGGTCGGCAGCGGCGGCAGCGGCGGCAGCTGATCGATCGGTATGTCGACGGTCCAGTTCATCGGTTCATCTTAGCTGGGGCGCGGACGCCCCAGGTCAGGGCTGATCTGCGCGAACGTGACTCGGCGGGCGCGTTCCGCCCGCGGTCTCAATCCCCGGATGTGATGAGCCGGTATCTGCGGAGCTGATCGCGCGCGTCGACCAGCGCGTCGTGCGCATCGGACGGCCGCGGCGGCATCCGGGGGCTGCCCCGGTCTTCCCATAGTTGCCGCAGTTCGCGGGTGAAACGGGGGATGGACCGCGGCAACTCCGGCATGGTTCCCCACAACTGGCACAAGGCCACGTGATCGTAGGCCGCCACCCATGCCCACAGCTCGATCGGCTCAGGGGCCGCCCCCCCAGAATTCAGGCCGAAGAAGCCCTCCAGGTCTTCCCGGATCTGCCGGCGGGAGCGCCACAGCTGCGACGCCGGCGGCGGCAATTTCGGCAGCACGTTGGCGCGCACCCAGGGCCCGGCGCGCTCGGGGTCGAATTCCGTGGATATCGCGTAGTACTCACGGCCGTCTTCGGCGGCCACCCCGATCGAGATCAGCTCGATGGTGCGGCCGTCCTCGATGAATTCGGTGTCGTAGAAATACCGCACCCGGGGAAGCCTAGACCGGCGACGCCGAGCGCCGGAACGGCGCGAGCGAGGACCCGGGGCATCGGCTTAGGCCGCAGACTATCGACTGATCAGGATGGGCCCGGTGGGCGCCGGCGCGGGGTGGACCTCGTGGTCGAGCGTGGCGTCGACGGTGCGTTCATCGGGCAACTTTGGCGTGCCGGCGATCGCGCATTGCAAGTACAACTTGGCCCGCACCACCGGGCGGCGCAGTCTCCGCTCGCGTTGCAGCGCGCGGCGCATCTTGTCCGGTTGCGTGGAGTATCGCCACCGGGCCCACGGGGCGTGTGGGCGCGACAGCCGGATTGCGCCGATGACCAGCAGGATGACCAGGAACATGCCCAGCAGGCCGGTCCACACCTTGCCCTTGAGCACCACCACGACGGCCAGCGGCAACGTCAACGCCATGGCGCTGGCCACCACTGCCCGCAGCGGAGTCGAATCGGCGTTGTGCCAGATCGGCAGGAAGAACATCAGCGGGTGCAGGCCCATGATCAACAGGCCGGCCACCGCCACCGCGGCGAACACCGCGTCCACCGAGGTGCGGCCGTCCTCGGACCAGTAGACGTCGGACAGGTGCAGGATCAACGCGTACTCATCCAGGACCAGGGCGGCGCCGATCCCGAAAAAGGTTGCCGCAATGGTGAATTCGGGCTCGTGGCCGTCGATGGACAGCGTGACCAGAGTCAGGCCGGACAGCAGGGTCAGCACCACCCCGAAGGTCACGTGGTGGATGTGCACTCCCCCGACGTGGACGTTGCGCGGGTGCCACCACCGGGCGGGGTGGCTGGTATCGCCGCGGCGACGGATGAAACGGACGAACGTTCGCGTGACGAAAAACGTCAGGATGAAGGCCACCAGGCAGCACAGCAGCGGCAGGTGGCCGCGGTCGTAGACGTCATGTGCAAACCATCGGGTCACCTCGGTCACGAACGAATGGAGCACTCTTGAAACGTACGCCTGTCTGCGCCCGCGCCGTGGGACCCGCGCTGCATCAGGCGGGTCGGGGCCCGGGCACCCATTACGCTGTTGGGCGACATGAGTAGACCGCAGGCGCCCGGCGTGGGCAATCGACCCGGGTGGGTGCTGTGGGTGCTGGCCTGGCTGGTGGCCGCCGCGGGGCTGAGTTACGCGGCGTGGCAGCTGTTCGGGCACACTCCCTATCGCATCGATATCGACGTCTATCAGATGGGCGCGCGGGCCTGGATGGACGGCCAGCCGTTGTATCGCGGGGATGCGCTGTTCCACACACCGATCGTGGATCTGCCGTTCACCTATCCGCCGCTGGCGGCCATCGTGTTCTGCCCGTTCGCCTGGATGCACATGCCCACCGCCAGCGTCGCGATCACCGCCTTGACGCTGGTGCTGCTGGTCGTGTCGACCGTGATGGTGCTGACCCGCCTGGACGTCTGGCGGACGTCGACGACGCTGCCCGGGCCGCCCTGGCTACGCCGGTGGTGGCTGGCGATCGTCGCCGCGGCGGCGGCGGCGATCTGGCTGGAACCGATCAGCTCGAACTTCGCCTTCGGACAGATCAACGTCGTGCTGATGACGCTGGTGATCGCCGACTGTGTGCCGCGGCGCACGCCGTGGCCGCGTGGGTTGCTGTTGGGTCTGGGCATGGCGTTGAAGCTGACCCCGGCCGTGTTCCTGCTCTATTTCCTGTTGCGGCGTGACAACCGCGCGGCGCTGACCACGCTGGCGTCCTTTGTGGGAGCTACGCTGCTCGGTTTCGTTCTGGCCTGGAACGACTCGTGGGAGTACTGGACTCACACCGTGCATCACACCGACCGGATCGGTTCCGCGTCGTTGAACACCGACCAGAACATCGCCGGCGCCCTGGCCCGGCTGGGGCTGGGCGAGCAGGAACGGTCCCTGCTCTGGGTGGCCGCGTCGCTGCTGGTACTCGCGGTGACGGTCTGGGCGATGCGACGGGTGCTGCGCGCCGACGAGCCCACGCTTGCGCTGGTGTGCGTGGCGCTGTTCGGGTTGGTGGTTTCGCCGGTGTCCTGGTCGCACCACTGGGTCTGGGTGCTGCCGGCGGTGCTCGTGACCGGGATCTTGGGCTGGCGGCGCCGCAACGCGGCGCTGATGGTCGTCTGCGTTATCGGAGTGGCGCTGATGCGCTGGTCGCCGATCGACCTGCTGCCCAAGCATCACGAGGCCAGCGCGGCCTGGTGGCGTCAGCTGGCCGGAATGTCCTACGTGTGGTGGGCGCTGGCCGTGATCGTCACGGTCGGAGTCACCGTCACCGCCCGCGGGGTCGCGCGGGATGCGGCTCCGCAGCAGTTGACGCCGGTTACCGCGGCCGGCTAACCGGCGGCGGTCTCGGGAATCCGAACGGCCTCGCCGTTGGCCGCGTCGCCGCTACCGCCCTTTTTCAGGCTCGCCGCGTAGATGTCGACGTATTCCTGGCCGGACAGCCCCATCAGTTCGTAGATCACCTCATCGGTGACGGCCCGCTCGATGAAGCGGTTGCCGGCCAGCCCGTCGAACCGGGAGAAGTCCATCGGCTTGCCGAAGCGGACGGTGACCCGGCCGAACCGCAGCATGTTCGTCCCGGGCGGGTTGACGACGTTGGTGCCGATCATCGCAACCGGGATCACCGGAACACCGGTCTCCAGGGCCAGCCGCGCCAGTCCCGTCTTGCCCTTGTACAGCCGCCCGTCCGGCGACCGCGTGCCCTCGGGATACATGCCCAGCAACTTGCCCTGGCTCAGCACCTGCTCGGCGGTGTTCAGCGCGGCCTGGGCGCTGTCGGCGTCGGTGCGATCGATCGGCACTTGGCCGACGGCGGTGAAGAACCACCGCTGAAACCAGCCCTTCAAACCGGTGCCGGTGAAATATTCCGACTTGGCCAGGAACGTGATTCGGCGCCGCACCACCAGCGGAAGGTAGAAGCTGTCCATCACCGCCAAGTGGTTGCTGGCCAGTATCACCGGCCCGGAACTCGGAACGTGTTCTAAGCCTTCAACTTTCGGCCGCCCCAGCAGCGACAGCGGCGGGCCGATGAGCACGTACTTGAATAGCCAGTACCACATGGCGCTCCCTCTCGGCTGTACCGCTGATGTTCTGCGCCAACTGTACCCATCCCCATCGGCAGGGACCACCTGCGACGCAGCCCGCTCACTCCTCGAGCGTGACCGGGATGGTCTGATAGCGCGTCCGCGGCGTGGCGTCTTTGGCGTCACCCGGCGCGGCGGGCCCGCCGCCGGGCGAACCGTTCGGCGGTTCCGGTGTCGGCTTGGCGGACCGGTCGATGTCGTTGACGATGTCGCGGATCACCTCGAGCAGGGCGACGCTGTGGTCGGCGATCGCGGTGAGCAGCGGGTGCTGGTCGCCGGTTGCCAACGCGGCCAGCGCGCACACCGGGCACCAGATCTGCTGACACTTGCCGGTGCCGACGCCCGCGCCGGCCGTCAGCGCCGCCGCCGCGCGCACTGCGGGGTCGATGCCGTCCAGGATCGTCTGGGCGAGCCTGCGCAGTTCCGGACCGATGTCGGAATGAGCCTCACTCACTTCGGCCACACCTCCGGATCTGGTCGAAAACGCACCGTCAGTTCGCTACCCCGCAGATGTGCGTCCAGCACAACGCACCGCCGAAGTACTGATGCCAACCTAACCCTGCGCCGCAATCCCCCGGCACTGATGATCAGATCGTCATCGGCGCGGCCCAACGTCAATGCCGACGGATCGAGTTGCGGCAACGCTAGCCGCATGCGGTAGATGGACCCTAGTCCCGTCCCGGACTCGAGGTCCACGGTGGGCCGCAGCGGACCAGGTGGCGCCGTGCCGCCCCGCCGCCGAGCAGCGTCGAGCAGTCCGCTCAGCGCCTTCGCGCCGATCGGCTCGCCGGACAGATGCGGGGTCATCACCAGCGCCACCTCACCGATGGTGGCGTCGAGTTCGTCGAGCACACCCTGCTGCTCGGCGATGCGCTCGGTGTACCAGTAGAAAGCCGGGTGTTCGGGCAGGTTGCGGTACTCGTATGAGTCGTCTTGCAGCAGAACCTGGTTCACGATCAACTCTTCGACGCGGACCCCCATCAGGGCCAGCGAGCCCAGCGTTCGGGCCGCCTCGGCCGCGACCACCCGCTCCGGGGTCAGCACCAGGTGCGCGCTGACCAGATCGCCGTCGGTGAGCAACGCGCTGAGCGACTCCACATGAGAGCTGATCCGCTCCAGCAGTGCGACCACCGCCGCCGACCCGGCATCATCGGTGGTGACGGACAGCCGGCGATGCCGCGGCCACGCCCGCTCGACATAGAGCCCGAAGGTGGCGGGCAACGTCAACATCCGCAGAGCATCGGCGGTCGACGCGCAGTCGACCACCACGCGGTCCCATTCTCCCGAGCGGGCCAGCTCACCGACGGCGTACAGACCGAGCACTTCCTGAACACCCGGTAGGGCCGAAAGTTCTTGGGGTGCAATGGTACTCAGTTCCGAGCCGGGAAAGCGCCGGTCCAGTGTGGCGACCACGTCATGCCACCGGACCTCGAGCAGGGCCAGCGTGTCCAATGCCAATGCGTCGAGGAACCCGCCGCCGGCCTCCGCTTGCCTGGTTTCCAGGTCGGCAAGCACCCGCACCGGTTCGCCCTGGCTCGGCGAGACGGCGATGCCCAGGACATCACCCAGCGAGTGCGCCTGGTCGGTAGAGACCACAAGCACTCGCTGCCCGGCGCTCGCGGCACCGACGGCGGTGGCGCAAGCCAGGGTGGATTTTCCTACCCCGCCTTTGCCGACGAAAAGGCTGATCCGGGCCGGGGCAGGCGCAGCGGACTCACTCAGCCTCGACTCGTTTCTTGAGATCCTTCAGCGCGGTGTCGGTCAACCGGCGCTCAGCCTTGCGCTTGAGCAGACCGATCATCGGCATGGCCAGGTCGACGGACAGTTCGTAGGTGACTTCGGTGCCAGATCCCTTGGCCGCCAACCGATATGAGCCTTCAAGGGAGCGCAGTAAAGAGCTCGACACCAGCGTCCAGCTCACCGATTGGCGATCCTTGGGCCACTCGTAGGCCATCACCATCGTGTCCTTGATCACCGTGGCGTCCATGACGATCCGCGCAACTTTGGGGTAGCCGTCGGCGTCCTTCTCCTGGACCTCGGCTTCCTTGTACTCCGAGATCCACTGCGGGTAGGAATCGATGTCCGCGATCACCTGCATGACGGTGCCCGGGTCGGCTTCGATATAGATGGTTTGCGTCGTCTTCTCCGCCACCTGGTTGCTGCCCTCTCTCCCGCGAACGGATCGACCCCTCCGATGTGGGGGACCCCGCGGGTCTCGGTCCGACACGGTACTCTCTGCGCGGACCTGACCCGGCTAAACTACCGGAGAAACTCCGACCGGACGTGACCGTTCCAGTGTCGCCTTGACCTCGAAGGCCATTTTCTTGCCCGCCACCCGACGGCGGTGCGTCATCTTCGCCAAGTTCAGCTTGGCCAGCTGCCAGGCCGCCACCCCGGTCGGCTCGGCGTGCAGGAAGTAGTGCAGCACGACGCCGTCCAGCGACGGCTCCAGCCAGATCTCCATGGTCCCGGTCAGCGCGCCGGTGACCGCCCACCGGATGCCCCTTTCCCCGCGATCCTCGACGACCTGCAGCCGCAGGTCCGGCCACCAGCGGCGCCAGTTCGCCTGATCGGCGACCGCGGCACCCACCCGTGCGCCGGCGGCGGCGACGAACGTCTCATCCGCGATCTGGATGCTGTTCACGACCACAGCTTCACACACCGGCCCGCGGCGCCCCGCCGAGGGCGCTCCCCGACGTCGCGGCGGGCAATCGCGGTGCCGGCCTGACCCAGTCTGGCCGTGCTGGCTCAACGCGCGGATTAGGCTGGTCAACGTACAACCCGGCTCCCGGGAACCTTCACGAGGTCAATCGAGGTCACAAGAGTGCGTGAGTACAGCGTCCCCGCCCGCTTTCCCGTCGGCGAACAGGACAACATCGCGGCGATGGTCTTCGAACACGAGCGCGACGACCCCAGCTTCGTCATCTACCAGCGTCAAGTCGACGGTGAGTGGACCGACGTCACCTGCGGCGAGGCGGCTGATCAGATCCGCTCCGCCGCACTCGGTTTGATTTCCCTGGGCGTGCGGGCCGGCGACCGGGTGTCCATCTTCTCTGCCACCCGCTACGAATGGGCAATCCTCGACCTGGCGATCCTGTCGGTGGGCGCGGTCACCGTGCCGATCTATGAGACGTCGTCGGCCGAGCAGGTGCGCTGGGTGCTGCAGGACTCCGAGGCGGTGCTGGCGTTCGCCGAAACCGACGAGCACGCGGCGATGGTGACCGAGCTGACCGCCGAACTGCCCGCGCTGCGCCGGGTACTGCACATCGACGGTTCGGGCCCCAAGGCGCTCGACCAGCTGGTGGAGGCCGGCGCGTCGGTGGAACCGGCCGAGCTGACGTCGCGTCTCGAGGCGCTGCGGGCCAAGGATCCGGCGACACTCATCTACACCTCGGGCACCACCGGGCGGCCCAAGGGCTGCCAACTGACACATTCGAATCTGCTTTACGAGACCCGCGGCGCTAAGGAGAGCCTGCCGACGCTGCTCGACGAAGGACAGCGGCTGCTGGTCTTCTTGCCGCTGGCTCACGTGCTGGCCCGCTCACTCACGTTGTCCGCGTTCGCCAACAAGGTCACCGTCGGCTTCACCAGTGACATCAAGAACCTGGTGCCGCTGTTCGCGGTGTTCAAGCCGACCGTGGTGGTGTCGGTGCCGCGGGTGTTCGAGAAGGTTTACAACACCGCCGAGCAGAACGCCTCCAACGACGGCAAGGGGCGGATCTTCGCGACGGCCGTCCAAACCGCCGTCGACTGGAGCGAGGCGCAGGACCGCGGCCGCCGCGGGCCTGTTTTGCGCGCCAAGCACGCCTTGTTCGACCGGCTGGTGTACAACAAACTGCGCGCCGCGCTGGGCGGCGACTGCCACGCGGCCGTCTCCGGCGGCGCGCCGCTGGGCTCGCGGCTGGGGCACTTCTACCGCGGCGTGGGTCTGACCATCCACGAGGGTTACGGCCTGACCGAGACCAGCTCGGCGATCACGGTCAACCAGGTCGGCAACGTCAAGATCGGCACCGTCGGAACGTTGGTGCCCGGCAACAGCATGCGTATCGCCGAAGACGGCGAACTGCTGGTGCGTGGCGGCGTGGTGTTCAGTGGCTACTGGCGCAACGAGCAGGCCACCGACGACGCCTTCACCGATGGCTGGTTCAGGACCGGCGACCTGGGCGTGCTCGATGAAGACGGCTTCTTGAAGATCACCGGGCGCAAGAAGGAGATCATCGTGACCGCCGGCGGCAAGAATGTCGCGCCGGCCGTGCTGGAGGACCGGCTGCGGGCGCATCCGTTGATCAGCCAGGCGATGGTCGTCGGGGACAACAAGCCGTTCATCGGCGCGCTGATCACCATCGACCCGGAAGCGTTCGACGGCTGGAAGCAACGCAACCAGAAGGGGGCCGGCGCGTCGGTGAGCGATCTGACCACCGATCCCGACCTGGTCGCCGAGGTGGACGCGGCGATCAAGGACGCCAATCAGGCGGTGTCGCACGCGGAGTCGATTCGCAAGTTCCGCATCCTGCCGGTCGATTTCACCGAAGACACCGGTGAACTGACGCCGACGATGAAGGTCAAGCGCAACGTGGTGGCCGAGAAGTTCGCCTCCGATATCGAGGCCATCTACCAGAAGGACTAATCGTCCAGCGCCGAGCTGGCGGCACCGCCGTTCAGCCGAGCAGCGTGCCCAACCGCGCCGCCAGGGTGTCCCAGCGCCATTGTGCCGTCACCCAGTCGCGCCCGGCCGCGCCCATCGCGGCGGCCCGGTCGCGATCGGTGAGCAACTCGGTGACGGCATCGGCGATTTCGTGCACCTCGCGGCCGTCGACTACCAGCCCAGTCTTGTTGTGTTGCACAGTTTCTGGCGCTCCCCCGGATTTTCCGGCGATCACCGGCACGCCGGTCGCCGACGCCTCGAGGAATACGATGCCCAACCCCTCGACGTCCAACCCGGCGCCGCGGGTGCGGCACGGCATCGCGAACACGTCGGCCAGCGCGTGGTGCGTCGGCAACTCAGCGAGCGGTACACCGCCGGTGAAGATCACATCGTCGGCCACCCCGCACTCGCGGGCCAGTGCGCGCAGCGAGTCCGCATACGGGCCGCCGCCGACGATGACCAGCGCGGCTCCCTCGACGCGTCGCCGGATCAACGGCAGGGCCTTGATGAGCATGTCCTGGCCTTTTCGCGGCACCAGCCGGGACACACAGACCACGGTCGGCCGCTCCCCCAGCCCATAGCGGTCACGCAGCTGCGCGCGGCCCGCCGGATCGGGCCGGAACCGGTCGATGTCCACTCCGGACGGCACGTATTCCAGCGAAGCCTTGGGACCGAAGGCCGGCGCGAACCGGGAACGGGTGTAGCGGCTGACGAAGGTGACGACGTCGGTGTCGTCGCCAATGCGGCGCAGCACCGAGCGCGCGACCGGGAGCATCGACCACCCGACCTCGTGGCCGTGCGTGCTGGCCAGCACCCGGCTCGCCCCGGCCCCGCGGGCACGCTGGGCCAGTAGCGCCAGCGGCGCGGCCGCGCCGAACCAGACGGTGTCGATGTCCTGGTCGGCGATCAGCCGCCGCATCCGGGTATCGACCGCCGGGCCGGGCAGCATCAGCGTGCCCGGGTGGCGCACCACCCGATATTCGGCGGCCTCGTCGTATGCCTTCGCACCCTTCCATTGCGGCGCGTACACGGTCACCGCGTGCGACCCGGCATCGACCAGCCGGCCGACTAACTCACCGAGGTACGACTGGATGCCGCCCGGGCGGGGCGGAAAGTCGTTGGTTACCAGCAGGACCCGACTCACCTGCGTCAGGCTAGCTGGGCCGCAACGCGCACGGTGCACACGGTCTGAGCTGGGCCGCGGCCGCGAGCCGGGCGGGCCGGCCCTAGTGGGTCAGCCACTGTTGCCAGCGCGTGAGCAGGCCCGCCGGGCTGGTTCCCAGCACGTCTTGGCCGGCGGCGGCCACGTCGGTGTGCCGGATGCCGCAGGTGGCCAGGTAGAGGTCGCGCAACTTCGGCGGCCCATAGGCGTCGGCAACGAATCGGGCGAACCACCAGGCGCGGTCATAGGCCAGCGAGCGCTGTGCCCCCGGCTCGTCGAGGTCGCTGTCGGTGGGCAGCGTCATGGGTAGCAAGCTGTCGGCGGGCACCGGCGTGGGTGGGCGGCCGACGAAGTCGGCCACCCCCTCGGTGAGCCAGCGGGGGGCATCCGCGACGGTGTCGGTGCGGGCGGCGTAGTGAAACAGCTCGTGGGCCAACACGATTCGCAACGATGCGGCGCTCATTCCGGCAGCGCCCGGCGCGAACACGATCCGTTGGCCGACGGCAACCCGGCGAACGGGATCGAGGCGGTCGACGACCGTCACGGCCGCGATATCGGCCCACTGGGACGCCGGTCCCCCACCGGCGGCGGCGCGGAATTCCTCGTCCGTACCAGCCGCGACCACAGAGATCTCGTGGGGCCAGTCGACGCCCCAGAACGACTCGACCGCGGTGATCGCCGCACCCATGTTCGCGGCCACCCGGGCCAGCAACCGGTCACTGGCGGGCCCGCCGAGGCCCAACAGCCGCACGGTGCGATCGCCGACGGTGATCGACTTCGTTGACGCACCGATTTGGCTGCGGGCGGGCATGACCAGCTGTGCGGGTCGGATCCGGCTCTCACGCACGGCGTCGAACGGCACGGCCGCAACCACGAGCAGTTCGACGACGAACAGCCAAGCCAGCAGCATCGGGAGCCGCCGGCGCGGCCGAAGTTCTCTAGTAACGGCGGGCGTCGTAAATCGGGCCGGAGGAGTTCATCGGCACCACCCGTACCGGGACGCCGTAGGTGGACGAGTGGATCATCATGCCGTCACCGATGTAAAGCCCGGCGTGCGACGCGTCGGAATAGAAGGTCAGCACGTCACCGGGCTGCAGATCCGACAGCGACACCGCCTGACCGCCGTGGGCCATCGCCTGGCTGGAGTGCGGCAGCGAGATACCCGCCTGCTGGAACGCCCACATCACCAGGCCGGAGCAGTCGAATCCGCCGGGCGCGGCGCCACCCCACACATAGGGTGAACCGACCTGGGTCAGCGCGGCCTGCACGACGGTGGCGCGGTCGCCGCCGCCGACACCGTCGGGGGCCATACCGGGCATGCCGGGTATCCCGCCGGGGGGCGGAGCCTCACCCGGCGCCTGCCCGGGAGGCGTGCCCGGGGGCGCCGCTTCCGGCGCCGGGGCGCCGGGGCCGGGTGCGGCCGCCGGGGCGGCCGGTCCGGGATTGGCCAGCGCGGTGCGCTGATCGGCAGTCAAAGAAAGGTATTGCGACTTGACGACGGCGATCTGCACCTGCAGCTGACTCTGCTTGGACTGCAGGCTCGCCCGGACCGCGGCGGCCTGCTCGGCCGCGCTCTTGGCGTCGGCAGCCGACTTGGCGGACTCCTTCTCGGCCTTGGCGGCCTGGTCCCCGGCGATCCGGTAGCTCTTCATCTGGCTGGCCATCTGCGCGGCCATCACCCGCTGCACCGCCAGCTTGTCGATCAGGCCCTGTGGCGAGCCGGCGGTCAGGATGGCCTCCATGCCGTCGACGTGGCCGCCCATGTAGGTCGCGGCGGCCAGCTTGTTGACCGAGTCCTGATACGACGACAGATGCGCCTTGGCCGCATCGACCGCGGCCTGGTCGTCGTTGTGCTTCTTGTCCGCGGCGCGCTGCGCGGCCAGCTTGTCGTTCAGATCCAGCTGGGCGCTGTGCATGGCCTCGGTGGTCTGCTCGGCCTGGCGAGACAGTTCGTTGAGTTTCGCCGTGGCGTCTTCGGCCGGGTCGGCCCACGCGGGGGCGGTCATGACGCCGGAGAAGATCGCGAAGCCAGCTAGTGCCCCTATGGCCGAACGTGTCAGGACACGCGCAACCGGGTTCCTAGAGTCAAGCTTCAAGATTTGCTTCCTTAAACGGCCATCGACGAATAGGTCGTCGAGCTGGTTTAGGTCTCAAACAGGTTACGAAACGATATCGGCGTTTGTCCAAAGCAAGCGGTTAAGAAATTAGAAAGAATTCTGTCATTTCTATGTGAATCATTTCGCGTGCCCGAGGACCTTTGTGGGACAAGGCAATTACGCTACACCAGATCCGCGATCCCGACGAATCGGTACGAGACGAAGTCGCGGCGCCAAGCCAACCTCGGCGAGAACTTCCAAAGCCGCTCGTTCATCCTGCAATAAAGTATCCGGGACCCCGAGTATCACGCTGACGACACAGTCGCGGCAGCCGGGGCCGCGCACCGCGCACTCGTCGCAGTCGATCACCACCGGCGTCCCCGGCTCCGGCGGCGTCATGCCGATGTCGGTCGGTCCAGTTCTTGGTGCCATCGGATCGGTCCTCTCGCTCTGGCTTCGGCGAATGTCACGCCGCACTGCCCGAACGGTAACCGCGGGCACCGACAGGTACCGTCCCCGCATTCCGGCCGCGCCCGGCGTGGGAGCCGCGCCGGTGTCGGTCGTCACCCTTAACGTCACCGCCGTGGCTTCCCGGGGTGCGACTCAGCTGAGCTTCGCCGACGTGGGGTCGCCGTTCACACCCGACGAGCTCTCGCTGCGCGAAACGACCTTCGTCGTGGTCGACCTGGAGACCACCGGCGGGCGCACCAAGAGCTCCGGGGGCACCGTTCCTGACGCCATCACCGAAATCGGGGCGGTCAAGGTGCGCGGCGGCGCGGTGCTCGGCGAGTTCGCCACCCTGGTGGACCCGCAGCGCAGCATCCCGCCCCAGATCGTGCAGCTGACCGGCATCACCACCGCGATGGTTACCGACGCACCGACCATCGACGCGGTGCTGGCGATGTTTTTGGAGTTCGCCGGCTTCGACCGCGGAGCCGTGCTGGTCGCCCACAACGCAGGGTTCGACGTGGGCTTCCTGCGTGCCGCCGCGCAGCAATGCGATATCGCCTGGCCGCGGCCGCAGGTGTTGTGCACGGTCCGGCTGGCCCGCCGGGTGCTCAGCCGCGAGGAAGCCCCCAGCGTGCGGCTGGCCTCCCTGGCGCGCCTGTTCGCCGTGGCCACCCAACCCACCCACCGCGCCCTCGATGATGCGCGCGCCACCGTCGACGTGTTGCACGCCCTCATCGAGCGAGTGGGCAATCAGGGCTTGCATACCTACGCCGACCTGCGCGCCTATCTGCCGGACGTGACGCCCACTCAGCGCCGCAAGCGGGTGCTCGCCGAGGGCCTGCCGCGCCGGCCCGGCGTGTATCTGTTCCGCGGGCCGGGGGGCGAGGTGCTGTACATCGGCACCGCAATTGATCTGCGACGAAGGGTCAATCAGTACTTCACCGGCGCCGACCCCCGCGGCCGCATGAAGGAGATGGTCGCGCTGGCGGGCGCCGTCGACCACGTCGAGTGCGCCCACGCGCTGGAGGCCGGCGTGCGCGAACTGCGGCTGCTGGCCGCCCACGCGCCGCCGTACAACCGGCGGTCGAGGTTCCCCCACCGATGGTGGTGGGTGGCGCTGACCGAGGAGGCATTCCCCCGCCTGGCGGTGGTGCGGGCGCCCCGGCACGACCGCGCCCTCGGCCCTTTCCGGTCCCGCGCCGACGCCGCCGACACGGCCGCCCTGCTGGCCCGGTTCACCGGGCTACGAACCTGCACCAACCGGCTGGGGCGCTCGTCGTTGCACGGGCCGCTGTGTGCCGAGGCGGAGGTGTCGCCCTGCCCGGCCGCGCGTGACGTCACAGCTATCCAGTACGCCGCAGCCGTGGCGCGGGTCGCGGCGTTGATCGACGGCGTCGACAACACCGCGCTGAGCGCGGCCGTGGACCAGGTCAGTGCGCTCGCCGAGCGGCATCACTTCGAGAGCGCCGCACGACTGCGCGACCGCACCGTCACCGCGGTCGAGACGCTGTGGCGCGGTCAGCGGCTGCGTGCCCTGGCGGCGTTGCCCGAGCTGATCGCCGCCGCACCCGATGGCCAGGGTGGCTATCAGCTGGCCGTCATCCGACACGGCCAACTCGCCGCGGCGGGCTGCGCCAGGCGCGGGGTGCCGCCGATGCCGGTCATCGACGCGATCGTTGCTGGGGCACAAGCGATTTTGCTCGCACCCGCCCCCCTGGGCGGCGCACTGGTCGAAGAGACCGCACTCATCATGCGCTGGCTGACGACGGCCGGGGTGCGCATCGTTCGGGTCGCCGAGGGCGGCTGGGCCTCCCCGCTGCGGTCGGCCGGCGCCTGGTCGGCGTGGGCCGCGTCGGCGCGCTCGGCGCGACTGGCCGCCGAGCAGGCCCTCCAGCAATCAGACCTGCTGGCCGAACCGCACCCATCGCGCGAGCAGTTGTTCGGCCGCACCGGAATCGATGGCCTTGCAGGCGCGGGCCAACCCGTCCTCCCACGCCGGCAACCATTCAGCGCGGCTGGATAACCCCGCGTGGGCGACGATCGCGCCGCCGGCATTGAGGACGACGGCGTCGCGCACCGGGCCCTTGCCACCGGCCAGCACCGCACGCACCTCGGCCGCGTTGGCCCGCGCGTCACCACCCAGCAGGTCCTCGAGATCGGCCCGGGGAAAACCGAATCCGGCCGGATCGAACGTCAGCTTGTCCACCGTGCCGGCCTGCACCCGCCAGATCGTGCTGGTGGTGGTGGTCGTCAGCTCGTCGAGTCCGTCGTCGCCGTGCACCACCAGCACGCTGGACCGGCGGGCTGCGAACACACCGGCCATCACCTCGGAGAGGTCAGCGAACGCGCAGCCGATCAACCCGGCCCGCGGCCTGGCCGGATTGGTAAGCGGCCCAAGGAGATTGAACACCGTCGGCACGCCGATCTCGCGGCGCACCGCGGAGGTGTGCCGGTAGGACGGGTGGAACAGTGGCGCGAAGCAGAACCCGATGCCGACCTCGGCGAGACTGCGTGCGACATCTTCGGGCCCGAGGTCGATCCTGATGCCGAGCGCCTCGAGCGTGTCGGCGCCGCCGGACAGCGAAGAGGCCGCCCGGTTGCCGTGTTTGACCACCGGCACGCCGGCGGCCGCGACCACGATGGCCGCCATCGTGGACAGGTTCACGGTGTTTTTGCCGTCGCCACCGGTACCGACGATGTCGACCGTGTCGTCGCGGATGGCGCCGACCGGAATCGGCAGCGCGTGGTTGAGCATCACCTCGGCCAGCTCGATGACTTCGGCCGAGGTGGGAACCTTCACCTGCATCGCCACCGCGAAGGCCGCGATCTGGGCGGGGCTGGCGTCGCCCGCCATGATCTGGTCCATGGCCCAGGCGGCCTGCCCACGCATCAGGTCCTTACCGCCGGTCAGACGAGACAGGACCCGCGGCCATGATGTTGCGGACGCGCCGGACGGCGAAGCCTCAGATGACAAAGCCACGCGCCGATGGTCCCACGCGGACCACACCAGCCCCAACCGTCGCCGCGAGGCGCCCGCTCCGCGCGCCACCGCGACGCGCCAGACATTCAAATGCCGCCCCGGGTGGAGTTCAACAACTACAAAGCGTCATACTTGCGTATGTGACCAGCGCTGCCGGGACTTCGGGTACTGCAATTACGTCGCGGGTGCATTCGCTGAACCGACCCAACATGGTCAGCGTCGGCACCATCGTTTGGCTTTCCAGCGAGCTGATGTTCTTTGCTGGCCTCTTCGCGATGTACTTCACCGCTCGCGCCCAATCGGGCGGGAAGTGGCCGCCACCGCCGACCGAGCTGAACCTATACCAGGCCGTCCCAGTCACATTGGTGCTGATCGCGTCGTCGTTCACCTGCCAGATGGGGGTGTTCGCGGCCGAGCGCGGCGACGTGTTCGGGCTGCGCCGCTGGTACGTGCTCACCTTTCTGATGGGCCTGTTCTTCGTTTGCGGCCAGGGCTACGAGTACTACCACCTGATGTCGCACGGGACCACTATCCCCGGGAGCGCCTATGGCAGCGTGTTCTACCTGGCGACCGGGTTCCACGGCCTGCACGTCACCGGCGGGTTGATCGCCTTCATCTTCTTGCTGGCCCGCACCGCGATGACCAAGTTCACGCCGGCGCAGGCTACCGCCAGCATCGTCGTCTCGTACTACTGGCATTTTGTCGACATCGTGTGGATCGCGCTGTTCGCCGTGATCTATTTCATCCGATGAGCAGGCGCTGGACGAACAGGAGTGCTCGGTTGAAGAAACTGGGATCTACCCGACCCGGTGCGGCCGGGCCGCCACAGGGGCAGCGCGACCGTTCGCGACGGCGGCTGCGTCGCCGGCTGTCCGGCGGTCTGCTGCTGCTGATCGCGCTGACCATCGCCGGCGGTTTGGCCGCCATCCTGACTCCGCAGCCGCAGGTGGCCGTCGCCGACGAGTCGAACTCGGCACTGCTGCGCACCGGCAAGCAGCTGTTCGACACGTCGTGCGTGTCCTGCCACGGCGCCAACCTGCAGGGTGTCCCCGACCGCGGGCCGAGCCTGATCGGCGTCGGCGAGGAAGCCGTCTACTTCCAGGTGTCGACCGGCCGGATGCCGGCGATGACCGGTGAGGCCCAGGCGCCGCGCAAGGAACCGATCTTCGACGAGGGTCAGGTCGACGCGCTGGGCGCTTACGTTCAGGCCAACGGCGGCGGACCGACCACGGTGCGCAACCCGGACGGCAGCCTGGCGATGCGCTCGCTGCGCGGCCAGGACCTGGGCCGCGGCGGCGACCTGTTCCGGCTGAACTGCTCGTCGTGCCACAACTTCACCGGTAAAGGCGGGGCGCTGTCGTCGGGTAAGTACGCGCCAGACCTGGAGCCCGCCAACGAGCAGCAGATCCTGGCGGCCATGCGGACCGGCCCCCAGAACATGCCGAAGTTCTCCGACCGTCAGCTGTCTTTCGAGGCCAAGAAGGACATCATCGGCTACATCAAGGCGGTGACCGAGGAGCGCCAGCCGGGCGGCTATGGCCTGGGCGGATTCGGGCCCGCGCCCGAGGGTATGGCCGCCTGGATCATCGGGATGGTCGCCGCCATCGGGCTGGCACTGTGGATTGGGGCGCGAGCATGAGCCGCGCAGCGAAGATGCAGTGGGGGTCCCCCCAGCCGCGCAGCGGCGAGGGGCCCGAAGCGACGAGTAGGAGCGGCGCAAGATGAGCGACGCCTTGGATCGGAGAGACGGTCGCGGCTCTGACACCGGCGGGAGCCCGCACGGCGTCGGCGAGAGGGAGCCCGACGACGCGGCCCTGGCCGCCATGTCGCAGCAGGAACTGGTAACGCTGGGCGGCAAGCTGGACGGCGTCGAAACGGTGTTCAAGGAACCCCGTTGGCCGATCGAGGGCACCAAAGCCGAAAAGCGCGCCGAGCGTGGCGTCGCCCGCTGGCTTTTGCTGGGCGGCTTTTTCGGGCTGGCACTGCTGCTGATCTTCTTGTTCTGGCCGTGGGAGTACAAGCCCAAAGAAGAGGCCGGGAGCTTCCTCTACGACCTCGCCACCCCGCTGTACGGCCTGACCTTCGGGATGGCGATCCTGTCGATCGGGATCGGCGTCGTTCTCTATCAGAAACGCTTTATCCCCGAAGAGATTTCGATCCAGGACCGCCACGACGGCGCCTCGCGCGACGTCGACCGCAAGACGGTGGTGGCGAACCTGGCCGACGCGTATCAGGGCTCCACGGTCGGGCGGCGCAAGCTGATCGGCCTGTCGCTGGGGATGGGGCTGGGCGCCTTCGGCCTCTCCACCCTGGTCGCGTTTGCTGGTGGATTGATCAAGAACCCGTGGAAGCCGGTGGTGCAGACCGCCGACGGCAAGAAGGCCGTGCTGTTCACTTCCGGGTGGACCCCGCGCTACCACGGCGAGACCATCTATCTGGCACGCGCCACCGGCTCCGCCTCCACGTCGCCGTTCGTCAAGATGCGCCCCGAAGACCTCGACGCCGGCGGCATGGAAACCGTCTTCCCGTGGCGGGAGTCCGACGGAGACGGCACCACACCGGAATCGCAGGAAATGCTGCGGGCCATCAACCAGGGTGTACGAAACCCGGTGATGCTCATCCGAGTTCGGCCCACCGACATGGACCGCGTGGTCAAACGGCAGGGCCAGGAGAGCTTCAACTTCGGCGAATTTTTCGCCTACACCAAGGTCTGCTCGCACCTGGGTTGCCCCGCCTCGCTGTACGAGGAGCAGTCCTACCGGATTTTGTGCCCCTGCCACCAGTCGCAGTTCGACGCGCTGCACTTCGCCAAGCCGATTTTCGGGCCGGCCGCGCGTGCCTTGGCGCAACTGCCGATCACCATCGACACCAACGGGTATCTGGTCGCCAACGGTGACTTCGTCGAGCCCGTCGGACCGGCATTCTGGGAGAGGACGACAACATGAGTCCGAAATTCAGTCCCCCGAAGATCGGCGATGTCCTGGCCCGTCAAGGCGAGGACATCGACACGCGCTACCACCCGTCGGGTGCGGTCCGCAGACAGCTCAACAAGGTCTTCCCCACCCACTGGTCGTTCCTCTTGGGTGAGATCGCGATGTACAGCTTCATCGTGCTGCTGCTCACCGGTGTGTACCTGACACTGTTCTTCGATCCATCGATGGGTGAGATCACGTACAACGGCGCCTACCAGCCGCTGCGCGGCGTGGACATGTCGAAGGCCTTCGCATCGACCCTCGACATCTCCTTCGAGGTGCGCGGCGGCCTGTTCGTCCGGCAGGTCCACCACTGGGCCGCACTGATTTTCGCCGCGTCGATCATGGTGCACCTGGCCCGCATCTTCTTCACCGGCGCCTTCCGGCGGCCGCGTGAGGCCAACTGGGTCATCGGTTCGCTGCTGCTGATCCTGGCCATGTTCGAGGGTTACTTCGGTTACTCGCTGCCCGACGACCTGTTGTCGGGCATCGGGTTGCGTGCCGCGCTGTCGTCGATCACGTTGGGCATGCCGGTGATTGGCACCTGGTTGCACTGGGCCCTGTTCGGCGGTGACTTCCCCTGCGGTGGCGTCGGAAACGAATGCGCCACAGCGGGTTACATCATTCCGCGGATGTATGCCCTGCACATCCTGCTGCTGCCCGGCATCATCTTGGCGCTGATCGGGCTGCACCTGGCCATGGTGTGGTTCCAAAAGCACACCCAGTTCCCCGGACCCGGTCGCACCGAGCACAACGTGGTCGGCGTGCGAGTGATGCCGGTGTTCGCCGTCAAATCCGGCGCGTTCTTCGCCGCGATCGTCGGCGTGCTGGGCCTGCTGGGTGGCCTGCTGCAGATCAACCCGATCTGGAACCTGGGCCCCTACAAGCCTTCTCACGTCTCGGCCGGTTCGCAGCCGGACTTCTACATGATGTGGACCGAAGGCCTGGCGCGTATCTGGCCGCCATGGGAGTTCTACTTCTGGCACCACACCGTCCCCGCTGCCGTCTGGGTGGCGTTGATCATGGGTGGGATCTTCGGGCTGCTGATGGTCTACCCGTTCCTGGAGAAGCGGTTCAGTGGTGACTACGCGCACCACAACCTGCTGCAGCGGCCGCGCGACGTGCCGGTGCGTACGTCGATAGGCGCGATGGCGATCGCGTTCTACATGTTGCTGACGCTGGCGGCGATGAACGACATCATCGCGTTCAAGTTCGACATCTCGCTGAACGCGACGACGTGGATCGGGCGCATCGGCATGGTGATCGTTCCGCCGGTCGTCTACTTCATCACCTACCGGTGGTGCATCGGACTGCAGCGCAGCGACCGCGCGGTGCTCGAGCACGGTATCGAGACCGGCATCATCAAGCGGCTGCCGCATGGCGCCTACGTCGAGCTGCACCAGCCGCTGGGCCCCGTCGACGACCACGGCCACCCGCTGCCGCTGGCGTACCAGGGCGCAGCTCTGCCCACGAAGATGAACAAGCTGGGCTCGGGCGGATCTCCGGGCAGCGGCAGCTTCATGTTCGCCGACCCGGTGTCCGAGGATGCGGCGTTGCGGGAGGCGGCGCACGGCTCTGAGCAGCGCGCCCTGACCGCACTGCGCGAACACCAGGACGGCCTCAACGGTTCGACAAACGGTTCGACGAACGGCGAGGGCGGCGAGCACTAGCCCGGACAGGCTGGCTCCTCATCGGCCCCCGGGACGACGGAGGAGCCAGGCAATCAGCACGGCTTGCGTCAGCGCACCGGCCGGGTGTGACCGCGAGACATAAATCACGGCGACGTTGCCCGGCGTGTCGTCTGCGTGGTTTATATGTCGATGGCAATACGGCGAAAAGTCAACGCCGTGACGTCGCGGTGGCTACTGCTCCGCGATAACCTGGCGCAGCTGGCGAATGTGCAGCCACTCCACCGCCGGCATGGCCGCGGTGATGACGCCGGCGAACCCATATCCGACCCACGACGCGCCATCGTGACCGACCGCCATCAGGTAGGTCGCCGCTGCGCACGCGATCAGCGCCGCGCCCATGGTGCCGGCGAGTATCACGGTGCCGCGCAACCAGACTCGGTCCACCGCCTCGCCTGACCACTCGGCCCCCGAGGGCGGCGGCGCCGTTTGAACCGTGGCGGTTCCGGTGCGCAGGGCGCCGGTCCCAAGCCGTACCGACGGCCTTGCCGGTCCGCGCGCCGGCGCCGTCATCGCCTGGGCGGCCGGCTCGGACTGCGACATCCGGCGGGCGCGCAACAGAATGGGGATCGCGGCCGCGATGATCAGCGCGGAAACGATGATGACGGCGTACAGCACCCAGGTGGTGTGCGGGCTGCTGGCCGCCTTGTGAAAGCCCCTGCCCAGATCCGCCAGCGCAACGGCCGCCGCCACGCTGACGCCCAGCAGCACCAAGTAAATGGCGGCGCACGCGCCGATCAGGATGCGGTCGACGACCTCGGGCGCGATGGTGTCGTCGCCCACGCCGCCCCGATAAGCCGAATATTTGCCGACCATCAGCAGCTCGTCTGCGGCGAGTCGTTGCTGTTCGACGAGAGCACCGTTCCATCGCTGGTCGTGATCGAGCAATTGAGCCTGCTGACCCGGAACAGGCTGGACGCCTCTACCGAGCCCACGTCGGATTGCGAGATCGGGGTGACGGTCATCGACCACGGGATGTACACGTTGTGCTGCGTGCGCCGCCGGCCGGACGCGTCGACATAGGTCACCGAAATGATGTCGCCCGGGGCTTTGCTGCCGGTCACCGAGTAGGTCACCTGACGCGGGCCGGCCGGCGTGGTGGGCGGCGGGGGCGCGGCAGCCGTGGACGTCGCCGGCGGTGGCGCCGGAGCGGGTGCGGGCGGGGGCGGCGGTGCCGGAACAGGCGTCACCGTCACAGTCTGGGTCTCCGTTGCTGTCGGGGGCGGCGGTTCCGTGGTGGGTGGTGGCGGCGGCGGGGGCGGTTTGGTGGTCGTGATCTCGTCCTGCAGCGGCGGCGTGGACGGGGTGGTGCTGGTTGCGGGGTTGGCAAGCTTGGTCGTATCGGTGCGCGCGAACAGCAGCGATACCGACACGACGAGCGTGATCGCGGCCACGATCGCGGCGATCCCCACCACCCAGGGCCAGCGCGCCGTGCTGCGCTGGTGGTCGGCATCGGAGGACTCGTCGAAATCGTCGTAGTCGTAGAGCCGCAGATCGGCCGGCATGTAGGGACCGGTGAAATGCTCGGACTCCGGAGCCGAGTAGGCCCGCGAGTACGCGTCCGTCTCGTCGGTCTGATTCGCGACGCCCTGTTCGGCGCTGTCCTCGGGGGGTTCTGGCTCGCCCTTGACGTCGCCGCCGGCGCCGAGTTGCAGATCGTCGCCCGGCACGCCGCCGGGCCCGAGGTCATCGGCCGGCTCGTCGCCGGAATGTGGTTCGTGGCTGATCGGGTCGGCAGGGTCGGGTTCGTCAGGATCCCATCCCGGGGGTCTCGACCCGCTCATCTCTGCCTTTGCCTACCCTGTTCGACTGCCTCACCTGCGCGCAAGACTCCGCGATCACATCGTTGCGGGCGCGCGGGGAAATTCCTCGTTTGCCTGGGCAAAACACTACCGAACCCCAAAGGGGCAAAGCCGTCGTGGCGAACGGCCCACCAATCACGTGATCTGATTGTGACCTTTATGCCGCGAATCAGTGCTTCTCGGGACCGAGGTAGTACTCGAAGACCAGCCCGGCCACCGACGTCAGGACGAACATCACCCCGGCGACGATCAGCCACGGCAACCACAGCGCGATGCCCACCGCGATCACCGAGCCCGACAGCGCTACCAGAATCGGCCACCAGCTGTGCGGACTGAAGAAGCCCAATTCGCCTGCTCCATCACTGATCTCAGCGCCCTCGTAGTCCTCCGGCCGGGTGTCCAGCCGGCGCGCCACGAAGCGGAAAAAGGTCGCCGTGATCAACGCCAGGCCACCGGTCAGCACCAGCGCGGTGGTGCCCGCCCACTCCACACCTCCGGTGGCGAAGACCGCGGTCAGCGCCCCGTAGAGCACCGCAACCACGATGAAGAACCCGGCGATGAATTCGAATAGCCTGGCTTCGATATGCATTTGGTGTCCTAACCTACTGGCTTCCGGCCAATTGACCGCGCTTGGTGTCGAACGGGTGGGTGGTCACCGCGAGCGGGGGCTGCCCGATCGCCTGCAACGCCTCGGCGTTGCTCTTTCCATCCATCCGCTGCTGCAGGTAGGCCTTGAAGTCGTTGGGCGCCACCACCCGAACCTCGAAGTTCATCATCGAGTGATACGTGCCGCAGAACTCGGCGCAGTGACCCACGAACGCACCCGGCGTCTGGATCTCTTCGGTCTGGAAAACGTGCACCGAGTTGTTCGCGTCGGCGTTGGGGATCACGTCGCGCTTGAACAGGAACTCCGGCACCCAGAACGTGTGAACCACGTCCGCGGACGCCAGATCGAATTCGATGCGCTTGCCCGTCGGCAGCACCAGCACCGGGATCTCGTCGCTGGATCCCAGCGTCTCGACCTTGTCGAAGTTCAGGTACTGGCGGTCCGAGGTGTTGAACCCGCGAACGGCCCCGACCCGCTCTTCACCGCGGGCGTCCTTGCCCTCCGGCTTGGACAGCATGGCCTTCTTGCGCGCCTGGTCCGTGCCGTCGTAGATCAGCGTGCCGTCTTTGAAGGCGACGCGCTGGTAGCCGAACTTCCAGTTCCACTGGAAGGCCGTGACGTCGATCACTACTTCGGGGTCCTTGGCCAGGTGCAGCATCTTCTCCTGCACCACCACGGTGAAGTAGAACAGCACCGAGATGATGAGGAACGGCGTCACGGTGAGCGCCAGCTCCAGCGGCATGTTGTAGCCGAACTGGCGCGGCAGCTCGGTGTCGGTGACCTTCTTGCGATGGAAGGCCGACGCCCAGAAGATCAGCCCGAACACGATGCCGCCGACCACGAGCGAGGCGATCACGGCGCCGATCCACAGTTCGCGGTTGAGATGCGCCTCCGGGGTGATGCCGCGCGGCCAGCCCAGCGCCAGCGCGTCCGCCCAGCTGCTGCATCCGCTCAGGAACAGCGCCAGCACGCCCAACGTCATGGCCAGCGCGAAGGGCCGAAGACGACGGGAAGGACCCTTCCCCGTGCCCCCGGAATGGCGCCGAAAGCTGCCCTGCGACAAACGTTGCGAACGGTCCTGCTCGCGAGGGGTCACGTTAGCGCCTCCTGCTCGGATATCGAATACTACGCAGCGTAGACCACGCGCCTGAGCCGGGCGACGAAACCCCGGCCCGCCAGGCTGCGCGGCCATTCGCTTACGTGCCGGGTGCGACGCCAACGCACGTCCCCCAAGTGCGGCATACTGGGGCGCCGTGTGTGGTCTGCTGGCGTTCGTTGCCGCCCCGGAGGGCTCGGATGAAGAAGCGGCCGCCGCCCGAGCCGACGATGCCGTCGCGCGCGCGTCGCATTCGATGCGCCACCGCGGGCCTGACGAGCCCGGCACCTGGGTGGACCCGGACACCGACGGCTCCGCCGTTTTCGGCTTCAACCGGCTGTCCATCATCGACATCGCGCATTCGCATCAGCCGCTGCGCTGGGGGCCGCCCGAGGCACCCGACCGCTACGTGCTGGTGTTCAACGGCGAGATCTACAACTACCTCGAGCTGCGCGACGAACTGGCCACCCGGCACGGCGCCGTCTTCGCCACCGACGGCGACGGCGAGGCAATCGTCGCCGGCTACCACTACTGGGGCACCGACGTCTTGACACGGCTGCGCGGCATGTTCGCGTTCGCGCTGTGGGACACCGAGACGCGTGAATTGTTTTGCGCCCGAGACCCTTTCGGCATCAAACCACTGTTCATGGCGACCGGTGCCGGCGGCACCGCCGTGGCCAGCGAGAAGAAGTGCCTGCTGGACCTGGCCGAGCTGATCGGATTCGACACGGGGATCGACGCGCGGGCGGTGCAGCACTACACGGTCCTGCAGTACGTGCCCGAGCCCGAGACGCTGCACCGGGGGGTGCGCAGGCTTGAATCGGGCTGCTACGCCCGGATCCGTCCCGACCGCCTGCAACCCGAGGTCACCCGCTATTTCGCGCCGCGCTTTGCCGCGGTGCCAATGACCCGTGACACCGAGCAGGCCCGCTACGACGAGATCACCGCGGTGCTCGAGGACTCGGTGGCCAAGCACATGCGCGCCGACGTCACCGTCGGGGCCTTTTTGTCCGGGGGGATCGACTCCACCGCCATCGCGGCGCTGGCCATCCGGCACAACCCCCGGCTGATCACGTTCACCACCGGTTTCGAGCGCGAGGGCTTCTCTGAGATCGACGTCGCGGTGGCCTCGGCCGAGGCGATCGGCGCCCGCCACATCGCCAAGGTGGTCAAGCCCGACGAGTTCGTCGCCGCCCTGCCCGAGATCGTCTGGTACCTCGACGAGCCGGTGGCCGACCCCGCCCTGGTGCCGCTGTTCTTCGTCGCCCGGGAGGCCCGCAAGCACGTCAAGGTGGTGCTGTCCGGCGAAGGCGCCGACGAGCTGTTCGGCGGCTACACGATTTACCGCGAGCCGCTGTCGCTGAAACCCTTCAACTATTTGCCGCGCCCGCTGCGGCGGTCGATGGGCAAGGTGTCCAAACCCCTGCCTGACGGGATGCGGGGCAAGAGCCTGCTGCATCGCGGGTCGCTGACGCTCGAAGAGCGCTATTACGGGAATGCCCGCAGCTTCTCCGACGCGCAGCTGCGCGACGTGCTGCCCAACTTTCGCGAGGAGTGGACCCATACCGACGTCACCGCGTCGGTGTACGCCGAATCAGCGGGCTGGGATCCGGTGGCCCGCATGCAACACATCGACCTGTTCACCTGGCTGCGCGGCGACATCTTGGTCAAGGCCGACAAGATGACCATGGCCAACTCGCTGGAGCTTCGGGTGCCGTTCCTGGATCCCGAGGTGTTCGCCGTCGCCTCGCGGCTGCCGGTCGAGGCCAAGATCACCCGCGCGACGACGAAGTACGCGCTGCGGCGCGCATTGGAGCCGATCGTTCCGGCGCACGTGCTGCACCGGCCCAAGCTCGGGTTCCCGGTGCCGATCCGGCACTGGCTGCGTGCGGGCGATCTGCTGGAGTGGGCTTACACGATGGTGGACTCGTCGCAGGCCGGTCGCCTGGTCGACAAGGCCACCGTGCGCCGGATGCTCGACGAGCATCGCAACGGCCTCAGCGATCACAGCCGCCGGCTGTGGACTCTGCTGATCTTCATGCTCTGGCACGCGATCTTCGTCGAGCACAGCGTGGTGCCGCAGATCAGCGAGCCGCACTATCCTGTGCAGCTCTAGAGTGCGGTCTTCGAGTGTGCAGGCTGGGCGCGGGCTTTCGGCGTGTCGCCGCCGTCAGCTCACATTCGACGCCGTGAGTTCACACTCGATGCGGCCGGGCGGGGCGTCGCTCTAGGCGAGGACCGCCGCGATCTCGGCGGCCGCCTCGTCGCCGTAGGCGTCGGCCAGCCGGGTCTTGGCGACCGCGGAGTCCCACGTCCACTCCTGGGTTCCGGTGGACTCCAGCACCAGGACGGCGACCAGCGAACCCAGCTGAGCCGACCGCTCGAGGCTGAGCCCGGCGGTGCGGCCGGTGAGGAAACCGGCCCGGAACGCATCGCCGACGCCGGTGGGGTCGGTCTGGCTGGTCTCGGGCACCACGCCGACGTGGGTGATGGTTCCGTCGCGCTCGACGATGTCGACGCCCTTGGCGCCCAGCGTGGTCACCCGCAGGTCGACCTTCTTCTGCACGTCGGCCTCGGACCAGCCGGTCTTAGAGAGCAGCAGTTCCCACTCGTAGTCGTTGGTGAACAGGTAGGCGGCCCCATCGACCAGCTTGTCGATCTCCTCTCCGGACAGGCGCGGCAACTGCTGCGACGGGTCGGCGGCGAACGGCAGGCCGAGCTTGCGGCACTCCTCGGTGTGCACCACCATCGCGTCCGGGTCGTTGGCCCCCACGATCACCAGGTCGGGCTTGCCCGCGGACGCGAGGTCGGCGAGCTTGAGGTTGCGGGCCTCCGACATGGCACCGGGATAGAAGGATGCGATCTGGGCCATGTCCAGGTCGGTGGTGCAGACGAAACGCGCGGTTTTCGCGGTCTGCGAGATCAGCACGTGGTCGCAGTTGACGCCGTGCGACTGCAGCCATTCGCGGTACTCGCCGAAGTCGTCGCCGGCCGCACCCACCAGCGCCACGTCGCCGCCCAGGACGCCGATGGCGAAGGCGATGTTGCCGGCCACGCCGCCGCGGTGAATCACCAGGTCGTCAACGAGAAAACTCAGGGACACCTTCTGCAGGTGCTCGGCCAGCAGGTGCTCGGAAAACCGGCCGGGGAACCGCATCAGATTGTCGGTCGCAATCGAACCTGTCACCGCGATCGTCACGAAAACTCCATCCTTCATTAGTAAGGTTATCTAGCTTACTCACGCGTCTCGACCGTCGCTGTTTGCACGGTCGGCGCGAGGCAGTGCGCTAGCCTCCCTAGGGAACTCACTCAAGTCGCCGGGATCACATTGCTCGGGCCCGCAACCCGCTTGCAGTCCCGTCTACCACCGTAGGAGAACCACGATGGCAGGTCCGCACTCGCCGAACCACACCGTCGGGGGCGGCAGCGGCGGACCGAGCGGACATGAGCCCCCAAGCGAATCCCAGCCACTCGAGTTTCCGGATGACCCCAACACCGGTGGCCCGGGCTTCGCCCCAGCTCCGCAGGCAGGGCCCGCTTCCGCCAATTATGCCGGGCAGCCCCCGGGCCCGCTCCCGTACCCGCCGCAGCGGTCCAAGCGGCGGCTGATCGTCGGCATCGTGCTGGCCATCGTGCTCGTCGCGGTGCTGACGGTGGCCATCGTGTACGGGGTCCGCACCAACGGGGCCAACACCGGCACGACGTTCTCCGAGGGCGCGGCGAAGACGGCCATCCAGGGCTATCTGGACGCGCTCGAGCACCGCGACATCGACGAGATCGCCCGAAACGCACTGTGCGGCCTGTACGACGGCGTCCAGGACAAACGATCCGACCAGGCCTTGGCCAAGCTCAGCAGCGACGCATTCCGCAAGCAGTTCTCCGAGGTCGAGCTGACCTCGATCGACAAGATCGTGTACCTGTCGCAGTATCAGGCCCAGGCGTTGTTCACCATGCGGGTGTCCCCGGTGAGCGGCGGCCCGATGCACCGGCAGGTGCAGGGCATCGCGCAGCTGCTGTTCCAGCGCGGCCAGATCATGGTCTGCTCGTATGTGCTGCGCACCGGCGGCTCGTACTAGACACACCGTCAGCCGGACTGCACGGTCCGGCTGACGGATTTGCGGGATTTAACCGATCAGTTGAACGAGTCGCCGCAGGCGCACGATCCGCCGGCGTTGGGGTTGTCGATGGTGAAACCCTGCTTCTCGATGGTGTCCACGAAATCGATGGACGCGCCTTCGACGTAGGGCGCGCTCATCCGGTCCACCGTCAGCTTCACACCGCCGAACTCCGCGCTCAGGTCGCCGTCCAGCGCCCGGTCGTCGAAGAAGAGGTTGTAGCGCAGGCCGGCACACCCGCCCGGCTGCACCGCGATGCGCAGCGCCAGGTCATCGCGGCCCTCCTGGTCCAGCAGGGACTTTGCCTTGGTGGCGGCGGCCTCGGTCAGGATCACGCCGTGGGTCGTCGTGGCGTTCGACTCGTTTTGCACCGTCATTGCTTTCTCCTACATGCCTCATCGTTGGGTGGGTCGATCAAGCCCGAAATCGCCGGCTTGCGCCGGGCGATCCGGACCGCCCGAAAGTCCACTCCATCAACGGTACCTTGCAGGACCGCTATTCCCGAGTCGCGCCGCAACTACGGATGCCAGCCCCATGAGCTGGTTGGCCGCGTCGGCCTGCGCCAGGCGCACCGATCCGGCGTGCTCGGCGATGGATAGCGCGGCCATGATTCCCGCCGAGCGCACCGTCGCGTTGTCCAGATCGACCTGGCCGGCCAGCACGACCACCGGAATCCCCCGCGGCCGGGCCGCGTCGGCGAGAAATCCCACCACCTTCCCGTGCAGGGATTGCTCGTCGAACCGGCCCTCACCGGTGACGATCAGCTCCGCGGTGTCCAGGTCGTCGGACAACCGGGTGTGCTCGGCGATGATGGCCGCCCCGGACTCACAGCGTCCGCCGAGCGCCAGCAGCCCGGCGCCGATGCCGCCGGCGGCCGCGGCGCCCGGCTCGGCGCTCACGTCCCGCCCGGCCACCGCCTCCAGGATTAGCGCCCACGCCTGCAGGCGAACTTCCAGTGCCGCGACGGTGGCCGTGTCGGCGCCCTTCTGCGGTCCGAACACCCGGGCCGCCCCCCACGGTCCCAGCAGCGGGTATTCGGTGTCGGAGGCGGCGATCAGCTCCACATCGCCCAATTTCCGGCGGGCGGTGTCCAGGCCGCCGAGTTCGGCGATCATGCCCTGCCCGCCGTCGGTGCAGGCGCTGCCGCCCAGCCCGACCACGATACGGGTCGCCCCGACCCGCAACGCCTCGGCGATCAGCTGCCCGACGCCTTTGCTGTGCGCGGCCATCGCGGTCTCCGGGGTGGGTGCTCCGCCGATCAGCGCCAAACCGCACGCTTGCGCGCACTCCAGGTAGGCGGTGGCCGAGCCGCGATCGAACACCCAATCGGCATCGACCATGGCTTTCAGCGGTCCGGACACCCGCAGGCGCCGCGTCTCCCCCAGCCGGCTGGCCAGCACCTCGACGAAGCCGGGGCCGCCGTCGGATTGCGGGGCGACGATGAACCGGTCGCCGGGACGCGACCGCGTCCAGCCGGTCGCGATGGCGGCGGAGGCTTCGAGGGCCGACATCGTGTCGGCATAGCAGTCCGGGGCCACCAGAACTTGCATGGCGGGCAATTGAAGACGGCCGGGGGCCAGGCCGGGACCATCATCAGAGTCCATTGACCCGTTGCCCATCAAATGCAGCCGTTCATCTCGTGTAAGAGTAGGGCCAAGTGAGGCGCTCAGCAGGTCTAATAGAAAGGCATTCCAGGCGAATTCCGGCCCGAGTCGTCCGCGAAGTAACCTGGCCACTGTGAAGCTGTTGGGCCGCAAGAAAGGCCAGGACCCCGACCTCGACGAGAGCGCCGCCGCCCCGGCCGCCGCCGGCGTTGCCGGCGCCTCGGGCGACGCAACCCGCGAGGCGCAGCGGACGGGGCCCAAGGGACGGCCCACACCCAAGCGCAACGAGGCCCGCCGCAACGCCAGGAAGGGACCGATCGCGCCCGCGCCCATGACGGCCTCCGAGGCTCGGGCCCGGCGCAAAACGCTCGCCGGTCCCAAGCTGAGCCGCGAGGAGCGCCGGGCGGATAAGGTCGCCGGCCGTGCCCGCATGTCGGATCGCCGAGAGCGGATGATGGCCGGCGAAGAGGGCTACCTGTTGCCGCGCGACCAGGGACCCATCCGCCGCTACGTTCGCGACGTGGTGGACTCCCGGCGCAACCTGCTGGGGCTGTTCATGCCGTCGACCCTGTTCTTGATGTTCGTCATGTTCGGCGTGCCGCAGCTGCAGCTGTGGGTGTCGCCGGCCATGCTGGCGCTGATGGCCGTGATGAGCGTCGACGGCCTGATTTTGGGCCGCAAGGTCAGCAGGCTGGTCGACGCGAAATTCCCGAGCAACACCGAAAGCCGTTGGAAGCTAGGTCTTTACGCCGCCAGCCGGGCGTCTCAGATGCGCCGGATGCGGACGCCGCGGCCCCAGGTCAAGCACGGCGGCAGTGTCGATTAAAGCTCACCGGAAGGCGGGCTGACACCGGTGCGCACCCTGGTGCTCGGCGGGATCAGGTCAGGCAAATCGCAGTGGGCGGAGGAAACCATCGCCGACGGGCTGCCGGCCGGACAGGCGATTCACTACCTGGCGCCCGGGCCGGCCGGCCACGACGATGCGGCCTGGGCACAACGGATCGCCCAGCATCGCAGCCGCCGGCCCGCGCATTGGTCGACGATCGAAACCGACGACATCGCAACGCACTTGCGTCAATCGCCGGATACCCCGACGCTGGTCGACGATCTGGGCACCTGGCTGACCGGCGCGCTGGACCGCACCAACGCCTGGGATGACGGCTCGGTGGCCGCCCCCGTCGATGACGTGCTGGCCGCGGTCGGCGACTTCCCTTCCCCACTGGTGCTGGTCAGCCCGGAGGTCGGGTTGACGGTAGTACCCGCAACCGCCTCCGGACGCCGGTTCGCCGACGAACTGGGCAGCCTCAACCAGCGTCTCGCACGGCTGTGCGACCGGGTGGTGCTGGTGGTGGCCGGGCAGCCGGTACCGATCAAACCGTCGGGGACCTGATGGAATTCGCCGCCGTCTCGCCGCCCGACGCGGGGGCCGCCGCCGCCGCCCGTGCCCGCCAGGACACCCTGACCAAGCCCAAGGGCGCGCTGGGCCGCCTCGAGGATTTGTCGGTGTGGGTCGCGTCGTGTCAAGGACAGTGCCCGCCAAAACAATTCGAGCGCGCCCGGGTGGTGGTGTTCGCCGGTGACCACGGCGTCGCCCGCTCAGGGGTGTCGGCCTACCCGCCGGAGGTGACCGCACAGATGGTCGCCAACTTCGATGCCGCCGGAGCCGCGATCAACGCGCTCGCCGACATCGCCGGGGCGACGGTGCGGGTCGCGGACCTCGCGGTCGACGCGGACCCGCTGACCGAACGGATCGGCGCCCACAAGGTGCGACGCGCCAGCGGCGACATCCGGGTTGAGGACGCGTTGAGCGACGACGAGACCGCGCGGGCGCTCGAAGCCGGCGCCGCCATCGCCGACGAGGAGGTCGATGCCGGAGCCGACCTGCTGATCGCCGGCGACATGGGGATCGGAAACACTACAGCCGCAGCGGTATTGGTGGCCGCGCTGACGAACGCCGAGCCGGTCGTGGTGGTGGGCTTCGGCACCGGGATCGATGACGCCGGGTGGGCCCGCAAGACGGCCGCGGTGCGCGATGCCCTGTTTCGGGCGCGGCAGGTGCTGCCGGATCCGGTCGCACTGCTGCGCCGCGCCGGCGGCGCCGACCTGGCCGCGATGGCCGGCTTTTGCGCGCAGGCCGCGGTCCGGCGCACGCCGCTGCTGCTCGACGGCATGGCGGTGACGGCGGCCGCGCTGGTCGCCGAGCACCTGGCACCCGGCGCCCGGTTGTGGTGGCAGGCTGGTCACCGGTCCACCGAGCCCGCTCACACGCTGGCGCTGACGGCGCTGGATTTGGAGCCGATTCTCGACCTCCGCATGCGGTTGGGCGAGGGCACCGGCGCTGCGCTCGCGCTGCCGGTGTTACGCGCCGCGGTGGCCGCCCTAGCGTCGATGGCGACCTTCACCCAAGCCCGTGTGTCCAACCGCACGGACAGTCCCGATCAGGCCGCCCCACCATCGTGATCCGTTCTCTGGCAACGGCTTTCGCGTTCGGGACGGTGGTGCCCGTCCCGGGGGGCGGCAACGCGCCGATGGGCCGCGGCGCCATGACCGCGCTGCCGGTGGTGGGCGCCGCCCTGGGGGCGTTGGCCGCGGCCGTGACCTGGGGTGGGGCTCACGTGTTCGGACCGCCCGGCGCGATGTCCAGCCCGCTGCCCGGTCTGCTCGCGGTCACGGTGCTGCTGCTGATGACCCGCGGCCTGCATCTCGACGGTGTCGCCGATACCGCCGACGGCCTGGGCTGCTACGGGCCGCCGCAGCGCGCGCTGGCGGTGATGCGCGAAGGATCGACCGGGCCGTTCGGCGTCGCCGCCGTGGTGGTGGTGATCATGTTGCAGGCGCTGGCGTTTGCGGCGCTGGGGGCCACTGGCCGGGTGGTCCCCGGGGCGGCCGCGGTGGCCGTGGCGGTTTTCGCGGGCCGGGTGACCGCGGTGCTCGCGGGCCACCGCTCGGTGCCGGCGGCCGACGGCAGCGCCCTGGGTGCCCGAGTCGCCGGAAGCCAGCCGACTCCGGTGGTGGCGGCCTGGGTCGCGGTGCTGCTGGCCGTTTCGCTGGTGGCCGGGCCGCGGCTGTGGCAGGGACCGGTGGTGGTGCTGGTGGGCCTGGGCTGCGGCGCGATCCTGGTGCGGCACTGCGTTCACCGATTCGGCGGCATCACCGGTGACGTGCTGGGCGCCGCGATCGAACTGACCGCGACGGTGGCCGCGGTGCTGCTCGCGGGTCTGGCGCGGTTCTAGCTGCGAGCGCCCGGCAGGCCGGGCATTCGGGCGCGACCGCCCGGCTCGCCAGGCGGTCAGGCGAGAGGCTCAGCCCAGCTTTGCCATCCAGCCGTGGGTGTCGGCGAAGGTGCCGCGCTGAATCCCGGTCAGGGTGTCGCGCAGCGCCATCGTCACCTCGCCGGGTTGGCCGTCGGCGACGGTGAACTCGGCGTCGCCGTACTTCACCTGCGAGACGGGGGTGATGACCGCGGCGGTGCCGCAGGCGAACACCTCGGTGATCTCCCCGGCCGCTGCCTTCTTCTGCCATTCGTCGATATCGATCCTGCGTTCCTCGATGGCGAACCCGGCGTCAATCGCCAGCTGCAGCAGAGAGTTTCGGGTGATGCCGGGCAGCAGCGAGCCGGACAGCTCCGGTGTGACCAGCCGCGCCGAGCCGCCGCTGCCGAACACGAAGAAGATGTTCATCCCGCCCATCTCTTCGACGAAGCGCCGTTCGACGGCGTCCAGCCACACCACTTGATCGCAGCCGTTGGCCGCGGCTTCGGCCTGAGCCGACAGGGAGGCCGCGTAGTTGCCCCCGAACTTGGCTGCGCCGGTCCCACCGGGGCTGGCCCGCACGTACTCCGTCGACACCCACACGGTGACCGGGGTGATACCACCCTTGAAATAGGCGCCGGCCGGCGAAGCGATCAGCAGGTAGCGGTAGCGCTTGGACGGCCGCACCCCCAATCCGGGCTCGGTGGCGATGACGAACGGGCGCAGGTACAACGCATCCTCGCCGCCGGCGGCCGGGACCCACGCGTTGTCGACGGCGATGAGTTGTCGCAGCGATTCCATGAACAGCTCTTCGGGCAGCTCCGGGATCGCGAGCCGGCGCGCCGAGGACCGTAGCCGGGCGGCGTTGGCCTCGGCGCGAAACGACACGATCGAGCCGTCGGCCCAGCGGTACGCCTTGAGTCCCTCGAAGATTTCCTGCGCGTAGTGCAGCACGATCGCCGACGGGTCCAGCTCGATGGGGCCGTAGGGGATGACACGCGCGTCGTGCCAACCTTCGCCGGTCTCGTCGTAGTCGATCGACACCATGTGATCGGTGAAGTATTTGCCGAAACCGGGCTCGGCCAGGATGGTTTCGCGTTCAGCATCGGTTGCCGGATTTGCCGAGCGCGAAACCGTGAACTCACGGGAGCCACTGGTCATTGGCTGATTGTATATCCGCCTACCGAATCGGATTTCGCCCGCGCACGCGGCGCGGCTAGCGGGTTTTCACCGCGACGAAGGGCGGGCGCACGACTCCACATGCGGCGCGACGGCCGCGGACGTCGACGGTGATCTCCTGACCGTCCTCGACTCCGGCACCGGTGTCGATGAGCGCCAGCGCGATCCCGGCCTGCAGCGTCGGGGAGAACGTGCCCGAGGTGGTGACTCCCACCGGGGTGTCGCCGGCGAGCACGGTCAGCCCGGCGCGCAGCACGCCCCGGCCCACCATCTTCAGCCCGCGCAACAGCCGCGCCGGGCCCGCCTCCTTCTCGGCCAGCAGGGCGTCCCGGCCGAAGAACGCTTCCTTCTTCCAGCCGATAGCCCAGCCGCAGCGGGCCTGTAGCGGGGAAATGTCGAGTCCGAGTTCGTGGCCGTGCAGCGGATAACCCATCTCGGTGCGCAGGGTGTCGCGAGCGCCCAGGCCGGCCGGCTCGCCGCCGGCCGCGCTGACCGCCGCGGCCAGGGCGTCGAACACCACACCGGCGGAGTCCCACGGCGGCAGCAGCTCGTAGCCGTGCTCGCCGGTGTAGCCGGTGCGGCAGACCCGCACCGGTACGCCGGAGAACGACGTGTCCGCGTACGCCATGTAATCCATGTCGGTGGGCAGGCCCAGCTCGCCGAGCACGTCGGCCGATCGCGGTCCCTGCACGGCCAGCACCGCATACGCGCGGTGCTCGTTGGTGATGGTCAGCCCGCTCGGGGCGGCGGCCTGCAGCGCGGCGACCACGGCGGCGGTGTTGGCGGCGTTGGGCACCAGGAAGATTTCGTCGTCGTCGACGTAGTAGGCGATCAGGTCGTCGACGACGCCGCCGGATTCGGTGCAGCACAACGTGTATTGCGCCTCGCCCGGCCCGATGCGATTCAAGTCGTTGGTGAGCGCGGAGTTGACGAACCGCGCCGCCCCCGGGCCGCGGACCAATGCTTTGCCCAGGTGGCTGACATCAAAAAGGCCGACCGCGGTGCGGGTCGCATTGTGCTCGCTGACGGTGCCGGCATACGACACCGGCATCAGCCAGCCGCCGAACTCGGCGAAGCTCGCACCCATCTCGCGATGACGGTCTTCCAGCGGTCCGTGCTCCAGCTCGCTCACGGCGTCCCACCCTAATCCGCTCCGATGCTGGCACACTTGGGCAGGTGTCCGAGTCGTATGACTTCGACGAGCTTGAGGCCGCCGGGATCGCCAACCCGCGTGAACGGGCCGACCTGATCAAGTACCTGGACGACCTTGGCTTCACGGTCGACGACATGGTCGAAGCCGAACGGCGCGGCCGGCTGTTCGGGCTCGCCGGTGATGTCCTGGCCTGGTCGGGTCGCCCGATCTATACCGTGCAAGCCGCGGCCGAGGAACTCGGCATAGCGGCCGAAGAGGTAGCGAATGCGTGGGCTTTGCTCGGCCTGACCGTCGCCGGGCCCGAAGTTCCCGTGCTGAGCCAGGCCGACGTCGACGCCCTGTCGACCTGGGTCGCGCTCAAGGTGGTGGTGGGTGAGGACGGCGCGCACGGCATGCTGAGGGTCCTGGGCGCCGCGATGGCCAGGCTCGCAGAGGCCGAGTCGACGGCGATCCGCGCCGGGACGCCGGACATCCAGATGACCCACACCCACGACGAGCTCGCCACGGCGCAGGCGTACCGCGCGGTCGCGGAGTTCGTCCCCCGGCTCGGTCCACTGATCGACGTCGTGCACCGCCACCACCTGACCGGCGCCCGAACCCACTTCGAGGGCGTCCTTCGCGACACCTCGGCAAGCGTGGTGTGCGGGATCGGTTTTGCCGACCTGTCCGGCTTCACCGTGCTCACCAACGCGCTTACCCCCGCGCAATTGTCGGACCTGCTGAACGAGTTCGCCGGAACCGTCTCAGACGTGATCCTTCGCGATGGCGGCCGGGTGGTGAAGTTCATCGGCGACGAGGTGATGTGGGTGAGCGCGTCGCCCGGGCAACTCGCCAGGGTGGCGGTCGATCTCGTCCACCACCCGCGGGCGCGCGAGGAGGGTCTGCAGGTCCGTGCCGGACTTGCCTACGGCACCGTCCTGGCGATCAGCGGCGACTATTTCGGCGGCCCGGTCAACCTGGCGGCGCGACTCGTGGCCGCCGCGGCGCCGGGACAGATCCTCGCCGACGCAGCGCTGCACGACGAGCTGCCGGACTGGCCCGCGGTCGCCCACGGCCCGTTGATGCTCAAGGGATTTGACGACCCGATGCCGGCTTTCGACCTGAGCGCGGGGACGCCACCGAGCTAAGGCCCTTCCGCGATTGACTAGGGTGATTATGCGTGAGTACCGAACCGGGGTATCAGGCCCCTTCCGTCACTGTCGCCTCCTCGCTGCCACGGCGCGCCGCCGCGTCCACCGTGCTGATCGTGCCGGTCGTCTCGACCGGCGAGGACGACAAGCCGGGTGCGGCCGTTGCGGCGGCCGAGCCGTTCCTGTCGTCCGGGGTGGTCGCTGAGATCGAATCGGGCCTGCGGGCGCTGGAGGCCACCGGGGGCGCCGAACAGGTGCACCGGCTGGTCGTGCCGTCGCTGCCGGTGTCCAGCGTGCTGACGATCGGCCTGGGCAAACCGCGGTCCGAGTGGCCGGCCGACACCATCCGTCGCGCCGCCGGTGTGGCCGCGCGGTCGCTTGGCAAGACCGAATCGGTGATCACCACGCTGGCTGAATTGCCCGGTGCGAGCGTCGCCTCGGCCGCCGTCGAGGGCCTGATCCTCGGCAGCTACCGGTTCACCGAATTCCGCAGCGACAAGACAGCCCCCAAAGACGAGGGGCTGCGCAAAATCACGGTGCTCGCCACCGCGAAGGACGCCAAGAACGACGCCGCGCACGCCGCCGCCGTGGCGACCGCCGTCGCCACCGCGCGCGACTTCGTCAACACCCCGCCCAGCCACCTCTTCCCCGCCGAATTCGCCAGGCGTGCAAAAGCTTTGGGTGAGTCCGTCGGCCTCGAGGTGGAAGTGCTGGACGACAAGGCGCTGCAGAAAGGCGGTTACGGGGGGATCATCGGCGTCGGGCAGGGCTCGTCGCGTCCGCCACGGCTGGTGCGCCTGACCCACCGCGGTTCGAAGCTGGCCAAAGCGAAGAAGGGCAAGGCGGTAAAGCGAGTCGCACTGGTCGGCAAGGGCGTCACGTTCGACACCGGCGGCATCTCGATCAAGCCGGCGGCGGGGATGCACCACATGACCTCGGACATGGGCGGTGCCGCCGCCGTGATCGCGACCGTCGCACTGGCCGCGCAGCGCAAACTTCCGATCGACGTGATCGCCACCGTGCCGATGGCCGAGAACATGCCGTCGAGCACGGCGCAGCGCCCGGGCGATGTGCTGACGCAGTACGGCGGAATCACGGTCGAGGTGCAGAACACCGACGCGGAGGGCCGGCTAATCCTGGCCGACGCCATCGTTCGGGCGTGCGAGGACAACCCCGATTACCTGATCGAGACGTCCACGCTGACCGGCGCGCAGACGGTGGCGCTCGGCGCCCGGATCCCCGGGGTGATGGGCAGCGACGAGTTTCGCGACCGCGTCGCGTCGATCTCGCAGCAGGTCGGTGAAAACGGCTGGCCGATGCCGCTGCCCGACGAACTCACCGAAGACCTGAAGTCCACGGTGGCCGACCTTTCGAACATCAGCGGGCAGCGCTTCGCCGGCATGCTGGTGGCGGGGGTGTTTTTGGGTGAATTCGTCGCCGACGGCGTGAGCTGGGCGCACATCGACGTGGCCGGACCGGCTTACAACACCGGCAGTCCGTGGGGCTACTCGCCCAAGGGCTCCACCGGCGTGCCGACGCGGACCATGTTCGCGGTGCTCGAGGACATCTGCGAAAAGGGCTAGCGAGTCAGCCGTTTGATCACGGCTCGGCCCAATTTGCGGCGTGGCCAGCCGGTCGCGCCGTCGGCGGCCAATGCGGCATTCGCCGCGTTACGCCCGCAGGCACCGTGTACCGAGCCACCCGGCGTCGCCGATGCGCTGCCCAAATAGAGGCGCTCGACCGGTGTTTCGGCTCGACCCATGCCGGGCGCGGGGCGGAAGACCAACATCTGCTGCAACTGCGCGGTTCCGCCGTTGAGCGCCCCGAGATGCAGGTTGGCGTCGCTGGCCTCGAGATCCGACGGCCGCTGCACGAACCGGTCGATCACCGCCGAACCGAAGCCCGGCGCATGCTCTTCGATGACCCGGTCCACCGCCGTGGCCAGCCGGTCCGCAGAAGCGTCGTCAGACACATTTCGCGGCAAATGCGTGTAGGCCCAGACACTTTCGGTGCCAGCGGGCGATCTGCTGGGATCCGCAGTGGTGGTCTGGCCCAACAACATGAAGGGATGCTCGGGTATGACGCGGGTGTTCAAGTCGGCCATCCAGCGAATCAGCCCATCCCCGTCGGCTCCCAAGTGGACGGTGCCCACCGACCGCAGGTTTTTGGCTCGCCACGGAATCGGTGTTGCCAGCGCATAGTTGACTTTCACCACCGGCGGATCCCACTCGTAGTGTTCGAGATCGCGGCGCAGTGCGGCCGGCACTGCGTCCGCCGGCAACATGTCGCAGAACAATCGCGGCGCCGTCACGTCGGCCACCACTGCACGGCGGGCGGTCACCGATCGCCCCTGTGCCGTGGTCACGCCGACTGCCCGGCCGCCCCGTACCTGGATGCGAGAAACGTTCTGATTACATTCGATTCGTGCTCCGGCCGAGCAGGCCCGTTTCACCAGAGCCGCGGTGAGTTGGCCCGATCCACCGACCGGCACCGGCCAGCCGTGATCCTGGGCCAGCATCGTCATCAGGAAGCCCATGGCGCCGCTGACGGGTGCATCCGGGGGGACGTCGGCGTGCATTGCATTGCCCAACAGCAACACTCGCGGCGCCTCACCCTCGAACAGCTGACTGGCCATGGCGTTGGCCGGCTGCACCAGCAGACGCGCGACCCGGACCGCTTCCGGCGTGCCGAGTTTGCGCAGCAGCCCCAGCAGCGGGCGCACCGGGGGGAAGGGCGCCAGCATGGCGTCGAGCAGTGGGGCCTTGATCTTGTTCCACAGCTCGACCAGACGCCACCAGTTCTCGCCGTCGGCGGGCGTTCGCCGCGCGAATTCCGCTGCCGTCTGGGCGGGATCGTGGTACACGATGGGCGGGTCGTCGTCGGCGGCATCGCGCGGGTGACCAACCACCGTCGGCGCATGCGACCATCGCAGCCCGTGGTCCTCCAAGTGCAGGGCCGTCATGGCCGGGGAGGCCACCGTCATCGGGTAGTAGGAGCTGAACAAATCGGTGATGTAGCCCGGTGTCAGCTCGGTGCTGCGCACCGCGCCGCCGGGTTCGGGCTGGGCTTCCAGCACCAGCACGTCCCAGCCCGCGTCGGCCAGCATCGACGCCGCCACCAGTCCGTTGTGTCCCGCCCCGATCACGACGGCATCGGCGGTGTCGCCCACGGTCACTTCACCTGGCTCGGCTCCAAGCGTTCCGACAAAGCCGCCAGCCGCCACAGGCACTCCTTGTTACGCGGATAGGCCGCCGCCAGCGCAAGCGAATCGGGAACGGCTCCCATCGGACCTTCAACGGGCACCTCGATCATCTCGATCCGGCAGCCCCCTGGAATCTCGTGCAGCAACATGGTGATTCGCGCGGCGCCCAGCGGACCCAGCCGGGCAAGCAGCACCAGCTTGTGCGGCGGTTCGCATTCCTCGACGATGGTCGCGTCGTTGATGACCAGCGGCCAAATCCCGATCGAGTGCCTGAGCGAGGAGCCGGGCTCCGGCCAATTCGGATCGACGGCCCGCGTGCGGCTGTTGCCCACCACCCACTGGGTGTAGGTCCAGCCCTGGGCAAGCACCTCCCACACCCGCTCACACGATTCGGGCACTTCGCGCGTTGCAGTGATCACTTAAAAACCCTCCATGTCTCGGCTACCTCGCCGGATACCCGGCAATCGAGGGGTTATTCGGCCTCAACCACGGGTTTACCGGCGGTGGACTGCGGTTAATCTCCCTAGCGGTCGAAAACCCCGACGTGGAAAGGGCGAAGCCATGACGACGCGACGGTTGATCCTCGGTGTGGGCGCCGTGCTGCTATTGGCCGGAATCATCGGACTGCTCGCGCCGGTGTCGGTTTCCGACAGCAATGGCCATTCGGTCGGATGCGGAAACGCCGTGGCGACGGACCTTTCCGCGGCCAGAAGCGCCAACAACAGCAGCGGGGCGAACATCCCGATTCTGAATCAGATCATCCCGCACACCGACTACGTCGCGCAGTGCCAGTCGTCGGTGGGCGGCCGGCGCGCGTGGGCGATACCGCTGGCCGTGCTCGGTGTCATCGCGATCGGCGCGACGTTGCTGACGGGACGTCGCGGAGCGGCACCGGGCGTTTAGCCCGCCTCAGATCACCCGCATCCGCGCGGCGTTGCGCAGCCCCTGCGGCGCCAGGCGCGAAAGGCCGTACAGCGCATAGGCTTCCGGCGCCACAGGACGAATCGGCTTCTTCTTTTTGACTGAAGACAAGATCGCGTTGGCGACCTTGTCGGGGCCATAGTGCCGCAGCGCGAACATCTTGCCCAACTGCCCGCGGCGACCGTCGACGGCGTCGGATTGCCTTCCCGCGGGCGCGTCGAATCGGGTGGAGTTGATGATGTTGGTGTCGATGACGCCCGGGCAGATCGTGGTCAGGCCCACGCCTGCGGCGTCGAGTTCGGCGCGCAGGCAGTCGGAGAACATGTAGGTCGCCGCCTTGGACGTGCAGTAGGCGTTCAGCGACTGCAGCGGGGCGTAGGCCGCCATCGACGACACGTTGACGATGTATCCGCCGGTGCCGCGTTCCACCATTCGCCGGGCGAACGACCGGCAGCCGTTGACCACACCGCCCAGGTTGATGTCGAGCACCCGGTCGAACTGCTCGGCCGGCGTGTCCAGGAATCCGCCCGCGTGCCCGATGCCGGCGTTGTTGACGACGATGTCCGGCACGCCGTGTTCGGTGCTGACCCGTTCGGCGAACGACTCCACCGCCTGCGCATCGGACACGTCGAGCACATAGGCGTGCGCGACGCCGCCCCGGGTGGCGATCTCGGCCGCGGTGGCCTTGACAGCGGCTTCGTCGATGTCGCTGATCACCAGCTCGGCGCCTTCGCGGGCGAAGGCGAACGCGGTCTCGCGGCCGATTCCGCTGCCGGCTCCGGTGACCGACACCAGGGTGTCGCCGAACGATCCGCGGGGACGCCCCACCTGCGCGCGCAGCAGTGCGCGGCTGGGTTGCCTGCCCTCGGCCTGGTCGGCGAACTCGCGCACCGCTGCCGCCATCACCTGGGGATGCGACATCGGCGAGAAGTGAC
>NZ_DASUHS010000116.1:0-11251 GCF_036273375.1 Mycobacterium sp. | reverse complement strand
CAGCTAAGCAGCGTTTTGCCTGGTCAAGGCAGGGGTTCGAGTCCCCTTAGCTCCACTTAAAAAATGCGCATTCGCGCGTCCGGTGCTCGTCATGATTCCAAGCCGCTGCCGCGCCAGCATGAAGGTCACGGTCTCGCGGCTGTGCAGGCTATGAGGGCTCATCTTCGGCCGGGGAGTCGTCTGAGACAAACTCCGCGGCGTCACAGATGTCGTCTATTCGTGACCTCATCGTGGGACCGATAGGCCGGATGGTGGCCGGGCGTCCTTGAGTTCGGTCGGTAGCGTCGTCGGGTACAGATCTCCGACGGTCGCAGACATCCGCATAGGTGTGCGACGGACCGAACATTGCAGAGAGGTCAGCTATGTCAAAGGTCGGTATCGCGCTGGTGCTCGCCCTATGCGCGGCACTGGCATCGGCGTTTGGGAATGTGATTCGTCAGCGCTCCGCGCAGGAGATCACCGACAAACCAGTCGGCCATCTCGCACTGTTCCGCAAGTCGTTGGGCGACACTCGGTGGTGGTTGGGCAGCGCGGGTGCCGTCGCCAATTACGGCCTGCTGGCCGCGGCGTTGGGGATTGGATCGGTAATGCTGGTGACGGCGCTGCAGGTGACGGCGTTGCTGTTTGCTTTGCCGATCTACGCACGGCTCACGCATCATCGGGTAACCCGCCGGGAGTGGATGTGGGCCGCGCTGCTGGCAGTTGCGTTGGTTGCGTTCATCACGATCGGCCAGCCGGAGGCGGGGCGCTCACGGGGGTCACTGACAACATGGATCGTGGTGGCCATGGTGATAGGCCCGGTGTCGATGTTGTGTGTCTTGGGCGCGCGGATTTGGCCGGATCGTCCGCGCGCGGCGGTGCTTTTGGCGATGGTGGCAGGTTTCTCACTGGCGGTGTTCGCGGTGCTGACCAAGGGCGTTGTCGATGCGGTCGGCGACGGTTTCGGTGCCCTGCTCCGCGCGCCCGAACTGTATGTCTGGATACCGACCGCACTGGCCGGGATGATCTTTCAGCAATCGTCATTCCGCGCCGGCGCGTTGACTGCCTCGATGCCAACAGTGATCGTGGCCGAGCCGATGGTGGCTTCGGTGCTGGGGGTCATCGTGCTGGGCGAGACGCTGCACGCCACGGGTCCCAAGGTTTTCGCCCTGGCCGCCGCAGTGCTGGTAGTCATCGTCGCGACCTGGGCCTTGGCCCACGGCAAGGCCGCCACACTAGCCGCTCGCACCGGAAGCGATGTGAAAACTACCGCCGAGTCTGAGCTGCCGTCGGACCGCTAAGCTGCAGACACCGTGGCACCAGCTACCCCGCAGTGGGAGGCGAGCCTCACTGCCACGACACCATCGTGGGCGACTTTCGTAACCAGCAGGGAAGCTCTCAGCATCCTGGTACCGCTGGTATGCATATCCGGCCCCTCGCGCGGGTACGCCACTGAGTGAACGGTTGTTCGCAGTGAAACGTCGCCTGCAGTCCGGTTCGGGCGCGGGTTGACTTGTTTCTTCGAAGCAAGATCGACCGACTAAAGCAACGGTCGGTCGGCGGGAGGAGTTTCTCATGCCCGAGGTCCAACTTCATCACGACGGGCACCCGCGCTATCGCCGAATGGTGCGCTTCGACTGGTCGGAGACACCACTGCACTGGGTGCCCGACGACCCCTTCGCAACACACATGATGAATGTGCTGCATCTGCTCCTCCCCGAAGGCGAGCGGCACTTCATCAAAGCGGTCCTGGAAGCGTCGTCGCTGGTTGACGACCCAGAGCTGGAGGCGGCGATCAAACCGTTCATCCAGCAGGAATCCTGGCACGCCTGGGCGCACCAAGTGGTGCTCGACCATTTGGCCGAACAAGGCATCGACACCAAGCCGTACACCTCGCGACTCCGGAAAATGCTTTCGGTGGCGCTGGGTGATCCGCCCAAGTGGTTTCCGCCGGCGATGAAGCGGTGGTGGCTGTATCGGCGCCTGGCCGACGTGGCGGCGCTGGAACATTACACCGCGATGTTGGGCCAATGGGTGCTGCAGAACCGCGGTCTGGATTACGCCGGCACCGACCCGATGATGCTGGATCTGCTGCGCTGGCACGGGGCCGAGGAGGTCGAACACCGCTCACTGGTGTTCGACGTCTACCAGCACGTGTGCGGCAACTACTTCATCAGAGCCTTCTCGATGTTGATGACCACCCCGCTGTTTTACGGGTGGTGGATTGCCGGAGCGAAATACCTCATGGCCCAGGACCCGACCATCGATCAGAAGTGGCGCTGGCGCGATTGGTGGCGTGCGGCCCGGGAGTACAAGTTGCCCGGTCCTTGGCAGCTGATGGTGACGCAACCCGCCAGGTACATGCGGCCTTCTCATCATCCGGGTCCTGAAGCGGTCACGACGATGGCGGTCGAGTACATCAAGAAATCGCCGGCAGCCAAGGCCGCCCGCGAACGGGCTCAGCTAGAAGGAAGGGTCGCAATTCGATGAAGGTTTCGGTGGATCTTGATACCTGCGACGGCAACGGTGTGTGCATGAGCCTGTGCCACGAGGTTTTTGACGTACGAGAAGACGGACTGCACCTGCTCCAAGAGCAACCGCCGCGAGAGTTACGCGGGCCGTTGAAGGCCGCCGAAGTGTCCTGCCCCACCCAGGCGATTGTGGTGGAGGAGTAACGCGATGCCCGCGAATCGTCAGTTACAGCAAGTCGTCGTGGTTGGTGGCGGCGTAGCCGGGATGCGGGCGGCGGAGACACTACGACAGGACGGCTATGAAGGCGCCCTCACCATCGTGGGCGCCGAACGCCACGCCCCCTACCACCGACCGCCGCTATCGAAAAAGCTGCTCAGCGGTCAGGTGCACCGAGCCGGCATCGACATGGCACCGCAATTCGACATGGATGCGCGGGTGCTCCGAGGAGCCACTGCGCTCGGACTCGACACGTCCGCAGGTACCGTCCTAGTCCGCGACGACGGGCAGAATTCGTCCTTGGAGTTCGACGGAGTCGTCATCGCCAGTGGCGCCGAGCCGCGCGAATGGCCGGGCGGCCCGACGCCCGACGGGGTGCTTCTGCTGCGGACGGTCGAGGATTGTCTGACGATTCGAGAACGACTCGGCTCGCGTCCTCGGGTCGCCGTAGTCGGCGGTGGGTTCATCGGTAGTGAGGTCGCTGCGACCTGCCGAACGCTTGGTCTGGATGTGGTGCTGATCGAGAAGGCTTCCGGCCCGCTTGTTCAGGCATTAGGTGCGGAGCTGGCGCCGTGTTGGGCGAAGTTGCATCGCGAACACGGTGTGGACCTGCGCGTCGGCGTGGGTGTCGACGGATTCGTCGGCAACGGACGGGTGGAAGCAGTTCGACTCACCGACGGTTCGCAGGTCCCAGCTGATGTCGTCATCGTCGGGCTCGGCGTTACTCCCGCCACCGCCTGGCTGGAAGGCTCGGGTCTGCATTTAGACGACGGGGTGGTCTGCGATGCCACTGGCGCCGCCGAGGGCAACACCGGCGACGGCAATGTAGTTGCCGCCGGGGATGTGGCGCGCTGGTGGCATCCGCTGTACGAGCGCCATCTGCGTACTGAACACTGGGACGACGCGTCACGTCAGGGCGAGGCCGCGGCCCGCACACTACTGGCCGGGCCCGAACATGCCGAAGCCTTCGACGCGGTGCCGTATTTCTGGTCCGACCAATACGATGTCAAGCTGCAGATGCTAGGCGTGCCAACCGATTACGATGCTGTCGAGATCATCGAAGGCAAGCCGGACGCCTGGGAGTTCGTCGCCGCTTACGGGCGGGGCGGTCGCACCATCGCGATGCTCGGGACGATCCCCGGCCGGGTATATGCCTATCGGGAGGCCATCGAGAAGCGCGCCGCATTTCCGCCGAGCCGTCCGGATTAGCAAAGGTGGACTCGACTCGAGACACGCATTTTTGGGTACAGCATCCACATGCATCGCCCCGACACGATCATCGAAATTCATCGCGAACGCGTGCAGGATCAGACGGTCGAGATGTTCAGCGGCGACAAGTACACGCAGTCCGTCGACGGCACCGGCTACTCCGCGACGGCCACCCTTGACCTCACCCTGGATCGCGTCTGGTTCATTCAAGACTGCCATCAGCGGCTGTGGCAGGAGGAAGCCAACGGTGAACCTGGCGATCCCTTGCGGCACTTCGCGATAGACCTGGTGATATTCGATTCAAAGATCGTCATCGATTCGGTTACCTGCATCCCCCTAGTATCGCTGCCCCCGGCTACTATCACGATCCCGGATGGTCCACGTGCCGGAGAGTCGCGCGAGATTGCGTACAACGAGATTCCGCTATTCGGGCGGTTGACAATTCACGATCAGCTCGAGCCGCACCAAATAGAGCCGGGCAAGCAGACGATCGCACTGAACTTCAGATCACAGGACGCTCCTGTGCTGGTGGCCACCCCGATGCCGGACCAGCACGCCGGGTGGCTGTTCGGTCCGCATGTCGAGCGCCGTGACGACGGGGTCACGGTCTTCGCCGGGCAGGATCCGCGGATCAGCTGGGAACTCGACTACGCCGAGGCATACTTCATAACCCACAGCATCGCCGGGGGGCTGATGGTGAACCTGGAGAAACTGCAGCACCCCGGCCTCTCCGACGATGAGGCCCGAACCAGGGTGTTGGACTCGCTTGCCGCCCAAATCGCCGATGCGGTCCGCCCGCAGTTGGAGGCGATGGGAGACAACGGGATTCAGGCGCTCCTCCCGTCGCCGGTGGACGTCGACCCCGAGGCGCAAGACGACAGTACGGTCAAGGAACTCGACGCAATTGTGCAGCGCTTCGACATCGGCGAGACCACCCAGGAATCCATGGTGGTGCAGCTGCAGACACTTCGCGAGTTGCCGCCCGGTGAGGAGTTGCCCGCGTCGGTCCTCGCCGAAAACCCTCGTGAGAGAGCGGCTTTGGCCGCTACCGGGTGGAGCATTCTGCGGCAGGTCCGTGACACCGTGATGAACAGTTTCGATCTCGACGAGAGCGACTTCGACCCCGATGCGCCATGCGCGCTGGCGGGTCCGAAGACCATCAGCATCGGCGGACAGGACCGCAGCCTTGACGCTATCGGCGCCGACATTGTGCCGCGAACCGAGGACGGCCGATTGGTCATCGATGGCACCGTGAGCGCCGAAACCAAACTCTATGACTTCAAGGCCACCTTCAAGGTGGTGTACGAAATGGGCCTCGGTGACATCCCGCGCGATCCGAAGGACAAAGAGCTGCTGCGAGAGGACGTCGACACCATCGAGCTTCTCGAGCAGACGCTGAGCCTGGCCGGTCATAAGAAGCGCGCCCGCCATCTCAGCACCGAGGAATACGAAGCGGAAGTCAAGCGGGTCAGCGAGAGATTCGATCGATTACCGCGCACCGTGGGGGTGCGGCCGGCGCAGAACTCTGAGCCGGATGTGAATGCGGACTTCAGCCTGACCGCGGCCGGCAAAGTTGCCACGGCTGCAGGTGCGGCGGCTGTCGTCGGTCTGCTTGCGCTCCCGGTGACTTGGGTAGCGGGGGCTGCTGGGGTGGGAGCCGCCGGGGCGGGCGGTTTGTTGGCCGCGGCGATCGCGCAGTACATCACCACCGTCCTGACCATCGACTGGTTCGGCACCGGCATCGGCTCTCGTCAGGTCAAGAAATCGCTGAACGACCAACCCGAGGGCACATCGCTTCCCCCGATCGGGATGCCGGTCGACCTGGACCTCAACCGCCAACGCCTCGCGGTGTACTTCCGGCCGGTGCCGGCGAAATTGTGGATTGATTGCGTCATGGCCGACGTGGACGAAGACCACGCGGGTGATGGGGACGGCATTCGGGCCGTCGGTGGCCGGTGGCCCACCGACGGCCACCCGTGGCGGCTTTCGCACGATGATGCCGTGTTGTTCGTCGACTCCGACGAACTGCAGCTTCTCGTCGATCCGGCCAGTGGGTGCGGCGACGAGTTACCTATTGGTGTTGATACCGAAGAGGGCCGACTGCGCCGCCTGCGGGTACAGAGCGATCCCGAAGCACTGCGCCGGCTTCCGCAGTGCTCTCTCGACGCCGTCAAGGCCGGAAAACAAAACCGCAGTGACGCGCGGGACGACCGTAGCGAGACGGAGCGAAACCGCCGGGGCGAATGCGGCTAGCAGAATGCCGCGGCCGAGAACCACCCACCGGCCACAAGCGCGATGAGGAGCGCGGCGGTGGTTTGCCCCATCATCGCGGCCGCGATGACGCCCACGATCGCGCAGATGAACACCGTGACAGTCAGGACGGCGACGAGGAGACGGTGCGAATTGACGGCCGCGCCGGCACGAGGGGCGATGACGGCCTTTCTAGAGCGATCCACGCCAACCATGAAATCTCCTCGGTTGTGATCTGTGCAACATGTGACTCTCAGATGTGGTCCACATCACATCACGCCACAGAGGGCGGACCTTGTGCTCGATGCTCAATCGGACGCCGCCATGGCCGAGCGAATTCGAGCGACACGGCCGAGTTGTCCGTCCAGCTCGGCCAACATTCCATAACGGTCACCTGCAGCGTCGGCTACGGCGTTGGCCTGCGAACAACCCCATCGACAGGCTTGTCAATCGTGCCGATCACGTCCTCGACCTCGTCAGACCTAACAGGCGAAATCGCTTCAAGCCGAACACGATTGAGCCGCGCGACCCCAGGCCGCGCCATTCTCGGGTGGTCCGGCGCAACAAGTGAATCGAGTCCCGCCCCAACATGGCGAAGCGCGATCCGCACCGACCGATGGTTCGCCGTTATCAGGCTGAGATCGTCGATTAGGTTTTCGCCTCGATGCGGATTAATCTTGCCCGCGGTTCGTCCGCGACTCAGGAAAGCAGCCATGTCTGTTCAGCCCACTCTGCTGCGCCGCCAACCGCTGCGCAGTGCCCGCCGACAGCGCGTCGCTCCCCGCGTGAAGCGCCCGATGGTCGGCCAGTGCTTCGATATCGAAATCACTCGCGACGCGGACGGATGGATGATCCGGATTCCCGAGATCGCCCGGGCCACCCGCGCCACCGGCAGGACCGCCGTGGAACCGGCGGCACGCGAGTGCATCGCGACCTGGACCGGCATCCCCATCGGGTACGTCGCCGTGTACGTCGCGAGCGAGACCCGCTAGTTTTCTAGCCGCCCGGCGCGATCGCGATCGATTTCGTGTCGAGGTAGCCGTCGAGCCCTTCGGGTCCGAGTTCTCGGCCGTAACCGCTGGCTTTGACGCCGCCGAAGGGCGCAAACGGATCCATGGTGTAGCCCTGGTTGATGCCGAGGGTGCCGGTGTGGATCCGCGTGGCGAGTGCCAGGGCCCGGTCGGTGTCGTCGCCCCAGACCGATCCGGCCAACCCGTAGTCGGAATCGTTGGCGATCTGGACTGCCTGTTCCTCGTCGCGGTAGGGGATGACCGTGATGACGGGGCCGAAAATCTCTTCGCGTGCGATGCGCATGGCGTTGTCGGCGGCCGCGAACAGGGTGGGTTTCACGTACCAGCCGCGGTCGAGTCCGTCGGGCATGTCGGCGCCGCCGACGATCAAGCGTGCCCCCTCCTGCTGACCGACGTCGATGTAGTCGCGCACGCGCTGTTGCTGGCGACGAGAGACCAGGGGACCGAGCTGGGTCTGAGGATCGCTCGGGTCGCCGACGCGAAGGCCGGCCATCTCGGCGGCAAGCGCATCGACGTATTCATCGTGACGGGCTTGGGGCACCAGAACGCGCGTCAGCGCATTGCAGATCTGCCCGCTGTTGGACAGGCTGGCCGATCGCACCCCGGCGGCGACCTTGTCCGGCGCCGCATCGTCGAGCACCAGGGCCGCGGACTTGCCGCCGAGTTCGAGGCTGACCTTCGTGAGGTTGGCGGCGCAGGCCGCGGCGACGGCGCGGCCGGCCGTGGTGGAGCCGGTGAACGACACCTTGTCCACTCCGCGGTGGGCGACGAGGTAGGCGCCGAGCGCGGCGTCGCCGGGGAGCACGCTCACCACGCCGGGTGGCAGACCGGCCTCGTCGAGTATCTCGCCTAAAAGCAGCGCGTCCAAAGGGCTTTCGGGTGCGGGCTTGAGCACGACGGTGCAGCCGGCCAACAGCGCGGGCACCAGTTTGGTGACGATGAGGAACTGGGGCATGTTCCAGGGCACGATCGCCGCGACGACGCCGACGGGCTCTTTGCGGACCAGCAGGTCACTGCCGAAGAACCCGGGCCTGCTCTCCTGCCACTGATGGCGCTCGGCCAGGTCGCAGAACGCGCGGATCATGAATGCGGGCAGCCCCACCTGTGCGCGCTGGGCGAAGCTGATCGGGGCACCGATCTCGGCGCTGATGGTGTTGGCCATCTCGGGGCGGCGTCGGTCGTAGATGTCAGCCAGCCGCCGGATGGCGGCGATCCGTTCCGACGGCTCGCTGCGGCCCCACGGCGCCGAGGTCAAGGCCACGCGCGCGGCGCCGACCGCGGCGTCGACGTCGTCGGGCCCGGCCGCGTCGACCTCGGCGACGGGTTCCTCGGTATGAGGTGAGATGACCTGCACGACGCCGGCCTGCGGCCGCGCCCGATCGATTCCGGCGGTTTGCACTCCGAGGTTGTGGTCCATCCGTGCCTCCCGAGGCCAATATCAACTACTTGCTATTGATGGGGTCGAGGATATACCGTCGGCCGTGACGGAGCTCTCAGGGATCGGTGAAACCGGTGCGCAGGTGGTTGTTTCGCGCAAACAGTACTGCGGTGCGTGGCTGGGAGCGAAGGTTCGGTGAGATTGGACTGCTTAAGGAGCGATCATGGCTCGATTCCCCAAACCGCCGGAGGGTAGCTGGACCGAGCACTACCCCGAATTGGGCACCGATCCGGTGTCTTACGAGGACTCCATCAGTCCCGAGATCTATGAGCTGGAGCGCGAGGCCATCTTCAAACGGGCCTGGCTCAATGTCGGTCGCGTTGAACAGCTTCCGCGCAAGGGCACTTATCTCACGCGGGAGCTGAAGGTCGTCAACACGTCAATCATTCTGGTCCGCACGACATCTGGTGACGTCAAGGCCTACCACAACGTGTGCCGACACCGCGGCAACAAGCTGGTGTGGAACGACATGCCGCAGGAAGAAACGCGCGGCGTGTGCCGGCAGTTCACCTGCAAATACCACGCCTGGCGCTACGACCTGGACGGCAACCTCACTTTTGTGCAGCAGGAGGAGGAGTTCTTCAACCTCGACAAGAGTCGCTACGGCCTGGTGCCGGTGCACTGCGACGTGTGGGAAGGCTTCATCTTCGTCAACGTCGCCAAGAAACCCGAGCAGTCGTTGCGAGAGTTCCTGGGGCCCATGATCACCGGACTGGAGGGCTATCCCTTCGACAGGATGACATCCCGCTGGTACTACCGCTCGGAAGTCAAGGCGAACTGGAAGCTCTACATGGACGCGTTCCAGGAGTTCTATCACGCGCCCGTGTTGCACGCGAACCAGTCGCCGACCGCGTACTCAAAGGCGGCCGCTGAGGCAGGTTTTGAGGCCCCGCACTACCGGCTGGACGGGCCCCACCGGCTGGTCAGCACCTCGGGGGTGCGGGCCTGGGAAATGGCCGACGAGATGCGCAAGCCGATGGAAGACATCTGCCAGAGCGGGCTGTTCGGCCCCTGGGACAAGCCGGACCTTGGGCCGATGCCCGCCGGGCTCAACCCCGCGAAATGTGATCCGTGGGGCCTGGACTCGTTCCAGCTGTTCCCCAACTTCGTCATCCTGTTCTGGGGCCAAGGTTGGTATTTGACCTACCACTACTGGCCGACGTCCTACAACAGCCACGTTTTCGAAGGCACGCTGTACTTCCCGGCGCCGCGCACTCCGCGCGAGCGGGTGGCCCAGGAGCTGGCGGCGGTGTCGTTCAAGGAATACGGGTTGCAGGACGCCAATACCCTGGAGGCGACGCAGACGATGCTCGAATCGCGCGTGATCGACACGTTCGTGCTCAACGACCAGGAGATCCTGTTGCGTCACCTGCACAAGGAGACCGCGGCCTGGATCGATGACTATCGCCGGATTACTACGGCAGGAGTGTGAACACGATGCCGATGCTGCCTGCCGAGTTCGCCGACCTCGAACGGTTTTCAGACTGGTGTCTGCCCAGCGAATCCGAACGCTACGCCAAGAGGCTGGCCAGCTCCATGACGGAAATGAAGGCCTTTTACGACGCGATCACCGCGCGGGCCGAAGAGGCTCTGACGTTCTGCGACAAGTTTTCTCTCGACGACTTGCCCGACGATGTCCAGAATCTGATGCACCTGCTCTATTCCATGATCATGGTGTCGTTCCCGGTGGAATGCTGGAAACAGCCCCGCGTGCCTGATTCGGGTGCGTCGACGCTGGACTGCGTGTCCGAGCCCGTTCCATGATCTCCGTGCTGCGCGCGGCGCGATGGGGTGACGTCGTGACCGGTCAGATCCATACGCCGGCGGAAGTGGTGATCGACGGGGAACGCATCACCGCGATCAATCCTCAAGAGCCGCTACCGGATTCGGCGACCGTCGTCGACCTCGGCGACGTGACGCTGCTCCCGGGCTTGATGGACATGGAACTCAACCTACTCATCGGCGGGCCGGGCGGCCCCGAGGGCCTGCCCGCGCCCATGCATGGCGTGCAGGACGACCCCGCGTATCGCACGTTGCGTGGCGCGGTCAACGCGCGCACCACCCTGGAGTCCGGGTTCACCACGGTGCGCAATCTCGGGCTTATGGTCAAGACCGGGGGATATCTGCTCGATGTCGCGCTGCAGCGCGCGATCGACCAGGGCTGGCACATCGGGCCGCGCATCTATCCCGCGGGGCACGCGGTAACGCCGTACGGCGGGCACTTGGACCCAACGGTCTTCCAGCGGCTGGCTCCCGGGATCATGCCGCTGTCGGTGGCCGAAGGCATCGCCAACGGTGTCCCCGACGTAATTGCCTGCGTGCGTTACCAGATTCGGCACGGCGCCAAGCTGATCAAGGTCTCCGCTTCGGGCGGAGTGATGTCACACAGCACCGCGCCCGGCGCGCAGCAGTACTCCGATGCCGAGTTCGCCGCGATCGCCGACGAGGCCCATCGGGCAGGAGTCCGGGTGGCCGCGCACGCCATCGGGGACAGCGCAATACAAGCGTGCATTCGCGCCGGGATCGACTGCATCGAACACGGCTTCCTGGCCAGCGACGAGACCATCCAGATGATGGTCGACCACGGCTCGTTCCTGGTGTCGACCACGTATCTGACCGACGTCATGGCCATCGACCGCATCGCACCGGAGCTGCG
>NZ_DASUHS010000115.1:0-2275 GCF_036273375.1 Mycobacterium sp. | reverse complement strand
GCCGCCGCGCCCGACACCGCGGTGTTCAGCGAGCGGGCGCCCTGCGAACCACCGGTCACCAGCAGGGTCGGCGCCGCCGGGTCCAGGCCGAAATGCTCCCGGGCCTGGGCCCGTAACGCGCGCCGGTCCAGCGACGAGATCGCCCGCCGCAGCGGGATTCCGATCACTTCGGCTCGGGGCAGTCCACTGTCGGGTACGGCGGCGAGGATCCGGTCGGCGAACCGCGCCCCGATCTTGTTGGCCAACCCGGCCCGGGCGTTGGCCTCATGCACCACGATCGGCACCCGGCCGCGCGCGGCGAGGTATGCCGGCAGCGCGACATAGCCACCGAACCCGACCACCACGTCGGCGGCGACCGCGTCGAGCACTTCCCGGACCCGGCGCACCGCAGCGCGTAGCCGCACCGGAAGTGCCAGCAGATCCGCGCTCAATCGTCGTGGCAGCGGCACCGCGGGAATGAGCTCCAGTGGGTAGCCACGCTGGGGCACCAGGGTGGTCTCCAGCCCACGCTGGGTGCCCAGCGCGGTGATCCGCGCCTCGGGCGCCGCCCGGCGCACGGCGTCAGCCAGCGCCAACGCTGGTTCCACGTGTCCTGCGGTGCCGCCCCCAGCGATCACCACAGATATCGCCTTCACCGCCTGCCCCAGCTGGACGCGATGGGCCAACCCGCGGCCCGGGACCGCGGTGCGGGCACGTAGGGCACCGGTGGTCGCAGCTGGAGCAGTCGCGACAGCCCACCGTGGCGCCCCGACCGGGCGGACTCGTGACGCAACGCGGACACCGCCTGCGGTTCGTGCCGCGCGAAGTTCGCCAGCAACCCGAAGGCCAGCATCGTCAAGGCGATGGAAGTACCTCCGGAGGAGATCAACGGCAGCGGGATCCCGGTAATCGGCAGCAAGCCGACAACGTAGCCGATGTTGATGGCGGCCTGGCCGACGAGCCAGGTGGTCACGGTTGCGGACACCAGCTTGATCCACGGGTCGGTGTTGCGCGCCGCGATCCGAATCCCGACGTAGGCCAGTGTGCCGAACAGCAGCAGCACCACCAGACAGCCCAGGAAACCCAGCTCCTCGCCGATGATCGCGAAGATGAAGTCGTTGTGCGCGTTGGGCAGGTAGTCCCATTTCGCGCTGCCCTGACCCAGCCCGACCCCCCACCAACCGCCGTCAGCCAGTGAGAACATCGCCTGGCGAGCCTGGTAGGCCGCACCCTGCGGGTCAGAGCCCGGGTGCAGGAACGATTGGATTCGCATCGATCGGTAGCCGGCGAGGCCGGCCATCGCGACCGCCCCGGCGACGGCCGCGATCACGATCGCGCCGAACAGCTCAAGCGGCGCACCGCCGAACCACAGCAGCGCGAGTAGCACCACGGCCAGCGTGATCGTGGTACCCAGGTCGGGTTGCAACATCACCAGCGCAAAGATCGCGACGGCCATCGGGACCAACGGCACGAGCAGGTGCCGCCACTGGTGTAACAGGGCCCGCTTGGTGATCAGTACGTGCGCCCCCCACAGGGCCAGCGCGAGTTTCGTCGGCTCGGAGGGTTGTAGCGAAAGCGGTCCCAACCGGAGCCACTTCTGCGCTCCGTTGATCTCCGCGCCCAGCGGGCTGAGCACCATGGCCAGCAACACGACGCACCCGATGAGGAACAGCCCGCTAGTGCCGCGCAACATCCGCACCGGCATCCGTAGTCCCAACCAGAACAACACCAGCCCGAACCCGCAGTACGCCAGTTGCTGGACGAACACCGCATAGGATGAGCCGACCTTGTTGTAGGACTCCACGTTCGACGCTGAAAGCACCATTACCAGGCCGAACAGGATCAACAGGCCGAACACTGCGAGTACCAGGTGCAACGAGGTGAGCGGCCGGGCCAGCCAGGCGGTGAGCCCGTCTCGAGCGGCTGCCCATTGAACGAGCGCCGACCGACCTGACCGCGACCGAGCACCGTCCGTTCGAGCACCATCCGTTCGAGCACCCCGCGGTCGGGCACCCCGCGGCCGATCCGTCCGCCGTCGACCAGACATCGACGTACCGCGTCGGGTTGAGCCACTCACCGGAGGTCCAGCGCGGCGACGGCGGCGGCGAACACCCGGCCACGATGTGCGTAGTCGGTGAACATATCCATCGACGCCGCCGCCGGGGCGAGTAGCACGACGTCACCCGGCCTGGCCAGCTCCGCTGCTGCTGCCACCACCTCCATCATGGCTCCATCGTCTCCCGAATCCACCACTCGCACCGGGAGGTTGGGTGCGTGTCGCGCCAGCGCGGCGGCG
>NZ_DASUHS010000114.1:0-2286 GCF_036273375.1 Mycobacterium sp. | reverse complement strand
CCTTGATGGCCGGGACCTCGATGAGCCATTCAGTCGGGTCGACCGCGAGTGCCGCCGCGAGATCCGTGGTGGACAGGTCGAGTCCAGAGGCGTCGACGGCATCGGGCGTCGGCGTATGGCCGACGGGTGTGTCGGTCGCCGTGGTTTGGTTCGACAGTCGTTGCAGCGCCCACTTGAGCACGCGGATGTTTTCCCCGAATCCGGGCCAGAGGAAGCGGCCGTCAGCGTCGCGGCGGAACCAATTGACGTAGAAGATCGCGGGTAGCTTGGTCGCGTCCTGGCTCTTGCCGATCTCGATCCAATGGGCGAAGTAATCACCGGCGTGGTAGCCGATGAACGGGAGCATGGCCATCGGGTCGCGGCGCACCTGGCCGACGTGGCCGCTGGCGGCGGCGGTCGTCTCCGAGGACAGGGTGGCCGCGAGGAACACGCCGTGCTGCCAGTCTCGCGCCTGCACGACGAGTGGGACGGTGTCGCGTCGGCGGCCGCCGAAGAAGATCGCGTCAAGCGGTACGCCGGCGGGGTCGTCCCATTCGGTGGCCAGGATGGGGCACTGTTCGATCGGCGTGCAGAACCGCGCATTGGCGTGTGCCGCGCTGGTGGCCGACTCGGGGGTCCACGACTGGCCTCGCCAATCGGTCAGGTGCGCAGGTGGCTCCTCGGTCATGCCTTCCCACCACACGTCCCCGTCATCGGTCAGCGCCACGTTGGTGAAGATCGAATGGCCGGCTGCGATCGTGCGCATCGCATTCGGGTTCGTACGCCAGCCGGTCCCGGGTGCGACGCCGAACAGGCCCTTCTCCGGATTGAGGGCATGCAGCCGGCCGTTCGGGCCGACGCGGATCCAGGCGATGTCGTCGCCCAGGGTCTCCACTCGCCAGCCCGGCAGGGTGGGCTCCAGCATGGCCAGGTTGGTCTTGCCGCACGCTGACGGGAATGCGGCGGCGATGTAATAGCTGCGCTCCTCGGGCGACGTTAGCTTGGCAATGAGCATGTGCTCGGCCATCCATCCCTGATCGCGGGCGATAACCGAGGCGATTCGCAGCGCGTAGCACTTCTTGCCCAGCAACGCGTTGCCGCCGTACCCGGAACCGTAGGACCAGACCAGCCGCTCCTCCGGGAAGTGCGAGATGTATTTGGTGGCGTTGCACGGCCACGGCCGGTCCGCCTCGCCAGGTGCGAGCGGCGCACCGACACTGTGCAGCCCGGGCACGAACTCGCCGTCATCTCCCAGTAGCGCCATTGCCGGCGAGCCACATCGGGTCATGATGTGCATCGATGCCACGACGTACGGCGAATCGGTCAGCTCAACGCCGAGCATCGGTTCCGATGCGGTCAACGGACCCATGCAGTACGGAATGACATACATCGTGCGGCCGCGCATGCAGTTGCGGAACAAGCCGGTGAGAACGCCTTTCATCTCCTCCGGATCTACCCAGTTGTTCGTCATCCCGGCGTCGCGCGGATCCCGGCTACAGATGAAGGTGCGGTCCTCAACCCGCGCGACATCCGACGGGTCCGAACGACACCAGAACGAATCCGGTTTCAATTCCGGGTTGAGTCGGACGAACGTCCCGGACTCGACAAGCTCGTCGGTGATTCGCCGCCACTCGGCGGCCGACCCGTCCACCCACACGACGCGCTCCGGCTGGGTCAATTCAGCGCAATCCCGTACCCAGGCCAACAGCTTGGCGTGTGTCGTCGGGGGTGCGTTCAACCCAGGAATCATTGCCATCACACCAGACTCTTCGCGCCCCAGTCGCTCTTTGACCGCGCCCGCGGCCGGACCAGGAAGAGGGAATCAGAGTCTGTATTTAATCAGTGAACGCCCGGATCCGATGCGGTGCGCGTCACACATTCTCCCTCCCGGGAAGCGTTTTCTGTGACAACGCCCGGCGCAGGAGCGGGGTCCCTGCGAAAACGCGGAGCGTTTTCGTGGGGTGCGGTTCACCGTGGCGCCATGCGGAGCGCGCCGTCCAGCCGGATCGTCTCCCCGTTGAGGTAGCCATTGCGCACGATCGTGGCGGCGAGGTCGGCGAATTCGTCGACGTTGCCGAGGCGAGGCGGGTTGGGCACGGTCACGGCGAGGCCGGCCTTGATGTCGTCGCTGAGGAGGCCACCGAGCATGGGCGTGTCCATGATCCCTGGCGCGATCGAGCACACCCGGAGTCGGGAACCGGCCAGGTCCCGGGCGGCGACGAGCGTCATGCCGACGACGCCGCCCTTGGACGCCGAGTACGCGATCTGGCCGATTTGGCCTTCGAATCCGGCGATCGAGGCGGTGAG
>NZ_DASUHS010000113.1:0-29820 GCF_036273375.1 Mycobacterium sp. | reverse complement strand
AGGCGGCGGCCAGTTCGCTGCGGGAGAACTTCGGCGTACTCATGATTTCGCGGCACCGTTGCAGCTCATCGGCGGAGTGTAGCCTGGCGTCATTGTTGCCGGTTAGGAGGACGAACGATGACCAACCAGAAGGCGATTCTCGCCGGCGGCTGCTTTTGGGGGATGCAGGAACTCATCCGCAAGCAGCCGGGTGTGGTTTCGACGCGGGTCGGTTACACCGGCGGTGACGTCCGCAATGCGACCTATCGCAACCACGGCACGCACGCCGAAGCCATCGAGATCGCCTTTGACCCGACGGTCACCGACTACCGCACGATGCTCGAGTTCTTCTTCCAGATCCACGATCCGACAACGAAAGACCGGCAGGGCAATGACCGGGGCGCCAGTTATCGGTCGGCCATCTTCTATCTCGACGAGGACCAGAAGCGGATCGCGCTGGACACCATCGCCGACGTCGAGGCGTCCGGGCTCTGGCCAGGCAAGGTGGTGACCGAGGTCAGCCCGGCCGGCGACTTCTGGGTAGCCGAGCCCGAACACCAGGATTACCTGCAGCACTATCCCAACGGATACACCTGCCACTTCATCCGCCCCGGGTGGAAACTGCCGCGTCGTGCGACCGCCGACCAATAGGACGCCGCGCCGCAGAACCGCACCGCGAACCGAACCGCGCCTAATTCAGCGCCGGCGCACCACAATCCGGCCGCCGCCCTTCGGCGTGAACGCGACCCCGCGGCCATGCCAGCGCTCGCCAGCCGCATCCGTCGTCTCAATGGTCAAGCGGCGCAACACCGTCCGCAGCACGACGTCCATTTCCATGTTGGCAAACGCCGCTCCGACGCAGCGGCGGGTACCGCCACCGAACGGGATCCACGATAACGCCGACGGCTTGCTCCCGATGAAGCGTTGCGGGTCGAAACGGTCGGGATCGGGGAACACGTCGGGATTGCTGTGAATCTGCCCGATTCCGACGATGATCGAATCGCCACGCGGAATCACCCACTCGCCAAGTTGGAAGGTCTCGGGGTAGACGTGGCGACCGGCGAGGTCGATCACCGTTCTGGCTCGCTGGACCTCCAAGATGGTGGCCTGACGCAGCTCGCTGCCACCGTTGTCGGCCTCTTCGACGAGCGCCTTGAGCAGGTCGGGGTGCCGGCTTATCCGCTCGAACGCCCAGCCGAGCGTTGACGCGGTGGTTTCGTGTCCGGCCGCCAAGAGGGTGAGCAGCTCATCACCAATGTCCTTGCGCGACATGGCTGAACCGTCTTCGTAGGTGGTGCGCAGCAGCATCGCCAGGACGTCGGTCCGCTCGGCGAAGTGCGAATCGGCCCGCTCGTCGTCGATCAACTTGTCGATGACTTTGTCGTACCGGCGTCGCCATTCGGTCAACCGGCCCCACGGGCTGTACCTACCGAATTGACGTTTGGGCATCGGCACCGACGCCAATCGCGAGCCCAGGGTGACCCATGGCGGAATGAGCTCGCGCAGCTCGTCGAGTTCGGCGCCTTCCGCGCCGAAAACCGCGCGCAGAATGGCGTTCAGCGTGATCCGCATCATCGGCGGCAGCGTGGCGAAAGGGCTGCCCTGCGGCCAGTCGGCGATCTCGCGCAGCGTCTCTTCTTCGATGATGCTTTCGTATTTCTTCATGCTCTTGCCGTGGAACGGCGGCGCCAACAGCCGGCGCCGTTGGCGATGTTCGTCGCCCTCGAGCGCGAAAACGGAACCGGTGCCGAACAGCCTGCCCAGATTGGGCTGGATGTTGCCGAGCTCCTCGGGGCTGGTCGTGAAGATCTGCTTGGCCAACTGCGGGTCACCAACGGCGATGACGCGCCCGTACATCGGCAGGTTGAGCGTGAATACATTGCCGTGGCGGCGCGCCAGCCGTTGAATCATCCAGCGCCGCGACATCGAGAATCCGAGGCCCTGAAGCACCTTGGGGATTCGGACCGCCGGAGGCAGGTTGACCGCGGCGGGCGGGGCGGCGACTTGGTGGCTCATGACGATGGCGTCTCCCAACATCTGCCCCGGCACCGGGGTGGTACGGCGATGTACCGCAGCATCTTCCCCGTACGGTACTCTGAAGTACCAAACCTGACAAGGTGCCGCACTTACCGAAAGGGGGCGCCCGCGTGACACCAGCGGTGACAGCGAGTGCCGCCGATGCGGTTGCGGGCGACGCATCTGCCGAGCCGGATCCGTTTCGGCAACGGCTGCTCGACGGTCTGGCCACCTCGATCACCGAGCGCGGCTACCGCGCCAGCACGGTCGCCGACGTGGTCCGCTATGCGCGCACGTCCAAGCGCACGTTCTACGACCACTTCGCCGGCAAAGAAGAGTGTTTTCTCGAGCTGCTGGCCGTCGACATCGAGAAACTGGGCGCGAAGATCACGGCAACCGTCGACCCCGAGGCCGACTGGCATGTGCAGATCCGCCAGGCGGTCGAGGCCTATGTCGGATATATCGAGGCCCGGCCCGCCATTACGTTGAGCTGGATCCGTGAACTGCCGTCGCTGGGTGCGGCCGCTCGGCCGGTCCAGCGCCGCGGGCTGCAGTTGTTGACCAGCCTGCTGATCGACCTCAGCGCCAGCCCGGGGTTCCGGCGCGCAAAGCTGCCTCCGTTGACCGCGCCATTGGCCGTGATCCTGCTGGGCGGCCTGCGGGAGCTGACCGCACTTGCGGTCGAAGACGGAAAGCCGGTCCGAGAAATCGTGGAGCCGGCCGTGGATGCATCCGTAGCTTTGCTTGGCCCGCGGCATTAGGGCCGCCCGCCCCCGTAAATGAAGGTGTGGCAAGCCATTCCGGCCGTGCTCCGGCGGGGCTAAGCTCACCGCAGACCCCGCCCGTTCTGACATGGAGGATCCTGCGATGCGGCTCTCGACCCGAAACCAGCTCAGGGGGACCATCACCGAGGTCGAACTCGGCACGGTGATGGCCGTGGTGAAGGTGACGCTTGACGGTGGCGATCAGGTTGTCACGTCGTCGGTCACCAAGGACGCCGCGACCGAGCTCGGACTCAAGGTCGGGCAGCCGGCAACCGTGTTCATCAAATCGACAGAAGTCACCATCGGCGTCGACTAGCGTCACGCCGAAAAGCCTTCACCCGATCTACTTTTCGGCGAGAAAAGCGCGAACCCGGTCCAGGACCAGATCGGGCCGCTGGTCGACGATCCAATGCCCAACACCGTCGACCAGCTCGACCTCGAAATCATTGATGCGATCGGCATATCCGTCGGTGAGGTCCGGCGTTATCACCGGATCTTTGGTGCCCGTCAGCCAGCGGACCGGGACGTCGACGCGAGCATCGTTGTATTCGCCGCGCATCCATTTCCGCATCTCTTTGGTTTGGAAGCTGCGATACCACCGCGAACCGGCCTCCGCGTGGCCGGGCTGTTGCATGCACTCGATGTACATGCGGGTGTCGTCCTCGGGCAGGGTGAAACCACCACCGACCCATGACCCGAGCATCCTGACGAAGCGCGAGTTGGGATCGCTGATCACCCGCGGCCCGATGACCGGCAGCGAAATCGGGATCTGATACCAGAACCGCCAGATATTACGCAGCGTCGACAGACTCGGCTTCACCCACGGCGCAACGGTATTCACTCCGAAAAACCCGCTCACCCTTTCCGGGTGACGCAGCATCATGATGAATGCGACCGGGCCACCCCAGTCGTGGGCCACCAGCTTGACTGTCGCGACCCCCAACCGATCCAGCACCCCGGCCAGATCGTCGGCCATCTCGTCCTTGGTGTAGCTGGAGCGCGGCGCCGAACTCCAGCCCGAGCCGCGCAGGTCCGGACACAACACCCGGTAGCCGTCGGCGGCCAGCGGCCCGATCAGCGCGTGCCATTCCCACCAGTTCTGCGGGAACCCGTGCACCAACATCACCGCCGGCCCGCTCGCCGGTCCGGCGTCCGCGACGTGGATCGCGACGCCGTTTCCCAGATCGACGTACCTGTGTTCGACACCGTCCAGCTTGGGCATAGTGACCATGCATTGAGAACGTAGTGCCTCGGAAAGGCTTAGGCCAGAAAGCGCTCGACATACGGCGCGAAGCGCTCGCGCAGGTTGCCCTCGTCCAGCCCGAACATCTCGTACGACGTCTCGACATTGCCCAGTCGGCCGCGCCGGTGGCCCGCGAGGTAGTCGCCGACGGCCGCGCGCGCCTCGTCGGTGAACGGCTCGCCGGCCAGGGCGTATACCCGTTTGGTCACGCCGAGTTCGTCGGCCATGAAGTCGTCGAACCGGACGTCGATCGAGCGATCCGGTCCAATGGTGTCGCGGTCGCGCATGAGCGCGCTGAGCATCTGATCGAGGCGGTCGATCCACGAATTGGCGATTTGCTTCACCGGCACCGGCGAGCGGTGCATCCGGGCGGAGTAGGTGATCATCGCGATCATCGACAGCGCCACCGGTACGGGATCGCGGTGGGTGAATACCACGATGCTGTCGGGAAACACCCGATCCAGGACGGGCACCTGCTCGAGATGCTGGGGCGACTTGAGCAGCCAGCGCCGTCCCCCGCGCAGATACTGCATCGCCCGGAGTTGGGTGGCCAGGTATTCGTAGTGCGGCGTCTGATCATGAGCCTGGTAGTAGTCGCGCCAGCGGGGCACCTCGGCGAGCGTCTCCAGCAGCATCGTGGACACGTCGTTGGCCAACAATTGGATCTCTTCGTGGACGTGGTCGGTGGTCATCTCGTGCATGAGCGCGAAATGCGGCATCACCATGTTGATCACCCCGACCGCGACATCCATCCGGGCTCGCCGCGGATCCGGTTCAACGCCAACTTCATTCGGCATCGGGAACGGCTCGTTACTTTCCCAGTACGGCATGGTGCGAAAGGTCGGCGGCGCGGCCAGCATGTTGTGCAGGTGCGTGGTGCCGGTGCGGGGCAGCCCGGCAATGACCACCGGTGAGCGCAGCTCGATTCCGTTGATCTCGGGATGGCGACTCAGCAGGTCCGCCAAGAGCAGCCGGTTCTTGAGCACCTGCAGCAACTGTCCGTGGAAGTTCACCACCCCGGCGGCGTGGAGGCCGCCGATCTCGCGCAGCGCGGCGAGATAGACCTCGAGGCGCTCGCGGTAATCGTTCGGCCCGAAATCATGCAGGCCGGTGTCGGCGCTGGCCTTGGCGTGCAGCGCGCCGGAATCCAGCGGGCACTCCGGCGCCATGGTGGCCATCATGTCCAGAAGCTGCTGACCCTCGGCGCTGAATCGGGGCGAGGCGAGGTCGTCGAGGCGAACGTTCACGGCGAGTTATGTTACTCTGAGTTTCGTAATGGTCGTAGATTTTGGCAGACCCCGTGATCCCCGGATCGACGCTGCGGTGCTTCGCGCGACGGTCGAACTGCTGGCCGAAACCGGTTACCCGGGCTTATTGGTCTCCGCCATTGCCGAGCGCGCGGGCACCAGCAAGCCCGCCATTTATCGCCGCTGGCCTAGCAAGGCCCACCTTGTGCACGAGGCGGTGTTCCCGATCGGCGCCGGCACCGCCATCCCCGATAGCGGGTCCGTTCCCGATGGTCTGCGTGAGATGGTCCGCCGCACAATGACTTTCCTCACCACACCGGCCGCCAGGGCGGCGCTTCCGGGTCTGATCGGCGAGATGGCCGCGGATCCGACGCTGCATTCGGCCCTGCTGGAGCGGTTCGCCGGCGTCATCGGCGGCGGCCTCTCCGACTGGCTCGCGGCGGCCGCGGCGCGCGGCGAGGTGCGGTCGGATGTGACCGCCGCCGAACTGGCCGAGACCATCGCCGGCGTCACGCTGGTAGCCCTGCTCACCCGCGCCACCGAACTCGACGATGCGTGGGTCGATCGCAACACCAGGTTGCTCCTGAAAGGAATCAGCGCATGACGCACCAATCGACGGACGCATGGCAGGAACTGCTGAAAACGCTTGGTGAACTGGATCACTCGTTCCTCGAGGGTGACCGTGCCGTCACCGACGACAGGCACGTTGCCGATGGCTACCGCATGCTCGCCGCCACCCTGGGCGTGGCCCTGGACACCTATCTGTTTCCCGAACCGGGCCGGCCACAGTTCGTCGCGGTGAACACGCCGTTGCGCCGCGACCGCCGCTGGGGCGGTGACAACACCGATGCTTACTACTACATGTGCCCGGTCGATCCCGGCCGCCGGTACCGCATCAGCGGGAATAAGGGTGACAGCGTGTACTTTTCGGTGACGGCTTACAACGAGCCAGCACCGGGCGCCTGGTCCGATCGGGTCGTCGCGATCGTCCGCGACACCGATCTCGATATCGACGCCGACGGCAACTTCACGTTTGAATTTCCCGCCACGCCCGACGCGGCCGTGCTGATGACCCGCGACTATCAGGCCGATCCCCTGACCGGCCGTCCGGTGACGTGGCACATCGAGGCGCTCGACGAGCCCGACCCGATCCGGCACGGCGACGCCGAGACCGCGGCGAGTCTGCGCGCCGCCGCGACCTGGTTGCGGACCATGTTCGCCATCGTGCCGCTGGCCGTTGGGAATCGCGTTGACGAACCGCACGCACTGGGGCACGAAACCGCCCACGCCGCCAACGCATTCGCCGATCCCTATCAGGTGCCCGACGCCAACTTCGGCTGGTCGGCACGCGACGCCTGCTACTCCTACGGCAGCTTCGTGCTCGACGCGGACGAGGCGCTGGTCATCACGCACCGGCCGCCCTCATGCAGGTTCTGGAACCTGGTGGTGTGGAACCAGTTCATGGCAACCTTCGGCGCGCAGGATGCCCGCTGCTCCCTCAACGGCCACGGCGCCGTCGTCAACAGCGACGGGTCCGTGACGGTCGTCTTGTCCCACGACAAGACGACGCACCCGAATTCGCTTACCACGCTGGGCTATCCAAGCGGCAACCTGGCATTTCGGTGGTTTCTTGCCGACGGCGTGCCGCGGCGACCCGAAGTGAAACTCGTGAAGGCGGCCGACGCCCCCACGGACGTGTCCTAGAATTCAGATCGTATTCGCCGAGCGTGTAATCAGGGCGAAAAAACCGCGGAAAAGTCGCCACCAGTACACGTTCGGCGTAGTCAGGCAGTCTCTCGGACCAGCTCGATCGCCCGGCCCAAGGTCTCCAGCTTGGCGTCCAGGGTGTCACCCGCGGGATACAGCCGCACGGTGTTGACTCCGGCGTCGTGCCATACGGCAAGGCGCGCGGAGACCATCGCCTCGGTCCCGATGAGCGTGGTGGCCAGCACCATCTCGTCGGTCACCAAGGTGGCCGCGCCGTCCCGGTCACCGCGCTGCCAGCGCTCGCGCACCGCGGCGGCAACGTCTGCCCAACCCTGCCGGCTGTAGGCCCGGTTGTAGAAATTTGTGCTCGACGACCCCATGCCGCCGAGGCTGAAGGCCAGCTCTTTCTTGCGGACCGCGACCATGCCGCGCAACTCGTCTTCGTCTGCGGCGAAAGCGACTTCGGCGCCCTGGCAGATGTCGACATCGGCGCGAGTGCGGTTCGCGGCCGCCAGCCCCTCATCGAGGTGGGAGAAGTAGGCGTCGCCCGCGCCTTCGGGCACGAAGCTGGTGCCCAGCCAGCCGTCGGCGACGCGTCCGGTCAACCGCAGCATCGCCGGCGACAGGGCTGCCAGGTACACCGGAATGGCGTGCTCGGCATGGGTCGACAAACGCATCGGCACCGCCTCACCGCCGGGCCGGGGAATTTCCAATTCCTCTCCTGCATAAGAGATTTTCCCCCCGGCGAACGCCAGCCGCACGATGTCGATCGTTTCGGACATGCGTGCCAGCGGTCGGCTGAAAGAGACACCGTGCAGACCCTCGATCACCTGCGGGCCCGAGGCGCCCAGACCGAGCAGGAAACGCCCGTTCGACAGATTGGACAGCGTGATCGCCGTCTGGGCGACCATGACCGGTGACCGCGTGCCGACTTGAAGGACGCCGGAACCCAGCAGCATCCGCTCGGTCCGCGCCGCCAGGTAGCCCAGCGCCGACGGCGCATCCGCACCCCACGCCTCGGCCACCCAGCAGACATCCAGCCCCAGCTTCTCCGCCTCGACGACCAACGCCGTGACCTCAGCGACCTCGCTCCCGGCACCGGACAGCTCGACCGTCGTGGCCGTCCGCATCAACGCACTCCGTGTTCGGCCAGCCGTTTGATCGCTGCCAGCGTCTTTTCGATCGCGCCCTCGAACTCGCGCAACCGCACGAACACAATCTTCTGTTCCTTGTCCGGCATCGACTCGAGGGCCACCGACAGGCCCGAGCGCCCCGGCCCCATCTGCATCCAGTAACTCAGGACGGTGCCGCCGTCGCGGGGCGCCAGCCGGAATCGCCACATAGCCGCGGGGTTGTCGGGTTCGCCGACGGCCCAAGCGAATTCGTGCGGTTGGTCGCAGGAGACGATCTGCGAGGTGCTGGTCCACTGCCCAAACGCGTCATGCTCATTGTGGCCGATGAAGCGGGCGCCGACCCGCGGGCCTTCCGATCCCTCGGCCCATTCCACGGCCTTCAGCTCGTTGCTGAACGCCGGCATCAGCGCGATATCGGAGACCAGGCTCCAGACCCGGGCCGGGTCGGCGTCGACCCACGTCGAAGCTTCCACTGTCGGGGTATCCGCATAGCGCGCGCCGGTCCATTCCACGGACCTCATTGTGCCCCTGTACCGGCGCGAGGCAATGCCGGGACCGCGTGGATTTAGGCGGCGACCGGCTCGCGCTCGGGGGACTTCTCGGCGCCGGCTCTCTGTCCCCACGAGTCGGGGAAGGTCAGCCGGACGATCTTGCGGACGACCGTGCCGAACTGGCGCAGCAGCGGACCGCGGTTGTACGGGATGCCGTAGCGTTCGCAGATCTCCTGCACCTCGGACGCGATCTCGGAGTAGCGCCGGGCCGGCATGTCGGGGAACAAGTGATGCTCGATCTGGTGTGACAGGTTGCCGGACAACAGGTGAAAGAACTTGCCGCCGGTCAGGTTTGCCGAGCCGAGGACCTGGCGGAAGTACCACATGCCGCGTGACTCGTCCTTGGTTTCTTCGACGGTGAATTCCTGCGTCCCGTCCGGGAAGTGGCCGCAGAAGATGATCATGTACGACCACACATTGCGCATCAGGTTAGCGGTGAGGTTACCGGTGAAGACGAACGGCGCGAAGGGTCCCGCCAGCAGCGGGAAGGCGACGTAGTCCTTGAGGGCCTGCCGGCGGGTCTTCTTCCAGATGGCCCGAAGAACTTCGCGCTTGTCCTCGAGCCGGATCTCACCGGAGCGAATGCGCTCGGTTTCGAGCTCGTGCAGCGCAACGCCGTACTGAAACAGCACCATCAGCAGGAAAGCGTAGACCGGGTTGCCGAGGAAGTACGGCTGCCACCGCTGATCTTCGCTCATCCGCAGAATTCCGTAGCCGATGTCGCGGTCCATCCCCACGATGTTGGTGTGAGTGTGGTGCATGTAGTTGTGCGAGTGCCGCCATTGATCGGCCGGGCATGCCGTGTCCCACTCGAAGGTGCGACCGGAGATCGCCGGGTCGCGCATCCAGTCGTACTGGCCATGCATGATGTTGTGGCCGATCTCCATGTTGTCCAGGATCTTCGACAGGCCCAGCATCGTGGTGCCCGCCAACCATGCCGGCGGTAGGAATCCAGCGAACAGCAGCGCCCGGCCACCGACTTCCAGCGCACGCTGCGCCTTGATGACGCGGCGGATGTAGTCGGCGTCCTGTTCTCCGAGTTCTGCCATCACGCGTTCCTTGATGGCGTCGAGTTCGCGGCCGAATGCGTCGGCCTGTTCGCGTGTCAGGGTGATTTTGTCGTTCGACATTGCTTGTCCTCCAAGCGTTTTGTGAGCTGTAATGGCCGGTTTAGAGCGACAGGTCCACGTCACCGACCGGAACGGACACGCAGATCTGCACGTTCTCGTCGGGAGCGGTCGAGACCGCACCGGTGACCAGGTTGCGCACGGTGCCGGCGGTTTTGCGGCGCGTGCAGGTGTGGCAGATGCCCATCCGGCATCCGTTTTCGGGTGACAGGCCCGCCGATTCGGCCTGTTCTAACAGCGACCGCCCGTCGTCCACGATGTCAACACCACTGTCGGAGAATGTGACTCGTCCACCTGACGGCTTCGTCGGCGCGTCGAAGACCGGCGGCACGAAGCTCTCGGTGTACACGTTATCGCAGTGCGATTTGACGGCCTCGACCAGAGGCGTTGGCCCGCAGACGAATACCGCATCGGGGGACGGCATCGCGGCGGCCAGATGCTCAGGGCCAAAACGCCCGGTGAGGTCGCCGTCGTGCGATCGGGTGTAGCCGTGCAATACCCGCACCGCGGACATCGCGGCCAACTCGTTGCGGTAGCACGCCTCGGCGGGCTTGCGGGAGTAATGAATGAAGGCGATCTCGCCCGAATGGCCCTGGGCGAGCAGGGTGCGCGCCATCGCCATCACGGGAGTGACGCCGCTACCCCCGGAGATGAAGAGGATGCGCTGCGGGCTCCGTGGTCCGCGTGCCGGCAACGTGAAGTCACCGCCGGTGCCGGTCAAACCGACCACCATGCCACGGTGGGCGTGTTCGTACAGGTAGTTCGAGACCAGGCCGCCCTCGTGCCGACCGATGGTCAACTCGAGGCTCGCCGTCCCTTCGGCATTGGCGGGCGAATAGCACCGGGAGTGCCGGCGGCCGTCGATCTCGACAGTGAGGTTGACGTACTGGCCGGCCTTCAGGGTGTGAGCGGACAGGAAGGTGTCGTTGGGGGTCAGGGTCAGGGTGACACTGCGCGGGGTGGTCCGGCGCACGTCCGTCACTTTGGCGCGGGCTTCGCCCAGCGTCCAGGTCGGCGCCACCAGTTCGGTGTAACGGTCGACGCCGTGCGGACCGGTCAGCAGGTCCAACAGCTCTGAACCCATTACGCGCTGCCGAAAAGTCCGCGCGAGGACTCGGCCAGAAGCTTGTGCGGTTTGAGTGAACATATGTACACCGTGCGTTCCCGGCACCCACGCAGTCAAGGGTTTACTGCCTGCATGTGGTAGGGTTCACACAGTGAACGGCCGTACTCCTAGCTCACGCGGGCGCGGCTCTGGCCGCGAGCGATCGCGCGAAAGCCAGTCGCGCGAGGAGCGCAAGGAGGCGACTCGTCGGGCCATCATCGCCGCGGCACTCAAGCTGTTGCAGGACCGCAGCTTTTCCAGTCTGAGCCTGCGCGAGGTGACCCGCGAGGTCGGGATCGTTCCGGCGGCGTTCTACCGGCATTTCGAGTCGATGGAGGCCCTGGGCCTGGTCTTGATCGACGAATCTTTTCGGAGCCTGCGCGACACCCTGCGCGATGCGCGCGCCGGGAAGCTCGACCCGAACCGGGTGATCGAGTCCTCCGTCGAGATCCTGGTCGCCAGCGTCGCCGACAGGCGCGAACACTGGCGGCTCATCGGCCGGGAGCGCAACAGCGGCCTGTCGGTGCTGCGGTACGCGATTCGCACCGAGATCCGGCTGATCACGTCCGAACTGGCCACCGACCTGGCCCGATTCCCCGGGCTGAACAAGTGGACCACGGAGGATCTCAACGTGCTGGCGACCCTGTTCGTCAACGCCATGATCGTGATCGCGGAGGCCATCGAGGACTCGCAGAGCACCGAGGCGACCGAAGACATCCGCCGCCTCGCCGTCAAGCAGTTGAGGATGATCGCCACCGGTATCGCCGGCTGGCGAAGCACGCCCTGATTGCGTCGGCTGCAGTAAACAGCCGAGCACTGACTTACTCGTCGACGACGTCGTACAGCGAGTCGCCGTCCTCGGGGGTGCCGTCGATCTGGCCCCGATGGGCGCGCCGGGGTTTGTCGTCGACCGGCTCGATGGCATCGGGGACGTCGGGTTCCTCGGCAGCCAGACGGGCATCGAGGGATTCGCCTTCGCGTTCCTCTCTGGCCGTCATGCCGAACTTGTCGGCCTCGCTCCAGCCCTCGGGCGGATCGACGACGATGTCGCCGTCGTCGTTGCGCAATTCGTCCGAGTCGGTACCTTCGCTCGGGTTCAGGGTGTCACCCGGGCCGCCCTCTTCGGGGAAATCCGCGGGATCCACCAGCTCGTCCGCCTGGGGGTTATCGCTCATGCCGAAACGGTTGCCCGCCGCATCGGGGGGTTAAACGCGCCAGGGGGTCATTGCGGCAAGCCGTTACCGCGGTGGGCGCCACATGGCCCATAGGCTCGGACCACCGTCCGGCAGCACGATCTCGCGGGTGACCGTGAAGCCGAAACGCTCGTAGTACGACACATTTTCGGGCTTGCTCGACTCGAGATAGGCCGGACAGTACTCGGCGTCGCAGCGGTCCAGCCGCGACCTCATCAACGCCTGACCGAATCCTGTGCCGCGGACGGCCGGATCACTGCCGATCACGGCCAGATACCAGTGGGGTTCCTCGGGGTGCACACTCTTCATCAATTCCTGCACCGCGCGTCCGCGCATCGAGCGCAGTCCGAACACCCGGATGAAGGTCGGCGTCATCGCCAGCTGCCCACCGGTTGTCTCCTGCCATTGGCCGGGCGGATCCCACAGCGCCGCAGCGCCGATACCCGCGTCCGCGCGGGCCACCTCCACGCCCCCGCGTGCCAGGTGGTGGTGGCGCGTCATCGTCGCGAACAACCGGGACAGGTGCACGGTCCGCTTGTCCTGATCGGGAATCAGCCAGAGCATCACCGGGTCGTCGTAGAACGCGCGCGCCAGCGTGCGTGAGAGCTCGCGGACATCGGCTTTCACTGCCGGTCGGACCTGCGGGGTCATCCGCATGAGGCTAGTGCGTGTCAGCCCCGGTAGGACGGGTATGCCGATCCGATGGGCGGCATGTCGCGGCGAGCATTCGGGCGGGTGGCAGCAGGTGCGGGTGTGCTCGGATCCGTCGGGCTGACCGACGGATGCGCGAAACCCACTGGCGCTAATGGCAAGTCCAGCGGTCCACCACCGCCGCCGGGCAAGGGCGTGGGCTTCGTGCTCTCCCACGAGCAGTTCCGCACCGACCGGCTGGTGGCACAGGCTCAGGCCGCCGAGCAGGCCGGCTTTCAGTACGTGTGGGCCAGCGACCACATCCAGCCATGGCAGGACAATGAGGGCCACGCGATGTTTCCCTGGCTGACGTTGGCGCTGGTCGGCAGCGGCACCAGCCATGTTTCGTTCGGCACCGGGGTGACCTGTCCCACCTACCGCTACCACCCCGCCACGGTCGCCCAGGCCTTCGCCTCCCTGGCGATCCTCAACCCGGGCCGGGTGTTTCTGGGCGTGGGCACCGGTGAGCGGCTCAACGAGCAGGCCACCACCAACACCTACGGCAACTACGTCGAGCGTCACGACCGGCTGGCCGAAGCGATCGAGCTGATCCGCCAACTGTGGAGTGGCTCGCGAATCTCATTCTCCGGACGCTATTTCCAGACGAATTCGCTGAAGCTCTACGACGTCCCGGCGATGCCCCCGCCGATCTTCGTCGCAGCCGCCGGCCCGAAGAGCGCGCGGCTCGCCGGGCAGCGCGGGGACGGCTGGATCACCCAGGCCCACGATGTCACGAACCCAAACCTGTTGGCGGCCTTCGCTGCCGGTGCACAGGACGCAGGCCGGGATGCGGGCACGCTGGGTAAGCGCGCCGAATTGTTCGCGGTCGTCGGCGGCGACGCCGAGGCGGCCCGGGCCGCCACGCTCTGGCGTTTCACGGCCGGCGCCGTCGATCAGCCCAATCCCGTCGAGATCCAGCGCGCGGCCGAGTCCAACCCCATCGACAAGGTGCTGGCCGGCTGGACCGTCGGCACCGACGCGGCCCCCCACATCGACGCTGTGCAGCGGGTTCTGGACGCCGGTGCCGTCCCATTCCTGCACTTTCCCCAAGATGATCCCGTCGTCGCCATCGACTTCTACCGCGCGAACGTCTTGCCGAAGCTGCGCTGAACGGACCTCGGCTGCCTGCCTGGGGTTCGAGATCGGGGTGTCGACGCCGGGTACCCGGGGCCTTTTGCGCCAAACTCGCCGGGCAGGCACTTTCTGAGCCTGCGACTCATACCCACGAACTCGACCGTGCGGGTTACGAGCAGCGGGCAGATCGTGCAGAATCGGGGTCCTATGGACGTTTCAGACCCGGGCTCCCAGCACGAGCTGGCCGTGCGGATGGCCGAGCTCGCCCGCGGGATCGCCGCGCCGCGCCGCCTCGAGCAGGTGCTCGCCGAGGTGACCGCTATGGCGGTGGAGGTGATACCGGGAGCTGACATCGCGGGTGTGCTGCTGGTGAAGAAGGGCGGCGAGTTCGAATCGCTGGCCGACACCGACGGCCTGGCTGCGCAGCTCGACAAGCTGCAGCACGACTTCGGTGAGGGGCCCTGCGCCGAGGCCGCCCTGCAGGAGACGATAGTGCGCAGCGATGACCTACGTAACGAACCGCGCTGGCTGAAATACGCGCCCGCGGCGGTCGAGCTCGGTGTGCTCAGCAGCATGTCCTTCAAGCTGTACACCGCGGACCGCACAGCCGGCGCACTGAACCTGTTCGGTCATCAAGCGAATGTGTGGAATGCCGAAGCCGAGACCATCGGCTCGGTGTTCGCCGCGCACGCCGCCGCGGCGATCCTGGCCGGAAGCCATGCGGAACAACTGTATTCGGCGGTGTCGACTCGCGACCGCATCGGTCAGGCCAAGGGCATCATCATGGAACGCTTCGGTGTGGACGACGTGCGAGCCTTCGACTTGCTCCGGACGCTCTCGCAGGAGAACCAGATCAAGCTGGTCGACATCGCCCAGCGGATCATCGACACTCGCGGCGAGCACGAATAGGTCCTTGGCGGAACCGAGGCGATCGCCCCGCTCTAGGATGGGGTGGCTGCATCAACGAGTCCGGCGCGGGGTTGCGCCGGGGATTGGTTGGCCACCGTGTGGGACTTCGAAACCGACCCCGAATACCAGGCAAAGCTGGACTGGGTCGAAAAGTTCATGACCGAAGAGCTGGAACCGCTCGACCTGGTCGCGCTTGACCCGTACGACAAGAAGAACCCCGAAATGATGGCCGTTCTGCGGCCGTTGCAGCAGCAGGTGAAGGACCAGGGACTGTGGGCCGCGCACCTGCGCCCCGACCTGGGCGGTCAGGGCTTCGGCCAGGTCAAGCTCGCACTGCTCAACGAGATTCTCGGGCGTTCCCGTTGGGCGCCTTCGGTGTTCGGCTGTCAGGCACCGGACTCCGGCAACGCCGAGATCCTCGCGCTGTTCGGCACCGATGACCAGAAGGCCCGCTACCTGCAGCCGCTGCTGGATGGCGAGATCACCTCTTGCTACTCGATGACCGAACCGCAGGGTGGTTCGGATCCGGGAATGTTCGTGACGAGCGCGACCCGCGACGGCGATGACTGGGTCATCAACGGGGAGAAGTGGTTCTCCAGCAACGCCAAGCACGCCTCGTTCTTCATCGTCATGGCCGTGACCAAGCCCGACGCACGCACGTACGACAAGATGTCGCTCTTCATCGTTCCGGGCGAGACGCCGGGAATCGAGATCATCCGCAACGTCGGGGTGGGAGGCGAGTCGAAGCACGGTTCGCATGGGTACGTCCGTTACAACGACGTCCGCGTGCCGGCCGATCACGTGTTGGGTGGTGAAGGTGCCGCGTTCATGATCGCGCAGACCCGGCTCGGTGGTGGCCGCATCCACCACGCGATGCGCACGATTGCCCTGGCGCGCAAGGCCTTTGACATGATGTGCGAGCGCGCGGTCTCGCGCCAGACCAGGCACGGTAAACTGGCCGACTTCCAGATGACCCAGGAGAAGATCGCCGACAGCTGGATCCAGATCGAGCAGTTCCGGCTGCTGGTGTTGCGCACCGCCTGGTTGATCGACAAGCACGACGACTACCAGAAGGTGCGCCGCGACATCGCGGCCGTGAAAGTCGCGATGCCCCAGGTGCTGCACGACGTCGCGCAGCGCGCCCTGCACCTGCACGGTGCACTCGGCGTCTCCGACGAGATGCCGTTCGTCAAGATGCTGGTGGCCGCCGAATCGCTGGGCATCGCCGACGGCGCCACCGAGCTGCACAAGATGACGGTCGCCCGCCGGACCCTGCGTGAATACCAGCCGGTGACAACACCTTTCCCCTCAGCTCATATTCCGACCCGGCGCGCCGAAGCGCAGGCCCGACTAGCCGAGCGGCTGGAACACGCGGTCGCCGAGTTTTAAAGACGCACCAGGTGTCAGGCGACGAAACGAACCACGCTTTCGGCCACACACGCCGGCTTGGCCGAACCCTCGATCTCGACGCTGGTCGAGATGGTCGCCTGCACAGCGCCGTTACCGACATCATCGACGCTGACCAACGAACTCTGCGCGCGCACCCGAGAGCCGACCGGGACCGGGGCGGGGAAACGAACCTTGTTGAGGCCGTAGTTGATTGCGAGCTTGATGCCGTCGACGGTGTAGATCTGGTGCTGCAGCTGCGGCAGCAGCGCCAGGGTCATGAAACCGTGGGCGATGGTCTTGCCGAACGGACCTGACGCTGCCCGCTCCGGGTCGACGTGGATCCACTGGTGATCGCCGGTCGCATCGGCGAACAGGTTGACGTCTTCCTGGGTGATGGTAACCCAGTCGCTGTGCCCGAGGGCTTCGCCCGCAGCGGCGGCAAGTTCGGTGACTGATTCGAAGGTGCGCATTGGCGTGTTCTCCTTGGTTTCGGCTGCTAACAATAGCGCCGGGCCTCGACGCCCCGGCCATCCGGCCGATGCGCCGCAAGTGCGCGGTCCCGTTTTGCGCGAGCCGTTAGGGGAATCCCCCGGGGACGCTGCCCCACAAAAAAGGAAGTCATCATGCCAGATCACAAGGGCCACAAGGCCGAGGAAGACGTGGACGCTGAGACCCACCAGACTCAGTCCCGCGCCGCCGCGGGCGAGGAAGACGGCTCCTATGTGGGGGCTGCCGGTTCGGATGACTCGTTTGACGCCGGTGAGTCGGGAGCCGAAGCCCGCAGCCAAGACGGCTAGCCTCTGCAGAGCGCGGGCGCGCTTATCCGAGCGCGCCGATGGCGGCTTGCAACTTGGCGGTGGCCTGATCGGCGACGTCCTGCAGAGCTCCCTGCTCGCCGGTCACCTTGACCATGAGTTGGGGATCCATCGCCTCGACCAGAACCGCATCGGCATTGCCGGCGGGGTCGGACCGCACGACCACGTTGCATGGCAATAACTGGCCGATCTGGCGGTGGATGCCCAGCGCGCGATGCGCGAGGGTCGGGTTGCAGGCGCCCAGGATGAGGTAATTCTCCATGTCTTCGCCGAGCTTCTGCTTCAGCGTGGCTTTGACGTCGATCGTGGTCAGTACGCCAAAACCCTGATCCGCCAAAGCTTTTGTGGTCCGGTCCACCGCATCCTCGAACGAGGTGTGCAGCGTGGTGCTCAAAGCCGATGTCATTTTGACCCTCCCCCTTTCCGGCAGCCCGGACCCTCAGGCCAGGCTCAAAAACAGTTTCTCCAGCTCATCGAATGAGACGGCCGGCTTATCCTCTGTTCGGGTGATGCAGTCACGCAGACCCGACGCGATGATCTTGAACCCGGCGCGATCCAAGGCCTTTGACACCGCCGCCAACTGGGTCACGACGTCTTTACAGCTACGGCCCTGCTCGATCATCGAGATCACGCCCCCGAGCTGACCGTGCGCCCGCCGTAACCGGGTCAGGACGACATCGATGTCGCCGGGCTCATGCCTGACCACGTCTGCCTGAAGTGATCCGCTGCCGTTGCTTTCGATTGCCATGTGTTCCTTTATACCATACCCCGTAGGGTATACGAGAACGCTGCTCGACGGCGACCCGGCTAGCAGCGGCCCCAGTGGCGCAAGATGGGGCTGTGAGGCTGCTGCTGATTGCCGATACCCACATCCCCAAACGCGCCCGCGGCCTGCCCGCTCAGGTGTGGGAAGAGGTGGCCGAGGCGGACGTCGTAGTCCACGCCGGCGACTGGATAGCGCCGGAGTTCGTCGACGAGCTCGAGGACCGGGCGGCCCGGCTGGTGGGCTGCTGGGGAAACAACGACGGCCCGGCCGTGCGGGCGCAGTTGCCCGAATTTGCGGACGCGAGATTGGCGGGGGTGCGGTTCACCGTGGTGCACGAGACCGGCGCCGCGAGCGGACGCGATGCCCGGATGTCGCGGCTCTACCCCGACACTCAGGTGCTGGTCTTCGGGCACAGCCACATCCCGTGGGACACCACCACCGAGACTGGATTGCGCCTGCTCAATCCTGGGTCACCGACGGATCGCCGCCGGCAGCCGTTCTGCACCTACATGACCGCGCGCGTCGATGACGGTGAGCTGACCGACGTGGTACTGCATCGCCTTCCCAGGTAACGGGTACATACCTCACACATAGCTTCCACACATAGATAGCTCGGCTACAGAGGTATTATGGGTGCATATGAAATCACGCACTGATGTGGCAGGCGAGCTGTTCGGTGTGGTCGGCAGGTTCCGCCGACAACTCCGCAGGTCGGCCGGCCGCGGGTTCGAGTCGTCGCGGCTTTCCGAGTCTCAGTCGGAGCTGTTGTGGCTGGTCGGCCGCCGCCCGGGGATTTCGGTGAGCACCGCGGCCGACGAGCTCGGGCTGGTGCCCAACACCGCCTCGACCCTGGTCACCAAGCTGGTGTCCGGCGGACTGTTGCTGCGGACGGCGGGAGACACCGACCGCCGGGTGTGCCAACTCCGGCTCGCCGAGCCCGCCCAGCAGATCGTCGACGCATCCCGCGCCACCCGGCGGGCATTGTTGTCCGAGGTGATCGACGAACTCGACGACGACGAAATCGAGTCTTTGACAAAGGGATTGGAGGTCCTCGACACTATGACCCGAAAACTGCGAGAGCGGCGATCATGAGCGGGTCGCTGCCGATGGCGGTCGACGGCCGAAACCTGACCTATCGCTATGGCCAGTTCACCGCCGTCGATGATGTGACATTGCAGGTACGGCCCGGCGAAACCATGGGCCTGCTGGGGCCCAATGGCGCCGGTAAAACGACCATGGTCCGGATGCTGACCACGCTAACCCCCGTGCAGCACGGCGAACTGCACATTTTCGGATTGGACGCGCGCCGCCAAACCACCGACATCAGAAGCAATATCGGCTATGTGCCGCAACAGCTTTCGATCGAGCCCGCACTCACCGGCCGGCAGAATGTGGCTTGGTTCGCGCGGTTGTACGGCGTGCCCCGCAACGAGCGCGCCGAGCGCGTCGATCAGGCGCTGGTCGCCATGGATCTCACCGAGGTGGCCGACCGGCTGGCGTCGTCGTACTCCGGCGGCATGGTGCGCCGCCTCGAGGTGGCGCAGGCGCTGGTCAACCGACCGTCGCTGTTGGTGCTCGACGAACCCACCGTCGGCCTGGATCCCATCGCGCGTGACGGCGTGTGGGCACAGGTGCAAAAGATGCAGGCACAGTTCGGCATGACCGTGCTGCTGACCACCCACTACATGGAGGAGGCGGACGCGCTGTGCGACCGGGTCGCGCTGATGCACCGCGGTCAGCTGCGGGCCGTCGGCACCCCCGACAAGTTGAAGGCGACGGTATCGCCGTCGGCCACCCTCGAGGATGTGTTCCGCCATTACGCGGCATCGGGTCTGGACGAGGAAGAGGCGCCAGCGGAAACCAACGGGTCCATTCGCGAAATCCGTTCCAGCAGAAAGGTAGCGCGCCGTGTCGGTTGATAGCGCCGTGGCGGGTGCGCTGATCCGCGCCCCGCGTGGCTGGCAACGAATCGGCGCGCTGTCCAGTCGCATCGGAGCATTCGCGATCGTCGAACTGCAAAAGCTGCAACACGACCGGACCGAGCTGGTCACCCGGATGGTGCAGCCCGCGCTGTGGCTGTTGATCTTCGGGACCACGTTCAGCCACCTGCATGTCATCCCCACCGGATCGGTGTCGTATCTGGCATTTCTAGCGCCGGGGATCATCGCCCAGTCGGCGCTGTTCATCTCCATTTTCTATGGGATACAGATCATTTGGGATCGAGACGCGGGCGTGCTGGCCAAACTCATGGTGACGCCGGCCCCTGCATCGGCGCTGATCACCGGCAAGGCGTTTGCTGCCGGCGTCCGTTCGGTCGCCCAGGTGGTCGGCGTGCTGGCGCTGGCGTACGTGATGGGTGTCGGCGTGACGGTCAATCCGCTGCGGATCGTGGCGGCGATGGCCATCGTCATGCTCGGCGCCGCGTTCTTCGCGTGCCTGTCTATGACCCTGGCCGGTCTGGTGCGCAACCGCGACCGCCTGATGGGGATCGGCCAGGCGATCACGATGCCGCTGTTCTTCGCGTCGAACGCGCTGTACCCGGTCGACGTGATGCCGGCGTGGCTGCACGTGCTGAGCAAGGTCAATCCACTCAGTTACGAGGTGGACGCGCTGCGCGCGCTGCTGATCGGCACCCCATTCAACCCCGCGGACGTCGTCGTGCTGGTGGTGGCTGCTGTGCTCGGAATCGTCACGGCATCAACGCTTTTACGCCGATTGGTTGCCTGACGCGTTGTGGATCCGATAGCGCATGCGCCATCGCATCGCAAGGTGGCAATGGTTCCGAGAGACGATCGTGACTCGACTGTGACGATTTCTGGGCGAGGCTCAATCGTTAGCTAACCGCGATCTGATATCCCGGCCGCGACAATCGGATTCGGCGCTCTCACTGTGTTTCACTCCCCGAGAACAGATTCGACCGCACCATGCGGCAGATGAAAGTTGGGATGGGTAGAGAGCTATGTCGTTCTTCGAAAAGTTACGTGGTGCAGCGGCCATCATGCCGCGCCGACTGGCGATCGCGGCGATGGGTGCCTCCCTGCTGTCCGGTCTCGCGGTGGCCTCCGGCGGCTCCCCCGTCGCGGGGGCCTTCTCCAAGCCGGGCCTTCCGGTGGAATACCTCGAGGTGCCCTCGCCGTCGATGGGCCGCAATATCAAGGTCCAGTTCCAGGGCGGCGGATCGCACGCCGTCTACCTGCTCGACGGCCTGCGCGCGCAGGACGATTACAACGGCTGGGACATCAACACTCCCGCCTTCGAGGAGTTCTACCAGTCCGGCCTGTCGGTGATCATGCCGGTCGGCGGCCAGTCCAGCTTCTACAGCAACTGGTACCAGCCGTCATCGGGTAACGGACAGAACTACACCTACAAGTGGGAGACATTCCTGACCCAGGAAATGCCCCTGTGGATGCAGGCCAATAAGCAGGTTTCGCCGGCCGGCAACGCGGCGGTGGGGCTGTCGATGTCGGGCGGCTCCGCACTGATCCTCGCCGCCTATTACCCGCAGCAGTTCCCGTACGCGGCCGCGCTGTCGGCCTTCCTCAACCCGTCCGAGGGCTGGTGGCCAACCTTGATCGGCCTCGCGATGAGCGACGCGGGTGGTTACAGCGCCAACAGCATGTGGGGTCCGTCCACCGATCCGGCGTGGAAGCGCAACGACCCGATGATCCAGATTCCCCGGCTGGTGGCCAACAACACCCGCCTCTGGGTCTACTGCGGTAACGGCACCCCCACCGACCTCGGCGGCGACAACATGCCGGCGAAGTTCCTGGAAGGCATGACGCTGCGCACCAACCAGCAGTTCCAGAACACCTACGCGGCCGCGGGCGGACGCAACGGGGTGTTCAACTTCCCGGCCAACGGCACGCACTCGTGGCCCTACTGGAACCAGCAGTTGGTAGCCATGAAGCCCGACATCCAGCAGGTGCTCCTGGCCAGCAACACGACCACGCAACCGGCGCAACCGGCCACGTAGAAACCCGGCAAGCCAGCATCGGCAGTAGCGCACCGGTCAGCGCTACTGCCGATGCTCTTTTCACGCGTCGTCGAGCAGGGCCTGGCGATCGGAGTGGAAATACGTGTAGCCGGTGGTCAGCCCGCACACGACGGTGGCCACCACCAGCATCCACGTCCCGTTGACCAGCGTGCTGATGAAGCCGCCCACCGTCGCGCCGGCCGTGAAGCTGACGAACAGCAGGAAGTAGCCCAGCCAGTCCGACGCCGATCCGCCGGCGATGTGGCGTTCGATCCCCTGGCCCATCTTCACCAGCGTGCCGGTCACGTAGCTCAGCGGGACCGACACCTCGCCGCCCTTGACGAACGATGTGTTCAAAGTGCCAATCCCAAAGGCCACCAACATGATTGGTGCGAAGTCGAGCAGATTCTCTTCCCAGCCCTCGTCGACGACATCGGCCACGGTGGCCGCGGCCAGGCTGAACGTCGTCAGCACCGTCGGGCCGTGCGGATGGTCCACCCAGAAATGCCGCCGGCAGACCGAGGCAACCACCACGCCCGCGACGAAGCAGACGATCAACACCCCCGCCGTGGCCGACAGCAGCACGTCGCCGCGGAAATATCCGAGCACCGCGCGCTGGGCGTTGCCGGTCATGAACGTCACGAAGTAGCCGGCGGAGTGGGTGAAGGCGGTGGCCCCCAGCACGCCCGCGAGCGCGGCCAGCACCCACGACAATCGCGACTCGCTGTTGTTTATCTCATTCGGCACACGCACATGCTTTCAGACGGCCGCGGCACACGGAGCTAGGCAGCGGTGAGCCGAGCGATGGAGCGCAACGGAATTGGCAGCCAACCCGGCCGGTGCCGCGCCTCGTAGCCGGCCTCGTAGACGGCCTTGTCCAGCTCGTAGGCGGCCAACAGCTGCGCCGAGTCGCGCGGGTCGATCCCGGAGGCGGAGGCGTAGCCGTCGCAGAATGCGGTCCGGTTGCGTGCGACCCACTCGCGGGCGCGCGCCGCCAATTGCTTGTCGTCCGCCTGGTCGACCAGCGGTCCGTAGGCGGCGTATTCGAACGACCGCAGCACGCCGGCCACATCGCGTAACGGTGAATCGGGCGCGCGGCGTTCCTCGAGCGGTTGGCCGGGTTCGCCCTCGAAATCGATGAGCAGCCAGCGCTCCGGCGTGCGCAGCACCTGGCCCAGGTGCAGATCGCCGTGGACGCGCTGCACGGTGATCGTCTCGGTGACCAACTTCTGGAATCGCTCTTCGATCGTCGCCGCATGCTCCTCGAGCTGGGGAACCAGGGCCGCGGTCGCGGACAGCCGCGCCAGCACGTTGTCCACCGGGAATACGGCCTGCGACGTTCCGAGGGTCTCGGCCAAGGTGGCGTGCACCGACGCCACGGCCTCGCCCAGACGGTAGGACTCGCCGGCGAAGTCGCCGCCGACCTCGTACGCGTATAGGTCGCCCTCGGCGAACAGGTCGCGGACGCTGGCGGTGGCCATCGCCCAGCCTTCGGCGGAATTAGCGGCGAACTCGGTCACCATGCCCAGCGGCCACGCCGCGTCGGCGCCGCCATCCGAACCGGTCATCTCGTAGGTCCCCAGCAGCCGCGCGACGTGCGGGTTGCCGGCCCGCCCCAGCACGCGGTTCAGCTCGATGTCGGGGTTGATGCCGCTGCTGACCCGGCGGAAGACCTTGAAGATGGCGTCGCGGTCGAAGATGACGCTGGTGTTGGACTGCTCGGCATCGGAGACGTGCGCCATCGCCTCCAGCGGCAGCGTCGCATCCGGTTCCTTGTCGAATTTCACCTCGGTGCCCGACGCGCTGCGGGACGCGGACGAGTCGATCAAGGAGAGCAGGAACCGCGGCGCGTTGGCGTCATACATCGCGTCGAACCCGGTCCGGTCGTCGGCGGCGCCGATGGTGGCAACGCTGCTGTACTCGGAGAACGGCGCGGCATCCCACCGCACGAGCACCTGGTACCGGTGCCGGGAACCGTCGGCGTAATCGGCATCGACGAGGACCAAGTCCAGGCCGTCGTCGAGCGGGACGACCACGCTCACCTCGGCGCTGGCGAGTCGGCGGTTGCGTCCGCCGTACCAACGTTGCTGTGGGAGCCACTCAGACCAAGGCAGCTTGGCTGGCTGAGTCATGTGCGCCACTCCTCCTCATGGGATTCAGTCTGCATCGTCGCGGCGCGAGTCGAACTCATGCGTCCTGCTCGCATCCGGTCAGCTGGAACCAGTAGAACCCGTGTCCCGGCAGCGTCAGCAGGTAGGGCAGGTGACCAATGCGCGGAAACTCCACATGCCCGGTCAGCTCAACCGGCGTGCAACCGCTCCAATGCTGCAGATTCAGTTCAATCGGCTGGGGGAAACGTGAAAGGTTGTTGACGCAGAGCACGGTGCCGCCTTCGGATGCTTGCCGCAGGAACGCCAGCACCGACGGGTTCGAGCCACCCAACTCTTCGAAGGTTCCGATCGCGAAGGCCTCATGCCGGCGCCGCACGGCCAGCATCATGCGAGTGAAGTTGAGCAGCGACGTCGAGGTGTCGCGCTGGGCTTCGACGTTGACGGCCTGATAGCCGTAGACCGAGTCCTGGCTGGGCGGCAGATACAGCCGGCCGGGGTTGGCCTTGGAGAAGCCCGCGTTGCGGTCCGGGGTCCACTGCATCGGTGTGCGCACCCCGTCGCGGTCACCCAACCAGATCACGTCGCCCATGCCGATCTCGTCGCCGTAGTACAGCACCGGTGAGCCGGGCAGCGACAGCAGCAGCGCGGTGAACAGCTCGATCTGGTTGCGGTCGTTCTCCAGCAGCGGCGCCAACCGGCGGCGAATCCCGACGTTCGCCTTCATCCGCGGATCCTTGGCGTACTCGGAGTACATGTAGTCGCGTTCTTCGTCGGAGACCATCTCCAGCGTCAACTCGTCGTGGTTACGCAGGAAGATCCCCCACTGCGCCATGTCCGGGATCTCGGGCGTCTGGGCCAGGATCTCCGAAATCGGGAAGCGCGATTCCCGGCGCACCGCCATGAAGATGCGCGGCATCAGCGGGAATTGAAACGCCATGTGGCATTCGTCGCCGCCGGTGGTGGGGTCACCGAAGTACTCGACGACGTCGGCTGGCCACTGGTTGGCCTCGGCCAGCAGCACCCGGCCGGGGAATTCATCGTCGATGACCTTGCGGACGCGCCTGAGGAAGGCATGCGTCTCGGGCAGGTTCTCGCAGTTGGTGCCCTCGCGTTCGAAGAGGTAGGGCACCGCGTCCAGGCGGAAACCGTCGATACCCAGCTCGAGCCAGAACCGGAGCACGTCGATCATGGCTTCCTGAACCGCCGGATTGTCGTAGTTCAGGTCGGGCTGGTGGGAGAAGAACCGGTGCCAGTAGAACTGCTTGCGAACCGGGTCGAAGGTCCAGTTCGACTCTTCGGTGTCGATGAAGATGATCCGGGCGTCGGTGTACTTCTCGCTGGTGTCGCTCCACACGTAGAAGTCGCCGTACGGGCCGTCGGGGTCGTGCCGCGACTCCTGAAACCAGGGGTGTGAATCGGAGGTGTGGTTCATCACCAGGTCGGTGATGACCCTGATGCCCCGCTCGTGCGCGGCGTTGAGCAGCGCGACGAAATCCTCAACAGTCCCGAATTCGGGCAGCACCTTGTAGAAGTCCCGGATGTCGTACCCGCCGTCGCGCAACGGCGAGTCGTAAAAGGGCGGCAGCCAGATGCAGTCAATGCCCAGCCACTGCAGGTAGTCGAGGCGGCCCAACAGACCGCGCAGGTCACCGGCGCCGTCGGCGTTGGCGTCGAAGAACGCCCGCACCAGCACCTCGTAGAACACCGCGTGCTTGAACCAGGTCCGGTCGGTCGGCAGCGCGGCGGCGTTGTTGAAGTCCTCGGCGTCGGGGTGCTCCACGACGCCGTCCTGGACGTGACTGCCCCCCTCGGGATGGTGCTCGACAGCTTCTCTTGCGTCGTTCATCAAATCCACGATGCCACGGGTACCCTGGGCGCGACTTTCGGAATCACGCCCCCACGCTTACACGAAACACGCCCGGTAGCAAACGAATTGGCCACCGGTCGAGTCCCGTCGCCGCGGAGGTCAGGCCGGCGGTCCCTCCGCCAGGGTGACGTTCACGGTGTGATCGCCACCGCCATTGGACCGGTAGTGCACCGCGATGTTGTCCCCGGGATGATGCGGGACAAGCACCGCGGTCATGGACGTCGCGCCGTTGATCGCGACGTTGTCGACGCCAGTGATGACGTCGCCGGGCACGATCCCGGCGGCCCCGGCGGGACCGGTGTTGACCACCCGTTGCACCCGCGCGCCGTTGCCGTTGTTGTCCATCACACCCAGGCCGAGAAACGCGGTGGGACCGATGTGAACCGTGTTCGAGCCGGCGCCGGAGCGGATCTGCCCGGCAACCCCCATCGCGCGTCCGATGGGAATGGCGAATCCCTGCCCGCCGGACATCTTGTAGCTGTCAGTGGCGGCCGTGTCCACGCCGATCACCTGCCCTGCGCTGTTCACCAACGGCCCACCGGAGTCACCCGGCTTGATCGGTGCGTCCGCCTGGATCAGGCCGCCCAGGCTCTCCTGCGCGCCCGTCAGGGTGTCCGTCGCCGAGACGCTCTGGTTCAACGCGACAACCTTGCCCGTCACCGCGTTGGGCGTGCCGCCCTGGCCATTGACATTTCCGAGCGCGACGACGGGCTCTCCCACCGTGGCCTCGCCGCCGATCGCGGCGGTGGGCAGGCCGGCCGCGCCACGAAGTTGCAGCACCGCGATGTCCTGCGTGCGGTCGTAGCCGACCACGTCAACGGCATAGCTCTGGCCGTTGCCGACGTCGAATGCGCTGATGTCGGTGGCGCCGGAGATCACGTGGTTGTTGGTCAACACGACGCCGTTGGGATCGATCACGATGCCGGTTCCGGCGCCCACCGCGTCGTTGTAGCCGAATTTGGTGTCGATATTGACCACCTGCGGCCCGACCTGACCGACCATCGCCGACGGGTCGATTGGCGCCTGGGGACGGTCGGTGAACCGATCCAGCGCCAGGTTGGATGGTGACGCCGACGCCGGCGCGAGGCCCACGCCGGACCCCAGACCGAGGCCCAGTCCGACCACGGTCAGCACGCTGACCAACCATGACCACAAGACCGAGCGGTGGTGCGGTTTGCTCATCGGTGTCACCCTCCTGCTTCGCGGTGAAGAACAGACTGTCCCGGCCTGAGGCTCTTGGCGGCACATGTGTGTGTGTATAACCGTAATGCAGGTAGCTATGCACGGCATGTGTCAGGTTCTGATCAGCCTCAGCGGCTTCCTGTCCTTGACTACCGCGCGTCCTAAGCTGACACGGTGGGCGAATTCGACCCCAAGGCCAGCTTCAGCCGGGCCCAGGTAGCCCGACTGGCCACGGTCGCGCCCGGCGGCCTGCCGCACCTGGTGCCGGTGGTCTTCGCGGTCGCCGCCCACGACCGCGGCGGACCCGGCGTGGTCTACACGGCTGTCGACGCGAAGCCGAAAACGACACGGCGGCTGCGCCGTCTGGCCAACATCGACAGCAACCCCCACGTGAGCCTGCTCGTCGATCACTACGCCGACGATTGGACCCAGCTGTGGTGGGTGCGCGTCGACGGCGTCGCGACCGTCCACACCGACGGTGACCCCCTTGATCTCGGACGCCGCCTACTGCGCGCGAAATACCCTCAATATCAATCGGTTTCGCTGGACGGCCCGGTGATCGAGATCGCGGTGCAGCATTGGTCCAGCTGGCAATACTGAGCGGCGACGCCCGGCGACGCCCGGCGCCGCGGCGGCTGATCTGGCCCGACAGTCTTGTGGTCGACCGAAGTTGGGTGAATGGTAGCTAGATAGGTGCTAGCTAGGTCAGCAGCGGCGCGCCCTGGGCAACCTGGAGGAAAGTCATGGCCGACAGGACAAACACTTCCCAAGGAGCGGGGAACGCTCCTACCGCGAACGGTCCAGACGAAATCCGCAACGTGGTGCTGGTGGGTCCGTCGGGTGGCGGCAAAACCACACTCGTAGAAGCCCTGTTGGTCGCCGCCGGTGTGCTGACGCGGAGCGGCTCGGTCGCCGACGGCAGCACGGTTTGCGATTACGACGATGCCGAGATCCGCCAACAACGGTCGGTGGGCGTCGCGGTGGCATCCCTGTCGCACGACGGCGTCAAGGTGAACCTGGTCGACACTCCCGGATATCTCGACTTCGTGGGCGAATTGCGGGCCGGGCTACGCGCCGCGGATTGCGCGCTGTTCGTCATCGCGGCCAATGAAGGCGTCGACCAGCCCACCAAATCGCTATGGCAGGAATGCGACCAGGTCGGCATGCCCCGCGCCGTGGTGATCACCAAGCTCGACCACACCCGGGCGAATTACTCCGAGGCGCTGGCTGCGGCGCAGAATGCCTTCGGCGACAAGGTTTTACCGCTCTACCTGCCCACCGACCTGCCCTCCTGCCACGGCCTGATCGGGCTGTTGTCGCAGACGCGTTACGAATACACCGACGGCAAACGCACCGTGCAAGCACCGAACCCCTCCGACGCCGAGCAGGTCGAGGAAGCGCGCGGCGCGCTGATCGAAGGAATCATCGAGGAGTCTGAGGACGAGTCGCTGATGGAGCGCTATCTCGGAGGCGAGGCCATCGACGAAGCCGTGCTCATCGCGGATCTGGAGCGGGCCGTCGCCCGGGGGTCGTTCTTTCCGGTGATCCCGGTCTGCAGCAGCAGCGGCGTAGGCACCCTGGAATTGCTCGAGGTCGCCACCCGCGGCTTCCCGTCTCCGATGGAACACCCGCTGCCGGAGGTCTTTACCCAAGTCGGTGCGCCGCACGCCAGCCTCACGTGTGCCGTGGACGCGCCATTGCTCGCAGAGGTGGTGAAGACGACGTCGGATCCCTACGTGGGCAGGGTCAGCCTGGTCCGGGTGTTCTCCGGGACCATCAGGCCCGACACGACGGTTCATGTGTCGGGCCACTTTGCGTCGTTCTTCGGCACCGGCAACGGCAGTGGCCATGCGCATCCCGACCACGACGAGGATGAGCGCATCGGGGTGTTGTCCTTCCCTTTGGGCAAGCAGCAGCGCCCGGCGCCGGCAGTGGTGGCGGGTGACATCTGCGCGATCGGCAAACTGAGCCGCGCGGAAACGGGTGACACACTTTCGGACAAGTCGGAACCGTTGGTCTTGAAGCCCTGGACGATGCCCGAACCCCTGCTGCCCGTCGCGATCGCGGCCCACGCCAAGACCGACGAGGACAAGCTGTCGGTGGGGCTGGGACGGTTGGCCGCCGAAGACCCGACACTGCGGATCGAGCAGAACCAGGAGACCCACCAGATCGTGCTGTGGTGCATGGGCGAGTCCCACGCCGGCGTGGTGCTCGAGGCGCTGGCTAACCGGTACGGCGTCACCGTCGACACCGTGGAACTGCGCGTCCCGCTGCGAGAAACGTTCGCCGGCAAGGCGAAAGGCCACGGGCGCCACGTCAAGCAGTCCGGCGGTCATGGCCAGTATGCGGTGTGCGACATCGAGGTGGAGCCGCTGCCGGAAGGTTCCGGGTTCGAGTTTGTCGACAAGGTGGTCGGCGGAGCGGTGCCGCGGCAGTTCATTCCGAGCGTGGAGAAGGGCGTGCGTGCCCAGATGGAGAAGGGCGTGCACGCGGGCTATCCGGTGGTCGATATCCGTGTCACGCTGCTAGACGGCAAGGCGCACAGCGTCGACTCGTCGGACTTCGCGTTCCAGATGGCGGGCTCGCTGGCGTTGCGGGAGGCCGCCGCGGCGACGAAGGTGGCGCTGCTCGAGCCCATCGACGAGATCTCGGTGCTGGTGCCCGACGATTTCGTCGGTGCGGTGATGGGTGATCTGTCCAGCCGGCGCGGGCGGGTGCTCGGCTCCGACACCGCGGGCAACGAGCGCACCGTGGTCAAGGCCGAGGTGCCGCAGGTGGAGCTGATCCGCTACGCCATCGACCTGCGGTCCCTGGCCCATGGGGCCGCGTCGTTCACCCGGTCGTTCGCCCGCTACGAACCCATGCCGGAATCCGCGGCCGCGCGATTGAACGCCGCCGTCTAGAGCCCGTCAGCCCTGGCGGCCGAACTGCTCGGCCACCGCGCGCCGGTCCAGCGAACCTTTCGCGGTATGCGGCAAC
>NZ_DASUHS010000112.1:0-18927 GCF_036273375.1 Mycobacterium sp. | reverse complement strand
GCCCCCGATCTCCTTGCCGTCAGCGCTGGCGGCCAGCCGCACACCCGCGGGGGTGGCCGACTCGGCCAACGAGGCCAATACGTCGACATCCGGGGTGATCAGGTAGTTCTCCGCGTCGTCGGCCTCGGCGACGTAGATCTTGGCGGCGCCCGCCTCCTTCAGCCCGTCGGTCAGCGACGCGGCCGTGCCCGGCTTGCCGATGACGACGGCGGAGGGCTCGCCCAACTTGCGGGCGGCGGTGATCAGTTCGGCGGTGACCTTCTTCGGCGCGCCGTCGGCGTGCTCAACGAGCACAAGTACTTCAGCCATTTGTCTTCTATGTCTTTCTGGGTCTTTTCGGCCTACGGGCTAACGACTAGATGATCTTCTGGGCAACCAGGTACTCGGCGATCTTGGTGCCGCCGTCGCCCTCGTCGGTGACCTTCTCGCCAGCCGTCTTCGCCGGCTTCGGCGTCGACGCGGTGACCTTGGAACCGGCATTGGCGACGCCGACCTCGTCAGCCTCGACACCGATCTCAGTCAGCGTCAGCGTCGTCACTTCCTTCTTCTTGGCGGCCATGATGCCCTTGAAGGACGGGAAACGCGGCTCGTTGATCTTCTCGGTGACGCTGACCACCGCGGGCAGCGACGCCTCGAGGGTGAACACGCCGTCATCGGTCTCGCGCTCGCCGGTGACCTTGCCACCCTCGACCGACACCTTGCGCAGGTGGGTCAGCTGCGGCAGGCCCAGGTACTCGGCGATGACGGCAGGCACCGCGCCGCCGACGCCATCGGTGGCCTCATTGCCCGCGATGACCAGCTCGGTGCCCTCGATCGTGCCGAGCGCACGCGCCAGCGCCCACGCGGTCTGGATCACGTCCGAGCCGTGCATGCCGTCGTCCTTGAGGTGGACGGCCTTGTCGGCGCCCATGGACAGCGCCTTGCGGATCGCCTCGTTGGCGCGCTCGGGGCCCGCGGTCAGCACGGTCACCGACCCTTCGACGCCGTCGGCGGCCTCTTTCTCCCGGATCTGCAACGCCTCTTCCACCGCGCGCTCGTTGATCTCGTCCAGCACCGCGTCGGCGGCCTCGCGGTCCAGCGTGAAATCGCCGTCAGTCAGCTTGCGCTCCGACCAGGTGTCTGGGACCTGCTTGATCAGGACCACGATGTTCGTCATGAGTGTGGTTCGTCCTCCTAGAAGGGGGCTCGCAGCAATCGACTACGAAACCTCGGTACGCGTTTTTCGCAACGCACGGCCGTGTTACTACCCGGTAACTTTGTGCGGTATGCATTCACACCATAGCTGGTCGCCCAGGCCATATTGCCCGCTCCTCCCCCTTCCGCTGCCGCGGACGCGGTCGTCGCTGGGCGGCACGTTCTCGCAGCCCGTCCGCCGCCTCAGAAGCGTGGGCCTCACTTCCCGGTTCGCGAATCCGACACTTCGCGTTAGCCTGCCTATGCAATGAGCGCACTCGTGCCTGACCTCCCGCAGCACACCTCCGGCGACACCGCGTCGGCGGGTGACGCCGTGATGATGCTGACGGGCGAGCGCACCATCCCGGGTTTGGACATCGAAAACTACTGGTTTCGCCGCCACGAGGTCGTCTACCAGCGGCTTGCCGAGCGTTGCGTGGACGCCGACGTACTCGAGGCCGGCTGCGGCGAGGGCTACGGCGCCGATCTGATCGCCGGGGTCGCCCGCCGCGTCATCGCGGTGGATTACGACGAGGCCGCGGTGGCCCACGTACGCAGCCGCTACCCGCGGGTGGACGTCATGCAGGCGAACCTAGCGCAGCTGCCGCTGCCCGATGCGTCGGTGGATATTGTGGTCAACTTCCAGGTGATCGAACACCTGTGGGACCAAACACAGTTCGTCGTCGAGTGCGCCCGGGTGCTGCGGCCGTCGGGGCTTTTGCTGATGTCCACGCCCAACCGGATCACCTTCTCCCCGGGTCGCGACACCCCGATCAACCCCTTCCACACCCGGGAACTCAACGCCGCCGAACTGACCCAGCTGCTCATCGGCGGCGGCTTCGCCGACGTGTCGATCAGCGGCCTGTTCCACGGCCCGAGGCTGCGCGAGATGGATGCCCGGCACGGCGGCTCGATTATCGACGCGCAGATTGCGCGGGCAATGGCCGCTGACCAAGGGGTGCCGTGGCCGCCCGGGCTGGCGGCCGACGTCGCCGCGGTCACGATCGGGGACTTCGACCTGGTCGAGGCCGACGCGGGGGTGGGCACCGGCCACCACATCGACGACAGCCTCGACCTGATCGCGATCGCGGTAGCCCCGTGAGCACGCCGCAGAACCGGGTTCCCGGGCTCTTCACCTTGGTTTTGCACACCCACCTGCCTTGGCTCGCCCACCATGGCCGCTGGCCGGTCGGCGAGGAATGGCTGTACCAGTCCTGGGCGGCGGCCTACCTGCCGCTGATGCGCGTGCTGAACACGTTGGCCGGCGAAGACCGGCGGGGCGTGATCACGCTGGGCGTCACGCCGGTGGTGAACGCGCAGCTCGACGACCCGTATTGCCTGGACGGCATGCATCACTGGCTGGCCAACTGGCGGCTGCGTGGCCTGGAGGCCACCAGCGTGCGGTCCGCTCCCCGCTCGAAATCGGTTGGCTCCCAGTCATGCACAGCGGAAGCATTGCGCACCTTAGGAATTCGCGAATCCGCCGAGGCGCAGCGGGCGCTGGACGACTTCGCCACCCTGTGGCGGCACGGCGGCAGCCCGTTGCTGCGCAGTCTGCTCGACGCCGGCGCGGTGGAGCTGCTCGGCGGCCCGCTGGCCCATCCGTTCCAACCGCTGCTGGCGCCGCGGCTGCGTGAGTTCGCCCTACGCGAAGGTCTTGCCGACGCGCAAGCACGCCTAGCGCATCGCCCGGGCGGGATCTGGGCGCCCGAATGCGCCTACGCGCCCGGCATGGAGCACGACTATTCCGCCGCGGGCGTCACCCATTTCATGGTCGACGGCCCGTCGCTGCACGGCGACACGGCGCTGGGGCGGCCCGTCGACGACACCGATGTGGTCGCGTTCGGGCGTGATCTGCAGGTCAGCTACCGGGTGTGGTCACCGAAATCCGGCTATCCCGGGCACGCCGCGTATCGCGACTTCCACACCTACGACCACCTCACCGGCCTCAAGCCGGCCAGGGTGACGGGCCGCAACGTGTCCTCGGAGGACAAGGCGCCCTACGATCCCGAGCGCGCCGACCATGCGGTCGACACGCACGTCGCCGACTTCGTCGACGTGGTCCGCAACCGGCTGCTCTCGGAGTCCGACCGCATCGGGCGACCGGCTCATGTGGTCGCCGCCTTCGACACCGAGCTGTTCGGTCACTGGTGGTACGAGGGCCCGACGTGGCTGGAGCGGGTGCTGCGGGCCCTGCCGGAGGCCGGCGTTCGGGTGGGCACGCTGAACGACGCCATCGCCGACGGTTTCGTCGGCGAGCCGGTAGCCCTGCCGCCCAGCTCGTGGGGCTCGGGCAAGGACTGGCAGGTGTGGGCCGGCGACCAAGTCGCCGATCTGGTCGCGCTGAACAGCGAAGTGGTCGACATGGCGCTGAGCACCGTCGACAAGGCGCTGTCCCAGACGGCGTCGCTGGACGGGCCCATCCCCCGCGACCGCGTCGCCGATCAGATCCTGCGCGAAACGCTGCTCACCGTCTCCAGCGACTGGCCGTTCATGGTCAGCAAGGATTCGGCCGCGGACTACGCCCGCTACCGCGCCCACCTGCATGCGCACGCCACCCGCGAAATCGCCGACGCGCTGGCATCGGGGCGGCGCGACACCGCGCAGCGGCTGGCGGAGGGATGGAACCGCGCCGACGGCCTGTTCGGCGCCCTTGATGCTCGCAGGTTGCCCCGATGAGGCGGGCCGCGGCGTGAAAATCCTGATGGTGTCGTGGGAATACCCGCCGGTGGTGATCGGCGGGCTCGGCCGGCACGTGCATCATCTGTCGACCGCGCTGGCCGCCGCCGGTCACGACGTCGTCGTGCTGTCGCGGCGTCCCACCGGGACCGATCCCCGCAGCCATCCGTCGTCCGACCACATCAGCGACGGCGTCCGGGTGATCGCGGCCGCTCAGGACCCGCACGAATTCACCTTCGGCACCGACATGATGGCGTGGACGCTCGCGATGGGCCACTCCATGATCCGCGCCGGTCTGCCCCTGACGAAGCCGGGCACCAATCGCGCCTGGCGGCCCGACGTCGTGCACGCGCACGACTGGCTGGTGGCCCACCCGGCGATCGCGCTCGCCCAATTTTACGATGCGCCAATCGTTTCCACGATCCACGCCACCGAAGCCGGTCGGCATTCCGGCTGGGTCAGCGGCACGATCAGCCGTCAGGTGCACGCCGTCGAATCGTGGCTGGTGCGTGAATCTGACTCGTTGATAACGTGTTCGGCCTCGATGGCCGACGAGATCACCGAGCTGTTCGGCCCCGGCCTGGCCGAGACCACGGTGATCTGCAACGGCATCGAGACGGCACGGTGGCCGTTCGCGGCGCGTCGGCCGCGCACCGGGCCGGCTGAGCTGCTCTACCTGGGCAGGCTGGAATACGAGAAGGGTGTGCACGACGTCATCGCCGCGCTGCCACGGATCAGACGCAGCCACCCCGGCACCACACTGACCATCGCCGGTGAGGGCACTCAGCAGGGCTGGCTTATCGAGCAGGCCCGTAAACACCGGGTGCTCAAGGCCATTCGATTCGCCGGGCATCTCGAACATGCCGAGCTGCTCGCCGTCCTGCATCGCGCCGACGCCGCGGTGCTGCCCAGTCACTACGAACCGTTCGGGATCGTGGCGCTGGAGGCGGCCGCGGCCGGCACTCCCCTGGTGACCTCGGACATCGGCGGCCTGGGTGAGGCGGTGATCAACGGTCAGACCGGCATCTCGTGCCCGCCTCGCGACGTGGCCCGACTGGCCGCGGCGGTGCGCACCGTGCTCGACGACCCGCAGGCCGCGCAGCAGCGCGCCCACGCCGCCCGCAAGCGACTCACGTCGGATTTCGATTGGCGTACGGTGGCCGACAAGACCGCGCAGGTGTATCTGTCGGCCAAGCGTGGAGTGCGGCAGCCGCACGCGCGGCTGCCCATCGCTAAACACGCCTTGCCGAACCGGTAGCACGTTCCTAACGTTTCAGGCATGGGGCTGGACTATTCGAGCGTCGTGGACGCTCATATCACCGACGTTTTCGATTGGTACGCCAGGCCGGGCGCGTTCGGCCGGCTCTCGCCGCCGTGGCAGCCGATGCGGCTGGTCACCGAGGCGGCCTCACTCAAGGACGGGCGGGCCACGCTGGCGCTGCCCGGGGGTCTGCGCTGGGTCGCCATCCATCAGCCCGACGGTTATGACCCGCCGCGGCGTTTCGTCGACGCCATCGGCGGCGACGGCCTGGCCGCGCTCCCGGCGCGAATTGCGGTGCGCTGGCGTCACACCCACGAATTCGAAGACCTCGGAGACAACCGCACCAGGGTGATCGACCGGGTCGATACCCCCGTGCCCGGGTCGCTGTTGCGGCCCATGTTCGACTACCGGCACCGGCAGCTGGCCGATGACTTGGCCGCTCACCGGCTGGCCGCCGAGAACGGGCTGCGGCCCCTGACGATCGCCGTCACCGGATCGTCGGGACTGGTCGGATCGGCATTGACCGCCTTCCTGCGCACCGGTGGGCACCGGGTGATCCAGGTGGTCCGGCATTCCGCACGCGGCGACGACGAGCGACAGTGGAACCCCGACGACCCCGACCCGGGGCTGTTCGACGGGATCGACGCGGTGATCCATTTGGCGGGCGCCTCGATCGCCGGCCGATTCACCGATAAACACCGGCAGGCCATCCGGGACAGCAGGATTGGGCCGACTCGCCGGCTGGCCGAACTGCTGGGCCGCAGCGAGCCCGGGCCCGGCGTACTGATCTCGGCGTCGGCGATCGGCTACTACGGATACGACCGCGGCGATGACACTCTCACCGAGGACAGCGGTCGCGGCGACGGTTTTCTGGCCGATGTGGTGACCGACTGGGAGGAGGCGACTACGCCCGCCCAGCAGTCGGGGATGCGCGTGGTGCGGGTGCGCACCGGCATCGTGCAATCGCCCGCCGGCGGCACGTTGAAGCTGATGCGCCCGCTGTTCAGCGCCGGACTAGGTGGCCGGCTTGGTGACGGTCGACAATGGCTGTCCTGGATCGGGATCGACGATCTGGTGGACGTCTACCACCGAGCCCTGTGGGATGCCACGCTGTCGGGACCGGTGAATGCCGTTGCACCGCAACCGGTTCGCAACAGCGAATACACCGACACCCTGGCGGGCGTGCTGCACCGGCCGGCCGTGTTGCCGGTGCCGTCGCTGGGACCGCGGCTGCTCCTGGGCGGGCAGGGTGCCCGCGAGCTGGCGTGCGCCAGCCAGCGAGCGGCGCCCGCCAAACTCGTCGCCGCCGGGCATCGGTTCCGCCACCCGGACCTGGATCAGGCGCTGCGTCACCTGCTGGGGCGCACCGGTTGACGATCCGACGGCTACCTCCTCAGAACGAGCGGCCACTCTTCGGCATCTCTGCCGTCGCGGCCGTGCCGATAGGCGCGGGCACGCAGGTCCGCGAGCCATCGGGGGTGCAGGCTCAAGCCGGGCGCGGTGTTGAGGACGGGGTCGAACGACACGTCCTGGTCGCCGTCGGGATCGATGGCGGCGGTCAGCGTGATGCGGGCCAAGGGGGTGAAATCGGCGCTGCCGCAAGCCTGGTCGAGTGTCACCTCGATGTTGGTGCGCTCGAGCTTGGCCCGGACGCTGTCCAGGGACAACCCCGCGCCGCCGATCTCACTCGAGGTTCGGGCGCGGAGCCACCAATTGTTGCCCTGATAGTGCAACGGCATCAGCGTGGTCAGGGTTTGACCGTTCCACGAGGTGGCCGGCCGTAGCGCCACCGCGCGTGACAGCACCCCCGACCCGGACGAGACGAGCAGGATATCCCACGGCTTGTCCGCCGACTGCGCCGCGGGCAACCGGACGGCCAACCCGATGAAATCGGGCAGCGCCCCTGGTGTGCCGCTGGCCTTCGACACGCGCGCGACAATCTCCGACGAGGCGATCGGCAAGCCCTGGGCCGCAGGGGCAACACGTTCGATGAAGCCCTCGGCGAGTACCCCGACCGGATGGAAGAGCCGTTTGCCCCGGATCGCGGAGCCCCATTGAAAGGGCAGCGCCACTAGTTCGAAAACGTTCACCGGCGGCGGGTTCCCATTCTGCACCGGGGGAAACCAGGCGGTTCAACACGCCGTTCCTGCGGCGTTGGCGTGAATTACGGCGACATGGCAGGGCTTGTGTGCCGGCTGATCATTCGCAGGGCGGGCGCCTGTTGCGGCGGGCTGTAGGTATGACTGTCGATGTACACCTGCGCCATCACCGCCTGCCACGACTCGATCTGGGGCGACGATCTCCAGGTGCCCTCGACCAGCCCCACGATCACGGCATTGTGGTCGTCGGTCAGGGTGTACACCGGACCGCCGAAGTCGCGGCTGTCGGCAACCATGTCAGTGATGGCGAAGCGGCCGTTGCCCACCGAACTGACCGAGCCGCATCGCTGGCCGGTCGCGCTGCGCAGTTGGCACACGGGCATCCCGGGTTGCGCGCGCATGCCGGGCGCGGATCCCAAATGGCGCCCCGTCGGGAGCACATCGGTGGCGGTCACATCCGGCGCGATCGCGATGACTTCGTATTCCACGGGCAGCATCGAGGTGTCGGCGGTGGAGTCCGCGTCCACCTGGCGGCGGCCGAGGACCACGTTGCCAATCGGCTTGCGGTCACGGTCGGTCACCACCGACTGCCCGCCGTCGCATTGGCCACTGGTCAGCGCAACCCGTAACTGCGGCTCGACCAATCCCACCATGCAGACCGTGCTGCCTTGGTGAATCTCCATCCCGGGGAATACCGTGCCGCCGGGATCGGCAGCTGCCTGACCCGGTGCGGCACAAAGCATCGCGGTGAATGCGGATCCGATCGCTAGCCGACGTAGTCGGCAGCCGGCTTCTTTCATTGGACGCATCACCCCTTACGTCCGGGGTCCATCGCGTTTATTACTTGACACGCGTATACCCGCCGCCTGTCCGGCCAAACCACTTCCAATTCGGCCGGAAAGCGAACAAGCGCCGGTTGCCAAAAAGGCCGGGATACGAAGACTTCGCGGCTCCACACCCCTTTGACCTGCGCTGGTAGGCGCTGGTCCGGCTCACGCCGCGTTCGCCGGGCGACCTGGCGTGTTTCGGCGAATTGACATCTGAGCGTTCGCTTCGGCGGTAGGATGCCGAACAGGTTGAGCTCACAGCTGCGTCTCTAGCGGGAGCGGTGTGTAAACACTGTTCATTCCCTTCTCACCAACATTCGACAGGCCCTCTCATGGCTACCATTCGCTACGCAAATTCAGCGGACCAACAAGAACCCGCACGGTGCCGGTACATGGCTCACTTCGACCGAGCACACCTGTTCGTCTATTCGCGCTATCTCGGCACCGTCCTGCGCGTCGACGGCGAGGTCGACGCCTCCAACGCAACGGACCTCACCCAGGCGATCCGAAACTTCGCCCGGCTCAAGACCCCCCTGGTCCTTGACCTCAGTCATCTGCGCTTTGTCAGCGTGGAGGCTTTTCGGGCGCTGCTTGGGCTCAACGACGAGCTCCGCAAGGCGCGCGTCTACTGCAGCGTGGTCGGCGGCGCCGCGGTTCGTCCACTGTTACGGATCGTGCATCACAACGGGTTGGCGATCGCCGGTTCGGTGCCCGAGGCCTTCCAGAACCTTCAAGACATTCTGCAAGCACGGCGGCAGTTCCTGTCCGAACTGGCGCGGCCGAGACCGGCTCAGGCCCAGGCCGCACACAGCGCAGCGTCGTGATGGTCGGCTAACCGTCTGCAGTGGTTAGGGTTTCGACTCGTCGCCCAGTTCGTCCTGAAAGCAGCGCAACGCGTCGATGAGCGCGGCGAAGACCCGGTGCGCGGCGGTCAGGTCCGCATCGGGTAGGTCCGCAAGCGCGACTCGGGTGTGCGCGGTCAGCGGACTGAAGAACGACCGGGCGGTGGCCAGGCCGGATTCATCGTTACGTAACACGACCTTTCGCCGGTCGCCCGGATGGTTGTCGCGACGGATAAGACCGGCATCGATCAGCCGGTCAACCAGATAGGTGATCGCCGAACCCGACAGTCCCATCCGCTGGCTGAGGTCGCTCGAGGTCATCGGCAGCCCGCCCATCTCAGCCACCATGATGTAAAGCAAGGCGCGAAAATCGTTGGGCCGCAGACTATGTATCAGCGCGAACGACCGGCCGATCTGGTCGGACTCGGTTGACAGCTCCCGCAGATCGGCCGATATCAGCGACTCCAGCTCATCGCGACCGCAGCGCTGCGCATCAGCGTCCATAACACTGTGAGCATATCGCCGATTGCGGAGATATTTCAGTTACTTAATGTTTGAACGGGGTCGTGGCAGCCAATGCCCCGAGTCAGGACGGCCACCAAATAGGTCGGTAGACCTCGGGCTGGCGCACGCCGGTGACGTTCAATAAATTAATGTTTAACTTATTGAACCAGATGGGTAAGTCGTAGCGGGCGGCGCTAGGGCACGTCTGACGGTCAGCGCTGTGGTTTTGCCCGTCTCATCGGCGGGTATGAGGCGTGTGTTTGGGCCGCGCAGGCGTGAGCATGCCAAGCCGTCCGGGAGGGAGCGCTTGGGCACCATGGGAGCTTTGTCGTTTTCAGCCGCCACGGCATCGCCGCCGGTGGCGATCGGTTGGCTTAGCGCCGACGACTTCGCAGCATGGCGATCGAACATACGGCGGATGGTGTTGGGCGATGTCGCCGATTTCATCGCCGCGCGAAGTGTCGCCGAACTTGACGCTGGCCGCATCGACGCCGCCGACGACATCCTGGTTCAGTTCGTCTCAGGCGGAAAATGTCTGCGGTCGACATTCGTGTACCTGGGCTGGCTGTGTGGCGCTCCGCCCGACGATGCAGCCCTGCGGGCCGCGGCAAGTTTCGAGTTGCTGCACGCCTTCGCATTGCTCCAAGACGACGTCATGGACGGTTCCGACGAACGGCGCGGCCGCCCGTCGGCGCATCGGCAATTCGGCCAATGGCATCGCGAGCGCGGATTGTCCGGCTCGTCACGGCGATTCGGTGAATCGGCCGCCATCCTGCTGGGCGACCTCTGCCTCATCTGGGCCGAACAGATGCTGCGCGAGAGCGGCGTCGAGCCCAGGCGCCTGCAACGCGCGTGGCCACGCTATGACGCCATGCGCACCGAGCTCGCCGTCGGGCAGTTCGCCGACTTGACGAACGACGCGCGACAGGCGCCCCGGCTGGAAGTCGTGCTCGACGTGGCACGGCGTAAGTCGGGCAACTACACCGTGCGCCGGCCTTTGGAAATCGGCGCGGCCATGGGCGAGTGCGACGATCGAACGCTGTCCCAATTGGGCCGCTACGGCGCCGCCGTCGGCGAGGCATTCCAGCTTCGCGACGACGTGCTCGGCGTTTTCGGCTCGCCGGCTGTAACGGGCAAGCCTTGTGCCGGCGATCTGCTCGAGCGCAAGGCGACGAGCGTCGTGGTGGCCGCTCACCAACTGGCCGATGCGCTGATCCGGCGTGAACTCATCGAGATCGCCAATCGTGAAGCCCTCGACGACAACGCGATCGACCGGTGGAAAGCGCTGATCGTCGAGACGGGAGCGGTGCAGCTGATCGAGCAGATGATCGGCGACCGTGTCGCTTCCGCGTGCGACCACCTCAGCGACTTGCCGATTGACGAGCCCGTCCGCATCGCGCTGGCCGAAATGGCGGCCGTCTGCACGGATCGCGCCGAATGAGCAGCACCGACCGGGGAGCCTGTTGATCATGCGGACCATCGAAGGGCGCGCCGATCACGTGGTGGTGATCGGCGCCGGACTGGCCGGCCTGTCCGCGGCGCTGCACCTGGCCGGCCGCGGGCGCGCGGTCACAGTGGTGGAGCGCGAGCCGTGGCCCGGCGGGCGGGCCGGTCGCCTCGACATCGATGGCTATCGGATCGACACCGGGCCGACGGTTCTCACCATGCCGGACATCATCGACGAAACGTTCGGGGCCGTGGGCGAACAACTCTCCGACCGCATGGAATTGTTGACGGTCGACCCGGCGTATCGCGCCGTGTTCGCCGACGGCAGCGCGCTCGACGTGCACAGTGACGCCGATCGGATGGCCGACGCCGTCGCAGAGTTCGCCGGCTTCGGGCAGGCAGCCGGCTACCGACGGCTTCGGCACTGGTTGACGCGGTTGTACCGCACCGAATTCGACGGGTTCATCGCAGCGAACTTCGATTCGCCGCTCTCGCTGCTCACCCCGCAGTTGGCGCAGCTGACCGCAATCGGCGGCTTCCGCAAATGGGACCGGATGGTCAGGCGATACATCACCGACCCACGGCTGCAGCGGATCTTCACCTTCCAATCGCTGTACGCCGGCGTGGCGCCGCGCGACGCCCTGGCGGTGTACGCCGTGATCGCCTACATGGACACAATCTCTGGTGTGGTGTTTCCACGCGGGGGAGTCCGCGCGCTGCCCGACGCACTGGCCGCGGCCGCCGCCGATGCCGGCGTCCGATTCTGTTACGGCGCAACCGTTACCGCGCTCGAACGCACGGGTGGGCGGGTCGGCGCCGTGATGACCGAGCAGTCCGGCCGCATCGCCTGCGACGCGGTGGTGCTGACCACCGAGCTGCCGCAGACCTACGCGTTGCTGGGCCGCACACCGCGGCGCGCCGTGCGGCTGCGTCACTCACCCTCGGCCGTCGTGGCGCACCTGGGTTGTCCAGCCATCGCATCCGAAACGGCTCACCACACCATCCTGTTCGGCGAGGCGTGGAATCAGACGTTCACCGACATCGTCGACAACGGACAACTCATGGGCGACCCGTCGTTACTGGTCACCCGGCCGACGGCCAGCGACCCGGCCCTGGCTCCCGAGGGACGCGATCTGCTCTACGTGCTCGCCCCGGCGCCGAACCTGGATCGGGGCACCATCGATTGGGCCAGCACCGGTGGCGCCTATGTCGAGGACATGATCTCGCACGTCGCCGACCGGATGCTGCCCGGTTTGCCCCATGACGCAACGGTTTTGGATGTCGTCACACCGGCCGACTGGGCGCGGCAGGGCATGGCGGCCGGCAGTCCGTTCGCGCTCGCCCACACCTTCGGTCAGACGGGACCGTTTCGTCCGGGCAACCTGGTGCGTGGCATCGACAACGCAGTGCTCGCCGGGTCCTCCACGGTGCCCGGCGTGGGAGTTCCGACCACGCTGATCTCCGGGCGGCTCGCCGCCGACCGCATCACCGGCAGCCCCACACGATCCACCGCGCACTTCGACATGAAAGCCGGTTCGCCATGATGCGCAGTGAGTTGACCGCGGCCGGAATCGACGATCCGCGGCTGCGCGACGGATACCGCCAATGCCGCGAACTCAATGCCGCTCATGGCCGCACCTTCTTTCTGGCCACCCGGCTGCTCGCGCCCGACCAGCGGCCGCCCGTGCACGCGCTGTACGGCTTCGCTCGATACGCCGACGACATCCTCGACGATCTCGACCCGCAGGTCGGCGCCGACATCCGCGGCCGGCGGCTGCAGCAGTTGTCCGAGCGATTCTTCTCCGGAGGTGCTCACCTGGAGGATCCGCTGGTCGCCGCGGTGACCGACACCGCGCGGCGCTATCAGATCAACGCCGGGCTGTTCGAGGACTTTCTGGCTTCGATGCGGATGGATCTCACGGTAACCGACTATCCCGACCGAAAGGCCCTCAACCTGTACATGCGGGGCTCCGCGGAAGCCATTGGGCTGCAGGTGCTTCCGATATTGGGCACGGTGACGCCCGCGCAGGAGGCCGCGCCGTACGCCGCGGCGCTGGGCCGGGCGTTCCAACTGACCAACTTCCTGCGTGATATCGACGAGGACTTGCAGCGCGGCCGGGTGTATCTGCCGGCCGACGAACTGGCCGCCGACGGCGTCGACCGAGAGCTGTTGATCTGGTGCCACGCGCACCGCCACACCGATCCGCGGGTACGCCGGGCCCTGATCGCCCAGCATGAAATCGCCCGGCAGACCTACCGATTCGCCGCGGAAGGAATCGCCACGCTGGCCACCCGATCGCGACCGTGCGTGGCGACCGCGGCCGCACTGTATTCAGAGATCTTGGACTGCATCGAAAGAAGCGACTTCGCGGTGTTCGATCGCCGTGCCACCGTCGGCCAGGCGCGACGGCTTCGAGTCGCCGGTGCCGGACTGATACGGTCGTGGCTGGCGCGAAACAGCGCGCGGGGCGTTCGTCAATCGGGGGCCGCATGAGCGATCGGTGGCAATACCTGGCGGTGCTCGCCGCATGCCTGGTGATCACCGCGCCGCTGGAGATCTTCGGCCCCGGCGTTTACCGGCAGTGGCGACGGGTCATCAAGGCGGTCGTGCCGGTGGCCGCGGTGTTCCTGGTCTGGGATGAGGTCGCGGTCGCCGCGCACGTGTGGACATACGACCACGCATACCTGTGCGGCCTGACCATCCCGTTCCGGGTGCCGATCGAAGAGGTGCTGTTCTTCCTCGTCATTCCGGTGTGCGCGTTACTGACCTACAACGCCGTGACCACCATCCTGGAAAAGGTGCACCGTCGATGACCGGCTTTGGCTATACCCTGCCGGCCGCGCTGGCGGTATTGCTGGTCTGCGCAATGGAATTGGCGGTGCTGCGGACCGGGCTCTTCCGCCGACCGGCGTATTGGTTCTCAATGCTGATTGTGCTGGGATTCCAGATCCCGGTGGATGGCTGGCTGACCAAACTCAGCTCCCCCATCGTCATCTATGACGATAGAGGGCTGAGTGGCGTGCGTTTCCCGTTCGACATCCCGTTCGAAGATTTTCTGTTCGGCTTCGCGTTGGTCACCGCGGTGCTGCTGCTGTGGGAGCGGCAACATGCGCGTCGGTAATGCGTACCCGGGTGAGTTGGCGACCGCGTTCGACGCCGGAGCGGCGGCCTACGACCGCCTGGTCGGTGCCAGCCCGGGTTACCACGCGCAGCTGACTTTGTCGGCTCGACGGATGCGGATTCCGGCCCGCGGCAAGGGGTTACGGCTGCTCGATGCCGGATGCGGCACGGGCGCCTCGACGGCCGCGCTGCTGGCCGTCGCGCCCGAGGCCGACATCGTCGCCGTCGACGCTTCGCGGGGAATGCTCGACGCGGCGCTAGCAAAGCCCTGGCCCGACTCGGTGCGCTTCGTGCACACCTCCGTCGAACAGCTGGCAGAGCACGGCATCACTGGCCCGTTCGACGGCATCATGGCCGCCTACCTGATCCGCAACGTCGCCGACCGCGACGCACAGCTGCGCAAGTTCCGCGAGCTGTTGCGCCCGGGCGGCACGCTCGCGGTGCACGAGTATTCGGTGCGCGACTCCCCGGCGGCCACCCGCATCTGGCACGCCGTGTGTTGGGGCATCATCATCCCCGCCGGGTGGTGGCGCACCCGGGACGCCGGGTTGTATCGCTACTTGTGGCGCAGCGTGCTGGCGTTCGACGGCGCCGCCCGATTTCGGACTCGCCTTGCCGACGCCGGCTTCACCGCGGTGCACAGCGAGACGATGCCCGGCTGGGAAGCCAACATTGTGCACACTTTCCTGGCGGATGCGCCGCGATGACCGCGGACCGGCGTCGCCGAACATTCGCCGCGCCAACGGGGTTGCCGGATGCCAATGCGCTGGCGTCGCGCCCGCGGGTGGCGGTCGTCGGCGCCGGGATCGCCGGGCTGGCGGCCGCCACCGGGCTGGCCGAGCGCGGCGTCGCCGTCGAGGTCATCGAGGCCGAGCACTATCTCGGCGGCCGGGTGGGGGGCTGGACCGAGCGGGACGGCGGCGCCGAGCTCGCGATGAACCGTGGCTTCCACGCGTTCTTCCGGCAGTATTACAACCTGCGCGCCCTGCTGACCCGAATCGACCCGCAACTGCGGATGCTCACTGCGGTCGAGGATTACCCGCTGATCGATGGGGCGGGCCGGCGCGACAGCTTCCGCGGGCTGCCGCGCACCCCACCGTGGAACGCCGTGGTGTTCGCTGCGCGCAGCCCCACCTTCCGGCTGCGTGACTTCACCCGCATCGACGCCCGCGCGGCCGCCCCACTGGCCGCCGTATCGGTGCCCGGCACCTACCAGCGCCTGGACGACACCGATGCCGCGACGTTTCTCGAAGACATCCGCTTCCCCGAGGCCGCACGGCATCTGGCGTTCGAGGTATTTTCTCGCAGCTTCTTCGCCGACCCCTCGAAGCTCTCCGCGGCCGAGTTGGCGACCATGTTCCACATCTACTTCCTGGGGTCGTCCGAAGGCCTGATCTTCGACGTGCCGTGCGCGAACTACGACAGCGCCCTGTGGCAGCCGTTGCGCGGCTATCTCGAAGGGCGGGGCGTGCGGTTCCGGCTCGCCACCAAAGTGCTCAGCATCGACACGGAGTCGGCGAAGTCTTTCCGGGTGCGCACCGATTCCGGTGACCACTCCGACGTCGACGCCGTCGTACTGGCCACCGACATCGCGGGTTTACAGCGGATCGTTGCGGCGTCGAGCGACCTGGGCACCGACGACTGGCGCGCCCAGATATCGCGGCTGCGCACCGCGCCGCCGTTCGCCGTGCATCGGTTGTGGCTCGACCGCCCGGTCGCGGCACACCGGCCGGCGTTTCTGGGCACGGCCGGCCATGAGCCACTCGACAACATCAGCGTGCTGGAGCGCTACGAATGCGAAGCCCGCAACTGGGCCGCCGCGCATCACGGTGCCGTCGTCGAACTGCACTCGTACGCATTGGATTCCGCGCCCTCCCGCGCCGCCGCGCTACGGCAACTGCACAGGGTCTATCCGGAAACCGCGGCCGCACAGATCCTCCACGAGAAGCTGCTGCATCGCAGCGATTGCCCGCTGTTTTCGCCCGGCTCCTATCGCTACCGGCCGCCCGTCATCACGCCAACGCCGGGCTTGTTGTTGGCCGGCGACGCCATCCGCATCGACTTGCCGGTGGCACTCATGGAGCGGGCCGCCACCACCGGCTGGTGCGCCGCGAACCAACTCCTGCAACGATGGGGGTTAGCCGGACACCCATTGGCCACGGTACCCACCCAAGGCCGGTCACCACTGCTGCGATGGCTTGCCGACCGCGAAAGATCCAGCCGACCATGAAGATCCGCGAACAGCTTCAACGCCTGTCCGCCACCCGGACCAAAGGGTGGCCGCTGCAGGTGCTCCCGCGCGTGTCATGGGCCGATCAGCGCCCGACATATCGCGACGCGCAACCCGCCATCATCGAGGCGGCCCTGCGGCGCTCGCAGCGCAAAACCACGGGCAACTGGTACGCGTTCGCCGCCAGCGACCAGGTGCCCGGTGGGCGACCCTTCGGCACGTGCGTCGCAGGCGTCGACGTCGTCGCCTGGCGCGACGAACGGGGCGGGCTGTGCGTGGGGCCGCGCAGTTGCCCCCATTTGGGGGCGGACCTCGCCACCGGCACCGTGCACCGGGGGGCGCTGATCTGCCGCTGGCACGGCCTGACACTGGACGGACGCGCTCGCGAATTCGGCTGGAGCCCGTTGCCCAGTCACGACGACGGCGTCCTGGCATGGGTGCGGCTCGACGCGGTGGGCAAGGAGGAACCGCTGGATCGGCCGGTGGTTCCGCAACGGCCGACCGGCGACACCCTGAGCGCCGTCGCCCGCGTGGTGGGTGTGTGCGAGCCGAGTGACATCATCGCCAACCGCCTCGATCCCTGGCACGGCGCGTGGTTTCACCCCTACTCGTTCACCCGGCTCGATGTGCTCACGACGCCCACCGAACAGGTCGACCGATTTTTGGTGGCGGTGACCTTCCGAATGGGACGCCTGGGGGTGCCCGTCGTCGCGGAGTTCAGTTGCCCGGAGGCCCGCACCATCGTCATGCGCATCTTGGACGGAGAGGGCACCGGCAGCGTCGTCGAAACACACGCGACGCCAATGGGTTCGGGTCCCGATGGCCGACCGCGCACCGCCGTCCTGGAAGCCACCATCGCGCATTCAGACCGGCCCGGTTTCACGCGCGCCTCCCGGGTGGCGCCGTTGATCACACCCTTCATGCGCTATGCGGCCACCAGCCTCTGGCGCGACGATATCGCGTATGCCGAGCGCCGATATAAGGTCCGCGCGGGATTCGGGTAGCGCATCACCCCGGTGATGCGCGTGGAAGAATTCAACCGTGCAGAAACCCTACGTCGCCGCGGTTGCAGTGACCGTTGGCGCTCACTTGGCGTACCTGCTTTACGTGCCGAGCGGGGGTTTCCTCGCGTTGCGCTGGCCAAGGACCATCTTGCTGCACATACCTGCGGTTGTGTGGGGCGTCGCAGTCGTGGCGCTCAGGCTGCGGTGCCCACTGACGTCATTGGAATCGTGGGCGCGCCGTCGCGCGAATTTGGATCCACTGCCCACGTCGGGATTCATCAACCGCTACGTAACGGGATATTTCGTGCCGATCGGCCGTGTCGGTGCGGCACAGTCGCTGGCATTCACCGCCGCCGCCGTCTCATGGGGCGTGTTTGCCGGCCGGATCGTTAGCCGCGGGCGCCGCGGCATGCCGACCGCGACTTGACCGCCGCCGCACCACCCATAGCACACCACCCACGAGCAGGACCGCCAGCACGATCACGGTGGGCCACATGGCCAGCTGTGCGAGCCACAAACGCCGTTGTAGGCGCAGCAGTTTGCGCTCAGCGCGCCCCAGGCGGCGCGACGTCTCGATCAAAGTCATCGTCAGACCAGATACCCGAGGCGCACCCATTCAAACCGCCACGCGGCGCACCACGGCGCTCGCTTACGCCATAGGCTTGACTATTCAGTTAATGAATTACTGAATCCCGGTATCGACGATTCGGGCCTCCCTGCGGCGGGAATGCGATAGGCCAACGCGGGGGAAGGAACGTGATGGGCGAGGGGACTGGCACCGACATCGACGGCGTTGCGCAGGCGGTAGGACGAGTGACCGAGGCGCTGGAAACCATCGAGCGTGCTCGCGGGCATCTGTATTCCTTCCATCAGCTCACCGGCCGCGCCGACCTGCAACTCGACGAGGCGGTGGCGCGGCTGAACGAAATCGGCCAGGCCGATCTGGCGCACTACATCAGCTGCGAGGTGATTGGGCGCAACGTCTTGGCGGGCCGGTGGAGCTTCCAGGTCGTCGAGGAGTATGACGACGGCTACTACCGCTGTTTCAAAGAGACCGAACAGCTGGTGCGAACCCGACTCACCGACGGTGACCGTCACGTCCACGAGATGGCCTTGAAAGAGCGACGGCGCACCGCCGGCCACCTGGCCCACACCGCGTCCCCCAACGATGAATCGGCAGAAGGCGAATCCCTATGAGCAACAAAGAATTCAACAAGGGCGACAAGGTGGAGTGGCAAAGCCACGGCACCACTGTCCGGGGCACGGTCGAGGGCAAAATCACCTCCGATGCCGAAGCCGCTGGACGCACGGTGCGGGCGTCCAAAAACGAGCCGCAGTACAAGGTGCGCAGCGACAAGACGGGCGCGGACGCGGTGCACAAGCCAGATGCACTACGTCGCGCAAAGTGACGCGCGTCAACACTATCCACGCGGACTTACCATGACCGACGACCAAGAAGCCACCTGGGACCGCTTCCAGGACACCGTCAACATGACCGCCCGCGAACTGGAAAAGTGGCTCGACACTGAGGAATCGAAGAGCGTCGGCCAAAAGCGGGACGGTGACGAGTCCACCGGCCACGCCAGTGGCCGTCACATCGTCGAGATCCTCAAGGCGAAACGTGCCGACCTTACCGGCGCCGACTATGCGCACATGCGAATGGTGGTCGGCTACGCCAAACGCCACCTGGCGCAACGTCCGCACGGCGACATCGGCGAGAGCCCGTGGCGATACTCCTTGA
>NZ_DASUHS010000111.1:0-25134 GCF_036273375.1 Mycobacterium sp. | reverse complement strand
CGCGTTGCTCGGCTACCGGATCATGGCGTGGACCACCGGTCTATGGCTCATCGCGTTGTGCTACGAGATCGTCTCGCACCTCGCGTTCCACCACGAAATCCGGTGGATCGAGGTCGTCCACGGCTGGGTGTACTTCATCTACGTGTTGACCGCGTTCAACCTGGCGGTCAAGGTGCGCTGGCCGCTCGGCAAGACGGTCGGCGTGCTGCTCTCCGGAACCATCCCGCTGCTCGGCATCATCGTCGAGCACTTCCAAACCAGGGACGTCAAGGCGCGTTTCGGTCTTTAGGTCACTTCCGCCGCGATGCCAGCGTTTCCAACGCCGGCAACAGCAGCCGCAGGGCGCGACCGCGATGCGAGACCGCGTCCTTCTCCGTCGGGCTCAGCTCCGCTGCCGTGCGATCGTGCCCCTGGGGCACGAAGACCGGGTCGTAGCCGAAGCCGCCGTCGCCGCGCGGTTCGCGCGCAATGCTTCCGGGCCACTCGCCGCGCACGACTACCTCCCCTGCGGCCGAGACGAGCGCACAGGCGGACACGAACGCCGCACCGCGACGTCCGTCCGGCACGTCGCGCAACTGCGCCAACAGCAACGCGGTGTTGCCCGCGTCGTCGCCATGCGTGCCCGACCAGCGCGCCGACAGCACACCGGGCATGTCGTTGAGCGCGGCGACCTCCAGCCCGGAATCGTCGGCGACACTCGCCAGCCCGCTCGCGGCGAACGCATCGCGCGCCTTGGCCAAGGCGTTGTCCTCGAAAATCGCTCCCGTCTCCGGCGCTTCCTCGAACGGCGCAACGTCGTCGAGCGACACCAACGTTAATCCCCTCAGACCGGCAGCATCGAGCACCCGGCGCAACTCGGCCAGCTTCTTGGGGTTACGGCTGGCGACCAGCAGGCGGGTCAGCTGCCGAACGCCTTGGGCGCCGGGGCCCCCTCAGGGAGCACACCGGGATATGGGAGCTGGAGCGCGTCGCGCTGCGCGGCGAACAACTTGTCACACGCGGCCAGCGCCACGTCGAGCAATTTGTCCAGCGTCGACCGCGGAAACGTTGCCCCCTCGCCGGTCCCCTGCACCTCCACGAGGGTCCCCGTGTCGGTGGCGACGACGTTCATGTCGACCTCGGCGCGGGAGTCCTCCTCGTACGGCAGGTCGACGCGGATCCGCCCGTCGACCACGCCGACGCTGACCGCCGCGATCGCACAGGACAACGGCCGGGGATCCGACAGCTTGCCCAAAGCCGCGAGATAGGTCACCGCGTCGGACAACGCAACGAAGGCGCCCGTGATGGCAGCGGTGCGGGTGCCGCCGTCGGCCTGCAAGACGTCGCAGTCGACGGCGATGGTGTTCTCCCCCAGCGCTGCCAAGTCGATGCAGGCGCGCAGCGACCGCCCGATCAGCCGGCTGATCTCCTGGGTGCGCCCGGACAGGCGGCCCTTCACCGATTCGCGGTCCGAGCGGGTGTGGGTCGCCGACGGCAACATCGCGTACTCCGCGGTCAGCCACCCCAGGCCCGATCCCTTGCGCCAGCGCGGCACCCCCTCGGTGACGCTGGCCGTACACATGACCTTGGTGTGGCCGAATTCGATCAATACCGAACCGGCGGGGTGGTCGGTGAAGCCGCGGGTGATGACTACGGGCCGAAGCTCGTCGTCAAGGCGGCCGTCTTCTCGTTTCGTCACGCCGCCAACATTAGCGGGCAATTCAGCACCGCCGCGGGTGGCTCAGACCCGCTCGGAGCGGCGGATATCGAACGTCTCCCCGCACACCACGGCATGCACGGGACCATCGAACTCGGCCTTGGCCTCGCTGATGACGTCCTCACGCGAGGTCCACGGCGGGATGTGCGTCAGCAACAGTTCGTGAACGCCGGCCTCGGCCGCGGCCCGGCCGGCCTCGGTGCCCGACAGATGCAGCGCGGGTGGCCGCTCCGGCGAGTGCGTCCACGAGGCCTCGCAGAGGAAGACGTCGGCACCGCGAGCCAGCTCGACGAGTTGATCGCAGGTACCGGTGTCGCCGCTGTAGACGAACGAGGCGCCGGAGGGATCGGTGATCTTCAAGCCGTAGGACTCGGTCGGATGAGCCACCACTCGCGGTGTCACCGTCAGCGCGCCGATCGACACCGGCTCGCCGTCGACCCAATGACGAACGTCGAAAATGTCCGAACAGTCGTCGATCTCACCACCGTAGGGTGACGATGCGGCGCCCAGACGCGACCACGTGTCCCCCGGGCCGTAAAGCAACGCCTTGCCCAGCGGACGCGTCGGGTGGTAGCGCCGCCACACGAAAAGTCCGGGCAAATCCAAACAATGGTCGGCGTGCAGATGGGACAAAAGCACGTGCACGGAACCGGGATCCGCATACCGCTGTAGCGCGCCGAGAACGCCCCCGCCGAAGTCGATGACCAACGGCGGAGTGTCCGGTGCCCGGAGCAGATAACCCGACGCGGGCGAATCCGGACCGACCACGCTGCCCGAGCAGCCGAGCACGGTTATTCGCACGGACACTACTGTGCCATGCCCGATACGACCGTGACGAAAACATCGCCGCATTGGTGTGACGAGAATCTCGTCCGGTCGTTAATCAATGCGCACCTGGTGAACGGGCTGGACACCGGTGACGGCGGGACCCAGAAATCGCGCCGCCAGTGCGGTGAATGCCTCGGGGTCGCCGGTGGCTTCGAAAACCCGAGTCGCAGGGGGTGCGTCGTGCGGGCGAAGCAGATCGTGTTCGGTCAGCACCCGAAGCACTTCCTTGGCGGTTTCCTCGGCGCTGGAAACCAGCGTCACGCTGTCACCCATCGCCAACTGGATGAGCCCGGACAGTAGCGGGTAGTGCGTGCAGCCGAGCACCACCGTGTCGACCTGTGCGCGCTGCAGCGGCTCTAGATAGCCCTCGGCCAATCCGAGCACCTGACGGCCGCTGGTCACGCCGCGCTCCACGAAGTCGACGAAGCGCGGGCAGGCCACCGCGGTGATCTCGGTGTCGCGGGCGGCGGCGAACGCGTCCTGATACGCGTGCGAGTTGATGGTCGCCTGGGTGCCGATGACGCCGATACGCCCGTTGCGCGTCGTGGCCACCGCGCGGCGTACCGCGGGCAGGATCACCTCGACGACGGGCACGTCGTAGCGTTCGCGAGCGTCCCGCAGGCACGCCGCGGATGCCGTGTTGCAGGCGATGACCAACGCCTTGACGCCGCGGCCGACGAGGTCGTCACCAATGGCCAGCGCGTGCGCGCGGACCTCGGGGATGGTCAACGGGCCGTACGGACCATGGCCGGTATCGCCGACGTAGATGATGTCCTCGTCGGGCAGCTGGTCGATGATCGCCCGCGCGACGGTGAGTCCCCCGACACCGGAATCGAAGACCCCGACGGGTGCCAGTGCCGAGCTCATATGGGCCGCGGCACCGCGGTGCCGGCCTTCCTCGAAGTCCGGCTCTTACGCTCCGGCGCGGACAACAGGTAGGCGGCCAGGATGCCGGCGATCGCTCCGCACAGATGGCCCTGCCATGACACGCCTCCGCATCTGCCGAGCACCGGCATGGCCCCGAGCAGGACGCCGCCATAGGCGAACATCACGATCAGGCCGATGATGATGTCGCGGATCCGGCGGACGAAGATGCCGAACACGAGCAAGAAGGCCAGCCAGCCGAAGATCAGGCCGGACGCGCCGATGTGGTCGGTGGGCCCGCAGCTGCTGCCGACGTTGCCGATGAGCCAGGTGCCGAAGCCGCCCAGGATCCACACGATGGCGGTCGCCCAGACGAACCGGGACAGGCCGGCCAGGGTCATCAGGAATCCCAGGATCAGCAGCGGCACGGTGTTGGCCATCAGGTGTTGCCAGCTCTCGTGCAACACCGGGGCGAAGATGACGCCCCACAGGCCGTCGGCTTCCAGTGGCCTGATGCCGTTGGCGTCCAGCGAATGCCGGGTCAGCTGGTCGATCAGTTCGACGAGGTAGAGCAACGCCACGAAGGTGAGGATCGTGGCGGCTCCCACGGTCGCGGTTGGCCGCTTCCTCGTCTGGGCGGCAGGCGCGCCGGGGCGTCCCCGGGGGGTGGTCTTACCCATGGCTGCCCTTCCAGCGTGTTTTCCAGCATCGTCAAGGCTACCGGCGCTGCGGCCGGTCGATCTCATCGACCGAACGCCCCGGGCAGCACGTCGCGGTAGCTCGGTATGCCGGCGATCGATTTCGCAGCCAGCACACCGCACAGCACCGCTTCCGCCACGCAATCGGCGGCGGCGATGCCCACCTCGGTGACAAGCCGGGTCTCCGGGGAGAAGGCAGCGGGCACTGGTTTTGCACTGGCCGCCGCGCCTACCTCGACCGCCCCGGTAGCCAGCACGAACACCGTGTCACCGTCGACCGGCGTGTGCGCCGGCCGGATGCTGCGGGCCAGGCCGTCGTGGGCGGAGATCGCCACCCGCCGACATGCCGCCGGGCTCAGGGCGGCGTCGGTGGCCACCACCGCGATGACGGTGTTGAGCGGGCTGTCCACCGTATTCGACGGGGACGGCAACTGGGCGAAGGTGTCGACCTGCTCGGCCGGCGGCGGCCGCAGTGCGAACTCCCGGGTCAGGTCCGGCATCCACGGCAAGCCGGTGCCCCGGTCGACGACCTCGCCCGCGGAGTTCACCACGGCCACCGCTCCGACGGTCACGCCGGACGGCAGCGCCCTCGACGCGGTCCCGACGCCGCCCTTGAGCGCGCCGGCGCGGGCCCCCACCCCGGCGCCGACGGTCCCGACACCCATCGCCGTTCCGTCTTCGGCGGCGGCACAGGCCGCATAACCGAACTCAGCCGTCGGGCGGCACTCCCAGCCGCCGACCGGCAGATCGAAGATCACCGCCCCCGGCACGATCGGCACCACGCCGCCGTCCATCGCCACGCCGCGTTCGCGTTCTTCCAGGAAGCGCATGACACCGTCCGCGGCGGCCAGCCCGTAGGCGCTGCCCCCTGCAAGCAACACCGCGTCCACGAACCGCACGGTGTTGGCCGGGTCCAGCAGATCGGTCTCCCGGGTACCGGGCGCGCCGCCGCGGCAATCCACCGCGCCGACGGTGCCCGGCGGGGTGAGCACGACGGTGACGCCGCAGGCCCAGCCGGCGCCCAGGGACGCGTCGGGATCCAGTCGTTGGTAGTGGCCGACGCGGATGCCCGCGACATCGGTGATGGCGTTCATCTGTCGCGCGCCGCGGTCATCGGGGCCCCATCAGCACCAGGACCAGGTACTCCTGCAACACCGTCAGCCACTGATACACGTCGAAGTGCACGGCCAGGGGATGGTCGGGCGGCAGGCGCTCCGGGCCCTCCGGCCCGACCTCGAGCATGACTCCTAGGGTCAACCGAATGTCGTTGACCGCCCCGATCCAGCAGTTCGCGTCGTCCTCGGTCAGCTCGAAGCGGCCGCCACCGTCGGGAACCGTGCTCAGCAACCGCTGCGCGGCAACGCGTTTGGCGTTGACGATGTCGGGCTCGTGCAGGCTGCGCAGTGCCGCGTTCAGGCTATCCGCGCCGTCGGGCGGCGCGGTGTCGTCACCGTCGTGCCGGTAGAAGTCGGGCAGCAGCCGACGCAACGTGGGGTCTTTCGGGGGATCGGCGTTGCCGGTCTTTATCCCCGTGATCTCCTCGAGTTCGTCTGCGGGCGAGGCAGATTCACGCTCGTCGAGCAAGCCGATCATCGCCGTGGCCAAGTTCTTGAGCAGGGCGGCTTCATGCGAGGCCAGGGACGACCGGAAACGGGGACCGCTAGCGGTCTCGACCCGCTTCCATTTGCGCACAGGGAATCGCCGACGCCTCGAGCTTCAGCGGTCCTGCTGCATCGTCGCCCACAAACCGGCGGCGTGCAGCTTGGACACATCGACTTCCATGGACTCACGGCTGCCGGCGGACACCACGGCCTTTCCTTCGTTGTGCACCTGCAACATCAGCTTGGTGGCGTGCGGCTCGCTGTAGCCGAACAACTTCTGGAACACATACGTCACATAGGTCATCAGATTGACCGGGTCATCCCAGACGATCGTGACCCACGGACTCGCCGTGGCCTCCACGGGAGCGGACTCTCGTTGTCTTGTAGTGCCCGGCTTAGTGGGCGCTGACATAACAACCATGGCCTACACGATACCGAGGGATGGACGACGTTACCGAGCGCCAATCGCAGCCGATACCGTTATGGAATGAACGACCCGGTCGTTACTGGGCTGCTGACCGACAAGTACGAGTTGACCATGTTGGCGGCGGCGCTGCGAGACGGCACCGCCGATCGCCGGACCACCTTCGAGCTTTTTGCCCGCCGACTTCCCGAAGGCCGCCGCTACGGCGTGGTCGCCGGAACCGGCCGGCTGCTCGACGCGCTGCCGCAGTTCACCTTCGGTGACCAGGCGTGCCAGTCGCTGGTGCAGTTTCTCGACCCGGATACGTTGCGGTACTTACGCGAATTTCGATTCGGCGGTGACATCGACGGCTACGCCGAAGGCGAGCTGTACTTCCCCGGTTCCCCGGTACTGTCGGTGAGCGGGACGTTCGCCGAATGCGTGGTGCTCGAGACGCTGGCACTGTCGATTTTCAATCACGACACCGCGGTCGCGTCCGCCGCGGCGCGCATGGTGAGCGCGGCCAGGGGACGCACGCTGATCGAGATGGGGTCACGACGAACCCACGAGCAGGCGGCCGTCGCCGCTGCCCGCGCGGCGTACCTGGCCGGCTTCGCGGCGTCGTCCAATCTGGAGGCGCAACGCTGCTACGGAGTACCCGCCGAGGGCACCTCCGCGCACGCGTTCACCATGCTGCATGCGCACGCCGATTCCCCCACGGAATCGACCGAATTGGCGGCGTTCTCCGCACAGGTCGACGCGCTCGGAGTGGACACCACCCTGCTGGTGGATACCTACGACGTGACGACCGGCGTGGCCAACGCGGTGGCCGCCGCCGGTACCGGGCTGGGTGCGGTGCGCATCGATTCCGGCGAGCTGGGCGTGCTGGCCCGCCAGGCGCGTGAACAGCTCGACAAGCTCGGGGCGACCCGGACCCGCATCGTGGTCTCCGGCGACCTCGACGAGTTCTCCATCGCGGCCTTGGCCGCCGAGCCGGTCGACAGTTACGGCGTGGGCACGTCGCTGGTGACGGGCTCGGGCGCCCCGACGGCGAACATGGTGTACAAACTGGTCGAGGTGGACGGCTTGCCGGTCCAAAAGCGCAGCAGCCACAAGCAATCCCGCGGCGGGCGCAAGGAGGCGCTACGCCTGTCGCGCGATTCCGGCATCGTCACCGAGGAGGTGGTGTATTCGGCCGGCCATCAGCCCGCCGTCTCCGAACCGGCTCGGATGCTGACCGTCCCGCTGGTCCGCGGTGGCGAATTAGTGTCCAAACCGAACCTCGCCGCGGCGCGCGAGCTGGTAACTTCCGGGCTGCGCAGTCTGCCGTGGGAGGGCTTGAACTTGTCGCAGGGTGATCCCGCGATCACGACCACGCAGATTCCCGCCGACCGGCGCTAGCACCGCGCGAAAAATGCCGCGGCGCAAGCGCCGCCCCAAAACAGCGAAGAGGGTAGCCACGTCTGACGTTTCCGTGTCCGAGCTGCTGGCCACCGCGGTGGCCGCGCTCGGCGGTAGTGAACGCACCGGCCAGCAGGAGATGGCCGGCGCGGTGGCGCGGGCCTTCGCCACCGAAGAGCACCTGGTGGTGCAGGCCGGCACCGGTACCGGTAAGTCGCTCGCGTATCTGGTGCCCGCAATCGTCCACGCGCTCGACGACGACTCCCCCGTCGTCGTGTCCACGGCCACGATCGCTCTGCAGCGCCAGCTCGTCGATCGCGATCTGCCCCGGCTGGTCGATTCGCTGGCAGATGCGCTGCCGCGCCGTCCGCAGTTCGCCTTACTCAAGGGCCGGCGAAACTATCTGTGCCTGAACAAGATTCACAACGGCGGGGCCGCCGACGGTGAAGAAGGCGACGACCGGCCGCAGGAGGAACTCTTCAACCCCATGGCGGTCAGCGCGTTGGGCCGCGACGTGCAACGGCTCACCGAATGGGCGTCGAGCACCGAATCCGGTGACCGCGACGACCTGAAGCCCGGCGTCCCGGACCGCTCCTGGTCGCAGGTCAGCGTTTCCGCGCGGGAATGCCTCGGCGTGACGCGCTGCCCGTTCGGCGCCGAGTGCTTTTCCGAACGGGCGCGTAGCCGGGCCGGCCGTGCTGATGTGGTGGTCACCAACCATGCGCTGCTGGCCATCGACGCTGTGGCCGAAACGGCGGTGCTGCCCGAACATGCGCTGCTGGTCGTTGATGAAGCACACGAGCTGGTGGATCGGGTGACGTCGGTGGCCACCGCGGAGCTGACGTCGGCCTCCCTCGGCGTGGCCGCCCGGCGCATCGCCCGACTGGTGGACCCGGATTTGATCCAACGTCTGGAGGCGACGACGGCGAACTTCGCGTCGGTCATCCACGACGGCACGCCGGGCCGCATCGATCGCCTCGACGAGGAGCTGGCGACCTACCTGACGGCGCTACGCGACGTGGCGACCGCGGCGCGCTCGGCGATCGACACCACCAACGACCCCAAGGCGGCGTCGGCGCGCGCCGAAGCCGTTGCGGCACTGAGCGAGATAACGGACACCACGTCGCGCGTGCTGGCATCGTTCGGCCCGGCCATTCCCGACCGCACCGACGTGGTGTGGCTGGAGCACGAGGAGATCAGGGGTTCGTCGCGCCCGGTGTTGCGGGTGGCGCCCCTGTCGGTCGCAGGGCTGCTGCGGTCCCGGGTGTTCTCGCGTTCGACGGTGGTGCTGACGTCGGCGACGCTGACCATCGGCGGCTCGTTCGACGCTATGGCCACGGCGTGGGGACTGACGGCCGAGGACGGCGACCACGCGCACTGGCGTGGCGTCGACGTGGGTTCGCCGTTCCAGCACGACAAAGCCGGAATCTTGTATGTGGCCGCGCACCTGCCGCCACCGGGACGCGACGGCACCGGCTCCGCCGAGCAGCTGAGCGAAATCGCCGAGCTCATCGCCGCCGCCGACGGGCGCACCCTGGGCTTGTTCTCGTCGATGCGGGCGGCCCGGGCGGCGGCCGAGGTCATGCGCGAACGGCTGTCGACACCGGTGCTGTGTCAGGGCGACGACAGCACGTCGGCGCTCGTCGAGCAGTTCAGCGCCGACCCCCAGACGTCCCTGTTCGGCACGCTGTCGCTGTGGCAGGGCGTCGATGTGCCGGGACCGTCGCTGTCACTGGTGCTGATCGACCGCATCCCGTTTCCCCGGCCCGACGACCCCCTACTGGGCGCGCGGCAGCGCGCGGTCGCCGCACGCGGCGGCAATGGTTTCATGGCCGTCGCGGCCAACCACGCGGCGCTGCTGTTGGCTCAGGGATCGGGACGGCTATTGCGCCGCGTCACCGATCGCGGCGTGGTTGCTGTGCTCGACTCCCGCATGGTCACCGCCGGCTACGGCGGCTACCTGCGCGCCTCGTTGCCACCGTTTTGGCAGACCACCAACGGCGACCAGGTGCGCCAGGCGCTGCAGCGACTGCGCACCGCAGCCCCATCGGAAGAGGGCCTGTCGGCCTGACCGATCCGGCTATCGCGCCAGCGTGACCAGGCCGAGCTCGTTGCTGGCCGCCAGCATCGGATTGTGGGGCAGCACGCGCACGGTGTAACCGACCGATCCCGCCAGCGGCAGCGGCGTCGTCGTCGAGAAGACCTGGTTGCCGCCCTCGGCTGTGCCGGTGTAGGACATCTCGACGGTGATCGGCTCCAGCAGTGCATCGCTGGCGTCGACCCGGCCCACCAGCGCCTGGACCGTGACCTCGTCGGGCGCCAGGCCGGCCAGGTGGACGGTGGCGGTCAGGGTCAGCTTCGAGCCGAGCACCGGACTGTCCGGCAGGCCGGTGCTGTCGACGTCGGTGACGGCGATTTTGGGCCAGGCCTCCTGGGCGCGCCCGCGGTAGGCGGCCAGTTCGCGCGCAGCGCCGAACTCGCCGCCACCTTCGTCGCCCTCAGCCGGGGCGATGGTCCGACGCAACGACTGCGCCGCCGGCGTGTAGTACTGCTCGACGTAGTCGCGCACCATGCGGGACGCCAGCACTTTTGGTCCGAGCGTCTGCACGGTGTGGCGCACCATCTCGATCCAGCGCGGCGGCACGCCGTGTTCATCACGCTCGTAGAACTTCGGCGCGACGGCCTCTTCCAGCAGTGTGTAGAGACCGCCAGACTCCAGGTCGTCGCGCCGGTCTTCGTCGGCTACGCCATCGGCAGACGGTATCGCCCAACCGTTTTCGCCGTCGTACCATTCGTCCCACCAGCCGTCGCGGATGGACAGGTTCAGCCCGCCGTTGAGTGCGCTCTTCATTCCCGAAGTGCCGCAAGCCTCCAACGGTCGCAGTGGATTGTTCAGCCAGACGTCGCAACCCCAATACAGCAGCCGCGCCATGGACATGTCGTAGTCGGGCAGAAATGCGATGCGGTGGCGCACCTCGGGCCGGTCGGCAAAGCGCACCACCTGCTGGATCAGCGCCTTACCGCCGTCGTCGGCCGGGTGCGATTTCCCGGCGACGATCAGCTGAATGGGCCGCTCTTGGTCGAGCAGTAGCTGTTCCAGCCGATGCGGATCACGCAGCATCAGCGTCAGCCGCTTATACGTCGGCACCCGCCGGGCGAACCCGATGGTCAGCACCTCTGGATCGAATGCCGTTGCTATCCAACCTAATTCGGCGTCCGAGGCGCCTCGTTCCAGCCAGGAGCGACGTAGCCGCTGCCGGACGTCGTCGACCAGCAGGGACCTCAGCTGCGAGCGGATCCACCACAGATGGCCCGCGTCGACCTGCTTGAGGCGCAGCCAAACCCCCGGATCGCTGAAGGAATCCGACCCGGCCAGCTCACGGCCCAGCTGCAGCCACTGCGGCGCCGCCCAGGTGCGCGCATGAACTCCGTTGGTAATCGAGCCGATCGGCACCTCACTGGCGTCGAAGCCGGGCCACAGTTCGTTGAACATGGACCGACTCACCCGTCCGTGCAGCGACGACACACCGTTGGCGCGCTGGGCCAGCCGCAGACCCATGTGGGCCATGTTGAACTTAGTGGGGTCGTCCTCGGCGCCGAGCGCCAGGATGCGAGCCGTCGGCACCCCCGCCAGCAACACGGGCGAGGCGTCGGCTGTCGCGGCCTTCCCGGGTTCCGCTTGGTCGGCCACGTGGTCGTCAAAGTACAACCGCACCATGTCGATGGGGAACCGGTCGATGCCGGCGGGTACCGGGGTGTGCGTGGTGAACACCGTGCTCGACCGCACCACCGTCAGCGCGGTGTCGAAGTCCAGTCCCGAACCGGTCATCAGCTCGCGGATGCGTTCCGCTCCGAGGAAACCCGCGTGGCCCTCGTTCATGTGGAACACCTCGGGCGCCGGCAGGCCGTGAATGTCGGTGAAGGCGCGGATCGCCCGCACCCCACCGATGCCCGCCAGGATCTCCTGCCTCATCCGATGTTCTTGGTCACCCCCGTACAAACGGTCGGTGACGCCGCGCAGATCGTGCTCGTTCTCCGGGACATCGGAATCGAGCAACAGCAGTGGAACCCTGCCCACTTGTGCGACCCAGATCCGGGCGTGCAGCTGCGCGGAGTCCGGCAGCATCAACTCAACCAGGGCAGGCTCGCCGGTCGCGTCGGTCAGCAGCCGCAGCGGCAGGCCTTGGGGGTCCAACGACGGGTAGGTCTCGTTCTGCCAGCCGTCGGCCGTCAACGACTGACGGAAGTATCCGGAGCGGTAGTAAAGGCCCACCGCTACCAGCGGCACACCCAGATCGGACGCGGACTTCAAGTGGTCGCCGGCAAGGATGCCCAAGCCGCCGGAGTAGTTGGGCAGCACTTCGGCGATGCCGAACTCCATCGAGAAGTAGGCGATCGCGGCCGGCATTTCGGCGCCGTGCTCGTGCTGGTACCACAGCGGGCGGCTCAGGTAATCGTTCAAATCGGCGGTCAGCGCGTCGAGCCGGCCCAGGAACGCCTCATCAAGCGCCAACTCGTCCAGCCGCGCCGGGTTGACCGCGCCCAGCAACGCCACCGGATCACTGCTGCATCGCTCCCAGAGGTGTGGGTCGATGGTCGCAAAAAGCTCTTGGGTGGGTTTGTCCCAGGACCATCGCAGGTTGGTCGACAGCTGGTCCAGCGCGGTCAGACGCTCCGGAAGGTGAGCACGGACGGTAAACCGGCGGAGGGCTTTCACGCGTTACTACCTTACTGAGGTTCTGAGCCCGCGCACGGCGGGAAGGATCGCTTTTCCTCGCCGGTGTGTGACCGAAGACTAGGGTGGGTATCGGGTAGTTATCGGGGTCGCAACGATGCCTCCCCGCTTAGAAAGTTCCCCACGACAGGAAGTTTCCCACGAGCGGCAGTCCGCACGGAACACATCGTGGGGTTAGCCGCACACAATCGGAACGGAGTGGTGGTGCCCGGTCGTGTCGAGATCGATAACGTCCAACCGGTCGTTTCCTGTGGCGCGTATCCCGCGAAAGCTGTGGTCGGCGAGGTCGTGCCGGTCAGCGCCGCGGTATGGCGAGAAGGCCACGAGGCCGTCGCGGCCACTCTGGTCGTGCGCTACCTCGGGTCCGGCTATCCGCAGGTAACCGAGACCCGCCGAGTCAAGGCGGTTCAAGCGCCGGCAAAGCCGGTGGCCGAACGCGATGGCAAGGTCAACCAGCAACGAATCAAGCCGCTGTCGCTGCCGATGACAATGGGTCTCGAACCGTACGTTTTTCACGGACAGTTCATCCCCGACCAGGTCGGGTTGTGGACCTTCCGAGTCGACGGGTGGGGCGACCCGATTCATTCATGGCGGCACGGGCTGATCGCCAAATTGGACGCCGGTCAGGGCGAGACCGAACTGTCCAACGATCTGTTGGTCGGCGCCGGGCTGTTCGAGCGTGCGGCGACGGGTGTACCGCGCCCACTGCGCGAACCGTTGCTGGCCGCCGCCACCGCGCTGCGCAAGCCCGGCGACCCGGTCACCCGGACCGCGCTGGCACTGGGGCCGGAGATCGAAGAAATTCTGGCGGACTACCCGCTGCGCGATCTGGTCACCCGCGGCGAACAGCACGGCGTCTGGGTGGACCGGCCGCTGGCCCGGTTCGGCTCCTGGTATGAGATGTTTCCCCGCTCGACCGGCGGGTGGGATGCCAAGGGCAATCCCGTGCACGGCACCTTCGCCACGGCCGTCGCCCAGCTTCCGCGCATCGCGGCGATGGGATTCGACGTCGTCTACCTGCCGCCGATCCACCCGATCGGCAAGGTACATCGCAAGGGGCGCAACAACTCCCCGACCGCCGCCCCCGGGGATGTGGGTTCTCCCTGGGCAATTGGCAGCGACGAGGGTGGTCACGACGCCGTCCACCCGGATCTGGGCACCATCGAGGACTTCGACGCCTTCGTCGCCGCGACACGCGAGCTGGGCATGGAGGTGGCGCTGGACTTGGCGCTGCAATGCGCACCGGATCATCCCTGGGCGCGTGACCACCGCAATTGGTTCACCGAATTGCCCGACGGCACCATCGCTTACGCGGAAAACCCGCCCAAGAAATACCAGGACATCTATCCGATCAACTTCGACAACGACCCGGCCGGGCTCTACGACGAGGTGCTGCGCGTGGTCCGGCACTGGATCGACCACGGCGTCAAGTTCTTTCGCGTCGACAACCCGCACACCAAGCCGCCGGATTTCTGGGCCTGGCTGATCGCCGCGGTCAAGGCTGTCGATCCCGACGTGCTGTTCTTGTCCGAGGCCTTCACGCCACCGGCGCGGCAGTACGGTCTGGCGAAGCTGGGGTTCACCCAGTCCTACAGCTACTTCACCTGGCGCACGGCGAAGTGGGAGCTGACCGAGTTCGGCAACGACATCGCCAACCTCGCCGACTTCCGCCGGCCCAACCTGTTCGTCAACACCCCCGACATCTTGCATGCCATCTTGCAGCACAACGGGCCCGGAATGTTCGCCATCCGCGCGGTGCTGGCGGCGACCATGGGGCCGGCGTGGGGCGTGTATTCGGGTTACGAACTGTTCGAGCACCGCGCGGTGCGGGAGGGCAGCGAGGAGTACCTGAACTCAGAGAAGTACGAATTGCGGCCCCGCGATTTCGCGGGTGCCCTCGCCGAAGGACGATCGCTCGAACCATTCATCACGCAGCTCAACGCAATTCGCCGACTACATCCCGCACTGGAGCAAATGCGCACGATCCATTTCCACAGCGTGGACAACGATGCGTTGCTCGCCTACTCGAAGTTCGACCCGGCGACCGGCGACTGTGTGTTGGTGGTCGTGACGCTCAACGCTTACGGAGTCGAGGAAGCGACGCTGTTTTTAGACATGGCCGCTTTGGGTATGGAGCCCTACGAGCGGTTTTGGGTGCGCGACGAGATCAGCGGCCAGGAATTCCAATGGGGGCAGGCCAATTACATTCGCATCGACCCCGGGCAGGCGGTCGCGCACATCATCAATATGCCACTCATACCGTATGACTCACGAATGACACTGCTACGCAGGCGATGAAACGTACCGGAGGTGCAAGGGACATGAGCCAAGCCGATCAACTCGCGCGGACACACTTGGCGCCCGGTCCGGCCGACCTGTCGCGCCTGGTCGCTGGCACACACTACAACCCGCACAGCATTCTGGGCGCCCACGAATACAACGATCACACCGTCATTCGGGCGTACCGGCCGCATGCGGCCGAAGTCGTCGCGCTGGTCGGTGACGACCGGTTCCCCATGCAGCACATCGAATCCGGTCTGTTCGCCGTGGTGTTGCCGTTCGCCAACTTGATCGACTATCGGCTACAGATCACCTATGAAGGTGCCGAGCCGTACGTCGTCGCCGACGCATACCGCTTTCTGCCGACGTTGGGTGAGGTCGACCTTCACCTGTTCGGGGAGGGACGCCATGAGCGGCTCTGGGAAGTCCTTGGCGCACATCCTCGCTCGTTCACCACGGCAGACGGCGTCGTCACCGGGGTGTCGTTCGCGGTGTGGGCGCCCAACGCCAAGAGCGTTAATCTGATCGGTGAGTTCAACGGCTGGACCGGCAGTGAAGCCCCGATGCGGGTGCTGGGGTCGTCGGGCGTCTGGGAGCTGTTCTGGCCCGATTTCCCCCTTGAGGGGCTGTACAAGTTTCGCGTACACGGCGCGGACGGCGTCGTGACCGACCGGGCCGACCCGATGGCGTTCGCCACCGAGGTGCCGCCCCACACCGCGTCCCGGGTGACGCGCAGTGAATACAGCTGGGAAGACGCCGACTGGATGGTGGAGCGCGCAAAGCGCAACCCGGTGTTCGAGCCGATGAGCACCTACGAGGTTCACCTGGGTTCCTGGCGCCCCGGCCTCAACTACCGGCAGTTGGCCCGCGAGCTGACGGATTACGTGGTGGAACACGGGTTCACCCACGTCGAGCTGCTGCCGGTCGCCGAGCACCCCTTCGCCGGATCGTGGGGCTACCAGGTGACGTCGTACTACGCACCGACGTCGCGATTCGGGACACCGGACGAGTTTCGGGCTTTCGTCGACGCCTTGCATCGGGCCGGCATCGGCGTGCTGGTCGACTGGGTGCCGGCACACTTCCCCAAGGACGCCTGGGCGTTGGCGCGGTTCGACGGCACCCCGCTCTACGAGCACTCCGACCCTCAGCGCGGTGAGCAACTCGACTGGGGTACCTATGTTTTCGACTTCGGCCGCCGGGAGGTGCGGAACTTCCTGGTAGCCAACGCGCTGTTCTGGCTCGAAGAGTTCCACATCGACGGCTTACGAGTGGACGCGGTAGCGTCCATGCTCTACTTGGACTACTCGCGGCCCGAGGGCGGCTGGACCCCCAACATCTACGGCGGCCGGGAAAACCTCGAAGCGGTGCAGTTCCTGCAGGAGCTGAACGCCACTGCTCACAAGGCCGCGCCGGGCATCGTCACGATCGCCGAGGAGTCAACCTCGTGGCCCGGGGTTACGCGGCCGACAAACCTTGGTGGCCTGGGCTTTTCGATGAAGTGGAACATGGGCTGGATGCACGACACGCTCGACTACATCAGCCGCGATCCGATCTACCGCAGCTACCACCACCACGAGATGACGTTCTCCATGCTGTACGCATTCAGCGAGAACTACGTGCTGCCGATCAGCCATGACGAGGTGGTCCACGGCAAGGGAACCCTGTGGGGCCGGATGCCGGGCAACAATCACGTCAAGGCGGCCGGGCTGCGTAGCTTGCTCGCCTACCAGTGGGCGCACCCGGGCAAGCAATTGTTGTTCATGGGACAGGAATTCGCGCAGCGCGCCGAGTGGTCGGAGGAGCGCGGCCTGGATTGGTGGCAGCTCGACGAGCAAGGATTCTCCAACGGGGTCTTGCGCTTTGTCCGCGACATCAACGACATCTACCGCAGTCACCCGGCGCTGTGGAGCCAGGACACCGTGCCCGACGGCTACTCCTGGATCGACGCCAACGACTCCGGCAACAACGTGCTGAGCTTCTTGCGCTACGGCAAGGATGGCTCGGTGATGGCGTGCGTGTTCAACTTCGCGGGCGCCGAGCACGGCGGATACCGACTGGGTCTGCCGTCGGCCGGCCGCTGGCGCGAGGTGCTCAACACCGATGCGACGGCCTACAACGGTTCGGGTATGGGCAACATGGGCGGCGTCGACGCGACCGAAGACCCGTGGCATGGCCGGCCGGCCTCGGCACTGTTGGTGCTGCCGCCCACGTCAGCGCTGTGGCTGGAACCCGAGTAAAGACCGCTTCAGTACAGGGCGTTGGCGAGGTTACGCCGTCCGGCGACAACCTCGGGATCGGCGGGGTCGAAGAGTTCGAACAGCTCGACCAGCCGGGTGCGCACCAAAGTGCGGTCGTCCCCGGATGTGCTGCGCACCAAGGCGATCAGACGATTGAAGGCGGCCTCGACATCCTGATTGAGGATCTGCACGTCGGCCGCCGCGAGTGCGGCTTGGATGTCGCCGGGCGCGGTGTCGGCAGCGGCGACGGCATCCGGGCGTTGCGCGGTTGCGCGCGTGAGGAATTCGATCTGCCTAATCGCGCCCGTGGCTTCGGCGTTGGCTGGGTTGGCGTCCAGGATCGACTGGTAGGCCGTCTTGGCCGCCTCGAAGTCGCCGTCTTCCAGCTGCTGGCGGGCTGCGGCCAGCTCGGGATCGACGGCCTCCGGCTCACCGGAACCCGCTGAGCCCTTGAGCTTTCCGGCGGTCGCCGAGAGGATTTGGTCCAACCAGCCGCGTAACTGCTCGGGCGGCTGCATGCCCTGGAAACTCGAGATCGGCTGACCGGCGGCCAGCGCCACGACGGTCGGAACCGCGTCGACACCGAATATCTGCGCGACCCTGGGCGCGACATCGACGTTGACCGTCGTCAACGACCACTTGCCGTTGTCCTGCGCGGCCAGCCCGGCGAACATGTCGAGCAGCTGGACACACGCTTCGCTGCGAGGCGACCACAGCAGCACAACGACGGGCACTTCCTCGGACCGGTGCAGCACCTCGGCCTCGAAGTTGGTCTCGGTGACCGCGATGATCCCGGGGTCACCCTCGGGGGCCGACGGCCCGGACCCTGCGGGAGGGCCGCCCGCCGGCTGGGGCCGTTGCTTGAGACCGGAGAGATCGACCGCACCAGCCAGGGCGGGGCCGATAGAGGGTCGCGGACGCGTCACGCCGTCAAGTTTGTCATGCGCCTGGGCTACCCATCCACCCGGTCGCGACGGCAGTCAGGCGGCGGCACGACGGGGCGAAAAAGCCCACCGAGCAGGGTCGTGATCGGCAAATATGACGAAGATCACAATTTGTCCTCGGCGCGCCGCGCCAGCAACGTCGGCGAAAGCCACTGACTCTGGCTAACCCGCGCGCAGAATCAAGGCGTCGCCCTGCCCGCCGGCCCCGCACAGCGCCGCGACGGCGTATCCCGAGCCGCGTCGTGACAACTCCAGGGCGGCATGCAGCGCGATCCGCGCTCCCGACATCCCGATGGGGTGCCCCACGGCTATCGCGCCGCCGTTGACGTTGACGAGGTCGGGATTCACGCCCAGTTCGCGCGTCGACGCCAGTGCCACCGCGGAAAACGCCTCGTTGATCTCGATGACATCGAGCTGGTCGACCGAGATGCCCTCACGGCCGATCGCCTTCTTGATCGCGTTCGCCGGCTGCGACTGCAGGGTTGAATCCGGTCCGGCCACCACGCCGTGCGCGCCGATCTCGGCCAGCCAGGTCAGCCCCAGTTCTTGGGCCTTCGCCTTGCTCATCACCACCACCGCGGCCGCGCCATCGGAGATCTGGGAGGCCGAACCGGCGGTGATGGTGCCATCGCGGCGAAATGCCGGCTTGAGGCCGGCCAATGACTCGGCGGTGGTGTTGGCGCGAATCCCCTCGTCCTCGGTGAACTGTAGGGGATCACCTTTGCGCTGCGGGATGTTGACCGGCACCACTTCGTCGGTGAAGACGCCGTCCTTCCATGCCGCGGCCGCCTTCTGGTGGGACCGCGCAGCGAACTCGTCCTGCTCCTGCCGGGTGAATTTGTCGACGTCGTTGCGCTGCTCGGTGAGCGCGCCCATCGGCTGGTCGGTGAACACGTCGTGCAGGCCGTCGTAGGCCATGTGGTCGAGCACCGTCACGTCGCCGTACTTGTAGCCCGAGCGGCTGTCCATCAGCAGGTGCGGCGCCTTCGTCATGGACTCCTGGCCGCCGGCCACCACCACGTCGAACTCCCCGGCACGAATGAGCTGGTCAGCCAGCGCGATGGAGTCAATACCGGACAAACACATCTTGTTGATGGTCAGCGCCGGAACATCCCAGCCGATGCCGGCCGCCACGGCCGCCTGGCGTGCCGGCATCTGACCGGCCCCGGCCGTCAGCACCTGGCCCATGATCACGTAGTCGACCGCGGAGGCCGGAACTTTGGCCTTTTCCAGCGCGCCCGCGATCGCGATGGCCCCCAGATCGCTGGCGGAGAAGTCCTTCAGCGAACCCATCAACTTGCCGATGGGTGTCCGTGCTCCAGCAACGATCACCGACGTCGTCATGACTGTCTCCTAAGGCCTACCAGGCGCTCCCTCGATGGCCGTTTCGGCCTCCCGGAGAAGCGCAATCTTTGCCGCCAGGTTACCGTTATGTGATGACGACCGATCAAGTTGACGCCCGTCAGATCCTGGCCACCTCACTGGTGACGGCGATCGATCACGTCGGCATCGCAGTCGCCGACCTGGACGCCGCCATCGCCTGGTACCACGACACGCTCGGCATGATCCTGGTGCACGAGGAAGTCAACGAGGAGCAGGGAATCCGCGAAGCCATGCTGGCTGTGCGCGGCGCCCCCGCGGGCACCGCGCAGATCCAGTTGATGGCCCCGATCGACGAGTCCTCGACGATCGCGAAGTTTCTCGACAAGCGCGGTCCGGGCATCCAGCAAATGGCCGTTCGGGTCAGTGACCTCGACACCTTGGCCGAGCAGCTCCGCGAGCAAGGAGTGCGCCTGATCTACGACGCACCCCGACGCGGCACGGCAAACTCCCGGATGAACTTCATCCACCCCAAGGACGGCGGCGGGGTTCTGATCGAGCTCGTCGAACCGGGCGCCTGAGACCGGATACTCTACGACCACTTCCTGGTTGGACCGCGGGTAGCGCGGTGCGCCCAGCAGGGCGTGTGCCAATGCCGGCGGTCCTCGACTTGACCCGCGCCTCCCCCGAGCGTCGAATCGATCGGCCATACCACCAGATGCGCTGAGCCGGACCGTATTTCGTGATCGCAGCCGGGGCACCTATAGGTTTTGACCGCACGGGCCGCCGGGACGGGACGGACTTCGTACTCGTGGCCATCGGGCCCGAGCTCCACCCGACGCAATGCCGGCGGCGGCGCGACCGGCCGCGGCCGACGTGGCGGGGTACGGCGCCGAGCCATGGGTCCAGTCTAGTGGCGGGCCCTCAGAACAGCCGGTATTCGTCGCTGTCCATCCCGCGCATCTTGTCGTAATTCAATGTCAGACAACGGATACCGCGATCGGTGGCCAGTGTGCGGGCCTGCGGCTTGATCTGCTGAGCGGCGAACACCCCTTTTACCGGCGCCAGCACGGTGTCGCGGTTGAGCAGGTCCAGGTACCGGGTGAGCTGCTCGACACCGTCGATCTCGCCGCGACGCTTGATCTCTACCGCCACCGAACCGCCGCGTTCGTCACGGCAGAGCAGATCGACGGGGCCAATGGCCGTCATGTACTCGCGGCGGACCAACGTGTATCCCTCGCCCAGCAGTTGCACGTGCTCGGCGAGCAGCGCCTGCAGGTGCGCCTCGACGCCGTCCTTGACCAGCCCGGGATCGATGCCCAGCTCGTGGTTGGAGTCGTGTTCGATCTCCTCGACGGTGATGCGCAATTGTTCGCCGGCTTTGTTCTCAACCACCCACACCGGGGCCTGATCACCGGTCTCTTCGGTCAGCCAGCACGGCGGGCTCATCCAATTCAGCGGCTTGTAGGCCCGGTCGTCAGCGTGCACACTGACCGATCCATCAGCCTTGAACAGCAGCAATCTGCGTGCGGATGGCAGATGCGCGGTGAGTCTGCCGACATAGTCGACGGTGCATTGAGCGATCACTAGACGCACCCGACTCACCTTAGAGCGTGGCCGACAAATTACGCTGAACCCACGATGTTGGCCAGTCAGACCATGGCTCGACGCCTGGGGCGGGTGCTAGAGCGAGTCACCCGTCAGAGCGGACGGCTGCCGGAAACACCCGCCTACGGGTCGTTCCTACTCGGGCGGGTCTCGGAAAGCCCACGCCGCCGCCGCATCCGCATTCAGGTCATCCTGACCGTGCTGGTGCTGGGCGCAAACCTGATCGGCATCGGCGCCGCGCTGCTGTTGGTCACGGTCGCCATTCCCGCACCGAGCGTGTTCAACGACGCGCCCTGGTGGATCACCTTCGGCGCCGCGCCGGCCTATATCGCACTTGCCCTCACCGTGGGCGTCTACTGGATCACTCGCCGGACCGTGCTCGCATTGCGGTGGGCGATCGAGGAGCGCGCGCCGACCCCTGAGGACGAGCGCAACACGTTCATCGCCCCGTGGCGAATCGCGTTGGTCGACCTCATTTTGTGGGGCGTCGGGGCGGTAGTGCTGACGGTCCTCTACGGCCTGGTCAACACCGTGTTTATCCCGCGGTTCCTCGTGGGGGTTGGCTTCTGCGGCGTTCTGGTGGCCACCGGGAGCTATCTGCTCGCCGAGTTCGCGCTGCGGCCGGTGGCGGCCCAGGCGCTCGAGGCGGGGCCACCGCCACGGCGGCTGACGGCCGGCATCATGGGCCGGACCATGACGGTATGGTTCCTCGGGTCGGGTGTGCCGGTCATCGGCATCGTCGTCCTGACTACATTCCAGATTCTGATGCAAAACCTGACCGAGACTGAGTTCGCGGTCGCTGTGCTGATGGTGTCGTTTGCGACGCTGATCTTCGGATGCGTCTTGATGTGGATCCTGGCCTGGCTGACGGCCACACCGGTGCGCGTAGTCCGGGCGGCGCTGCGACGCGTCGAGCAGGGGAACCTCCGCGGCGATCTGGTGGTGTTCGACGGAACCGAACTCGGTGAGCTGCAGCGCGGTTTCAACGCCATGGTCGACGGTCTACGGGAGCGCGAACGGGTTCGCGATCTTTTCGGCCGGCACGTGGGACGCGAAGTGGCCTTTGCTGCAGAACGCGAGAAGCCGAAGCTGGGCGGCGAAGAACGCCATGTCGCCGTCGTGTTCATCGATATCCTCGGGTCGACGCAACTGGTGACAAGCCAACCTCCGGCCAAAGTCGTTGCGGTGCTGAACCGTTTCTTCGCGATCGTCGTCGAAGAGGTGGACCGCTACTGTGGGTTGGTCAACAAATTCGAGGGTGATGCGTCGCTAGCCATCTTCGGAGCACCGAACCGCCTGGACAGTCCTGAAGACGCGGCCCTGGCCGCCGCGCGCTGCATTGCCGAACGAATGTGTGACGAAATGCCCGACCTCGAGGCTGGCATCGGCGTGGCGGCGGGTCGTGCCGTTGCCGGAAACGTCGGCGCCAGGGAGCGTTTCGAATACACCGTGATCGGTGAACCGGTCAACGAGGCGGCCCGGCTGTGCGAGTTGGCCAAGTCGCATTCGGGCCGGCTTCTTGCCACGGCTGACGCCATCGAGGGGGCAAGTGAAAATGAGCGAGAGCGTTGGTCGTTGGGCGACACGGTGACCCTGCGCGGGCATGAGCGTCCGACTCAGCTGGCGTCGCCGGTCGACGCGTAAAGGTTGGTTTCGAGCCGAAATGGGCGTGGCGGCAACTGTGTGACCTCCGCTCAAAAGTTTCAGGTACTTGCTACTAGCGTCGACGAGCGGCCCCGCGACCAAGGCGGGCGGTTTGATATGTCGGGCCTGCCCCTGCGCGCGCCTGGTGACATCCGCATCCACGACGATGTCGTTTTTCCGCCAGTTTTGTCGGTGGGCGGGTGTAAATCTGGAAACGTGCATGACGACTTCGAACGCTGCTACCGCGCCGTCCAGTCCAAGGACGCCCGGTTCGACGGATGGTTCGTCACCGCGGTGCTGACCACCCGCATCTACTGCCGGCCCAGCTGCCCGGTGCGGCCACCGTTCGCACGTAACGTGCGGTTTTACCCGACGGCGGCCGCCGCTCAGCGAGCCGGCTTTCGAGCATGCAAGCGGTGCCGCCCCGACGCGTCCCCGGGTTCTCCGGAGTGGAATGTGCGCGGTGACGTCGTGGCGCGAACGATGCGCCTGATCGCCGACGGGACGGTGGACCGCGAAGGTGTCGGCGGCCTGGCTGCCCACCTCGGTTACACCAACCGACAGCTGGAGCGGCTGTTACAGGCCGAGGTTGGGGCCGGCCCGCTCGCACTGGCCCGCGCGCAACGGGCACAGACCGCCCGGGTGCTGATCGAAACCACGGACCTGCCATTCGGCGATGTCGCATTCGCCGCCGGTTTTTCCAGCATCCGTCAGTTCAACGACACCGTGCGCTCAGTCTTCGAGAAGACACCGAGCGCGCTGCGCCAGCGCGTGACGACACGCTCCGGATCGGCCCCGAATTCCCCTGGCACCGTGTGCCTTCGGCTCCCAGTACGCACGCCCTTCGCCTACGTCGGCGTCTTCGGTCATCTCGCGGCGAGCACGGTGCCCGGTTGCGAGGAAGTCCGCGATGGCGCCTACCGGCGCAGTCTGCGCCTTCCGTTCGGCAACGCAATCGTCACCCTGACCCCCGCCGTCGATCATGTCCGGTGCGTGCTCGTGCTGGACGACTTTCGTGATCTGACAACGGCTATCGCGCGCTGCCGGCGGCTGCTGGACCTCGATGCCGACCCGGACGCGGTGGACGAAGCGCTGAGCGACGACGCGGAGTTCTGCGCCGTCGTATCCAAGACGCCGGGGCAGCGGATCCCGCGCACGGTTGACGAAGCCGAACTGGCGGTGCGCGCGGTGCTGGGCCAACAGGTGTCCACCAAGGCAGCGAGCACTCATGCGGGCCGCCTAGTCGCCGCCTACGGGCAGCCGATCAACGATCCCGAGGGAACGTTGACGCACACCTTCCCATGCGTTGAGCAGCTCGCGGACATCGACCCCATCCATTTGGCGGTGCCCCAGGCCCGGCGACGGACACTGAGTGCGCTGGTCGGTGGCCTCGCCGCCGGAAGTGTCGTGTTGAGCGCCGGATGCGACTGGGAAAGCGCCCGAACGCAATTACTCGCCTTGCCCGGCGTCGGCCCCTGGACCGCGGAAGTGATCGCAATGCGCGGCCTCGGCGATCCCGACGCGTTTCCCGCCAGTGATCTGGGCCTACGCCTGGCCGCCAAACAGCTGGGTCTGCCGTCCGACGAACGCTCGCTCGTCGAGCGCAGTGCGCGGTGGCGACCCTGGCGTTCCTATGCCACCCAATATCTTTGGACCACTCTCGAGCATCCGGTAAACCGTTGGCCGCCACAGGAGGTCGCATGACCGAGTACCGCACCATCGACAGCCCGATCGGACTGCTGACCCTGGCCGGGCACGGCTCGGTGCTGACGAATCTTCGCATGGTCGACCAGACCTACGAGCCGAGCCGCACCGGGTGGTCGCCGAACCCGCGGGCGTTCGGCGAGGCCGTCGCGCAACTCGGCGCGTATTTCGCCGGCGAGCGCACCGACTTCGACTTTGAATTCGACCTGCGCGGCTCCGAATTTCAGCGGAGGGTGTGGAAGGCGCTGCTGACCATCCCGTATGCGGAGACGCGATCCTATGGACAGATCGCCGACCAGATTGGAGCTACCGGTTCCGCGCGCGCGGTGGGTTTGGCCAATGGACACAACCCGATCGCGATCGTCGTCCCTTGTCACCGGGTCATCGGCGCCAATGGCAGCCTGACCGGCTACGGCGGCGGGGTCGACCGAAAGCGAACGCTTCTCGATATGGAGCGCAGCCACACGACCACCCATGCGGATTTAACGTTATTCGATTAGTAGTCGCCCCTTATTCGCAAATGCAAAAACACCCCCGTCGCCGGGGGTGTTTTTGTGTATGTTCGGCGGTGTCCTACTTTTCCACCCGTATGGGCAGTATCATCGGCGCTGACAGGCTTAGCTTCCGGGTTCGGAATGGGACCGGGCGTTTCCCTGTCGCTGTGGCCGCCGTAACTCTATTTAAATTTGTTTGGTGGGGGGTGTGGCGTCAAAGTTATTCTGCGGCAAATAGCCGCCGAACTGGACTGTGGTTGCGATTGCGTGTTGGTAAGTTTTCGGCCGGTTAGTGCCAGTTCCCTGCACCCATTACTGGGCTTCCAGGTCTGGCCTATCGATCCCGTAGTCTGCGGGGGGCCTTATCCCTCTAAAAGGGTGAGAAACCTGATCTTGGAGAAGGTTTCCCGCTTAGATGCTTTCAGCGGTTATCCTGTCCGAACGTGGCTATCCAGCCGTGCCCCTGGTGGGACAACTGGTATACCAGAGGTTCGTCCGTCCCGGTCCTCTCGTACTAGGGACAGGTTTCCTCAAGTTTCTGACGCGCGCGGCGGATAGAGACCGAACTGTCTCACGACGTTCTAAACCCAGCTCGCGTGCCGCTTTAATGGGCGAACAGCCCAACCCTTGGGACCTGCTCCAGCCCCAGGATGCGACGAGCCGACATCGAGGTGCCA
>NZ_DASUHS010000110.1:0-42087 GCF_036273375.1 Mycobacterium sp. | reverse complement strand
CGCGCTGGCCCTACTGGGCTTCCTCAAGGTGCGCCGGATCCGCGGACCGCGTCAGACCATCGAATCGGTCAAGGAGACGCGCAGCGCGCTGACGCCGAGCCACGACAAGGCCCCCGGCGGCGCCAAGCAGCTTCCCGAGCCCCACGGCAGGCTCGCGAAGCCAGGAAACGGCGCTGCCGGCGATCCATCGGGTTGGTAGATGGCGCCGCCGGATCCGTCGGTAACGCGCATCGAGGGGCCGTGGCGCCATCTCGATGTGCACGCCAACGGCATCCGCTTCCACGTCGTCGAGGCGTCAGGCGAGGCCGATGGCCCGCCTGCAACGGCACGCCCGCTGGTGATGCTGCTGCACGGTTTCGGGTCGTTCTGGTGGTCCTGGCGTCATCAGCTACGCGGACTGCACGGCGCTCGAGTGGTCGCCGTCGACCTGCGCGGCTATGGCGGCAGCGATAAGCCGCCCCGCGGCTACGACGGCTGGACGATGGCCGGCGACACCGCCGGACTCATTAGGGCGCTGGGGCACTCCTCGGCGACCTTGGTGGGCCACGCCGACGGCGGGCTGGGCTGCTGGGCCACCGCCTTGTTGCATCCGCGGCTGGTGTCGGCGATCGCGCTGATCAGTTCTCCGCATCCGGCGGCGTTGCGACGATCGACGTTGACGCGACGCGACCAGGGTTATGCGCTATTGCCGACGCTGCTGCAATACCAAATACCGTTGTGGCCCGAGCGCCTGTTGACCCGCGACAACGCCGCCGAGATCGAGCGCCTGGTCCGCAGTCGCAGCTGCGGCAAATGGCTTGCCTCCGAAGACTTCTCCGAGACCATCGGCCATTTGCGGACGGCGATCCAAATCCCGGCGGCCGCGCACAGTGCCCTGGAATACCAGCGCTGGGCCGCGCGCAGCCAGCTGCGCGATGAAGGCCGGCGTTTCATGAGGTCGATGAGCCAGCAGCTCAGTGTGCCGCTGTTACACCTGCGCGGCGAGGCGGATCCCTACGTGCTGGCCGACCCGGTCGACCGCACGCAGCGCTACGCGCCACAGGGACGGTACGTATCCATTGCGGGCGCAGGACATTTCAGCCATGAGGAGGCGCCCGAGGAGATCAACAGGCACCTGACGAAATTCCTGGAGCAGGTGCACCTGACCCGAGCGCGGTAGGCGCGGCGGCTCAGCCCACGCAGGAGCCGGTGCCCACCAGTTTGGTGTCACCGATCCTGGCAAGCTGACCGGCCACCTCATCGGCGGTCAACACGAACCCCGTGTCGGGGTCGTCGACCGCCGCGCCGAACACCACTCCGAGCACGTGACCGTCGAGATCGATCAATGGTCCACCCGAATTGCCTTGCTCCACATTGGCTCTGATCGTGTAGACGTCACGGGTGACCGGCGCCGGATCCCGATAGATGTCGGGTCCGCTCAACTTGATCAGCTCGCGAATCCTGGCCGGGGTCGCGGTGAAGTTCCCGCCGCCGGGATAACCCAGGACTACCACGCTGGCGCCGGTTTTCGCGTCGCCCTGAGCGAAGGCCAGTGGGGGCGGGGGCAAGTTGGGGACGGACAGGATCGCGATGTCGACAGCCGGATCGTAGGACACCACAGTGGCATCGAGGGGGCTGCCGCTGGCGTAGATCTGGACGCTGTTGGAGCCGGCCACCACGTGCGCATTGGTCATCACCCGGTCGGGTGCGATCACGAATCCGCTGCCCTCCAACACTTTCTGGCAGCTCGGGGCCAGGCTGCGGACCTTGACCACACTGGGCGCGGTGGCTTGCACCACCGGGTTGCCGGCCAGCTCGGGATCGGGAGAGGCGACGGGGATGACCGGGGTGCGGCTGAACGGCTCCAGCACGGCGGGCAAACCGGAGGTATTCAGCAGCGCGGACAACCGCTTGGGTACCGTCTTGAGCCAGGGCGGCGCTACGTCGTTGACCTGAGCCAACACCCGCGAACCGCGGACCGCGGCGGCCAGTTCCGGCTGGTCCTTGGACTGGGTCAGCGGCGTCGCCAACAACCACGCCGCGGTCAGCACCACGACCAGCTGGACTGCTACCCCGATGATCGAGTCGACCGTTTTGATGGAACGGCTGCGGATCGCGCCGCGCACGGCGCGCCCCAGCACCACACCGGCGACCTCGCCGATGACCACCAGCGCGAGGATCAAGAACAGTGCGGCAAACAATTTCGCGCGCGGCGCGGCGATGTGGCTGACCAGGTGGGGCGCCAGCAGCACACCCGCGATCGCTCCGAGCAACACGCCGACGAACGACAGCAGCGAGCCCAGCGCGCCCGACCGCCAGCCCGAGATCGCCGCGATGAAGGCGACCGCGAGGACGGCGACATCCAGCCACTGCGACGGGCTCATGGAATTCATCGAGATCCACCCCCCTCGCCGACCAGCGCCATCGCCGCGTCCAATTCCCGCTCGTCGGTGGTGTCCCATGGCTGGGCCCAGCCGGCGACGTCGAGCAACGCGGAAATCACTTGGCCAGTGAATCCCCAGACCAGCATCTCGTTGAGCAGAAACGCCGGGCCGGCCCACCGGCGGCCGAGATCGCCGCGGTACACCATGAGCCGGTTGTCCGGGTTGATGAAGGCGCGCACCGGAACTCGCGCCACGATCGCCGTCTCGGCCTGGTTGACGACTGCCACCGGGCCGGGATCCGGCGAGTAGGCCAGCACCGGGACGACGTGAAACTGCGACGGCGCGATGAACATCTTTTCCATCGTGGCCAGGGGGTACAGCCTGCTCACGTCGATGCCGGTTTCCTCGCGGGCCTCGCGCAGCGCGGTGTCGACCGGGCCGTCATCGGTGGGATCGGAAGCACCGCCGGGAAACGCCGCCTGGCCGGCGTGGTGGCGCAGGGTCGACGCCCGCACGGTCACCAGCAGGTCGGCGTCCTCGGGAAAGCCGCGATCGGGCGCGCCGGATTCCGGACCGGAGAACAACACCAGGACAGCGGCGTCGCGGCTGGCGCCGCGCAGGGTCGTCACCGCCGACACGGCCTTACTGGTGATCATCGCCAGCACGTCGGCCGGCAGGCGGCGCCGGGCCGCGTCGGGAACGTCATCGACGTTGTCGACCAGCGGACGCAGCCAGGAAGGACAGGCGTCAGGCCTCAGCGGAACGGTCCCGCGCGAAGGGGCGGGGTCCCCATTCCGCAGGGGCGAACCCCCAGCACTCACGGGCCCTCCAGTCGGTTCAATTTTTCCGCTTATCCCCTGTCGTTGCCGATCGCAGCCGCGATCTCATGGGCAGTGTTGAAAGCTCGTGGCAGCGTCTGGGCAACGCTACCGTCCGGCCGGAGGACCACCGTCGCGGGCATCACATTTACCACCCGCAGCGCGGCGGCGACCCGGCGACGACCGTCCTGCAGGGTCGGCAGGCGCACACCGAGCTCGGCCAGCCGCAGCAGCGCCGCCGTTTCGTTCTCGTCCTGATGCACCGTCACCACCATCACGTCCGAACCGGCCCGACGTTGATACTCGGCCATCGCGGGCAGTTCGGCCGCGCACGGCGCGCACCAATATGCCCACAGGTTGAGGACCACCCGGCGCCCGGCCAGCGCGCGGGCGACGTCGACCAGGGAACCGTCGGCCGCGCAATCGGCCGTCACACCGCGCAGCGCCTCGGGGCCGTCCCCTAGTCCGGCGCCGGGGCACGGCGGCAAGTTGGCGCGTTGCCGCGGACCCGACAACGCGGCGGGCGTGTCGGCGTCGCGGTGTTCCCGGTCGGCCACCGCCTGATTGCTCGCAGGCGTCCCGGTCGTGGCGGAGTCGTCGTGCAGCTGGGCGACCAGCGCGGCGATCAGCGCCGCCACCACCGCCAGAATCGCGATGTGCCAGCGAGCCTTCCGGGTCAGCGTCGGCATTGCGGTCCCTGTGCGCGTCGGTCGGAGACCGGCTTACAGCCCGGCCAGGGCGAGCAGGTGCTCGGTTTCCGGGCCCTTCACCAGAGGCGCGGCCAACGCCGCTTCGGTGGGACCCAGCCCGAAGGAGGGGCAGTCCTTGGCGATCAGGCAGACGCCGCACGCCGGTTTGCGTGCATGGCACACCCGGCGGCCGTGGAAGATCACCCGGTGGCTCAGCATGGTCCACTCACCGCGTTCGATGAGGTCACCGACGGAGTGCTCGATTTTGACCGGATCCTTGTCCGGGGTCCAGCGCCACCGGTGCACCAGCCGCGTGAAGTGGGTGTCGACCGTGATGCCGGGAACCCCGAAGGCGTTGCCCAGAATGACGTTGGCCGTCTTACGCCCGACCCCGGGCAGGGTGACCAGTTCGGTCATGGTGGACGGCACCTCGCCGTCGAACCGTTCAACCAGGGCCTGGCCCAGGCCGATCAGCGAGGACGCCTTATTGCGGAAAAAACCGGTCGGACGGATCAGGTTTTCCAGCTCGGCGCGGTCCGCTTGCGCATAAGCCAGCGCCGACGGATACCGCTTGAACAGCGCCGGCGTCGTCAAATTGACCCGCTTGTCGGTGCTCTGCGCCGAAAGGATCGTGGCGACGGTCAATTCCAGCGGCGTCGTGAAATCCAGCTCGCAGTGAGCGTCCGGAAATGCTTGTGCCAGTGCACGATTCATGCGCCTCGCCCGTCGCACCAAGCCGACTCGGGATTCCTGCGACCAGCGCCGGGCTTCAACGCCGACGGGCGGGGCCGGAGTCGATTTCGAACGCCCGGACGACTTTGCCGCTGTCACGTACGACAGAGTACTGATTTCGTGATCTCGCTGAGACCTCGTGTTGATTCAAGGCGATGTTTACTCTTCGGTGTGTCGTGGTTGCTGGTGGCCGGTATTCCGGCGCTGCTGATGCTGGCAGCGCTGGGTCTTGGGCGGCTCGAGTCCGAGCTCGCCCCTGGCGCCTGCGCGGTGGCCGATGTCGACGAGCTCCCCGAGCGTGCTGACGGTGTGGATATGCACACGCTGGCCTCCGAAGGCATGCCGGAGGCGCTGGAATACCTGCATCGGCGCGAGCTTGCGCAGCTACCAGAGGCCCCGGCGAACGGACGCAGCGGCGGCCCGCGCCATGCCGCGCCGTCGTTCGCCGTCAGCTTCGTCGACCGCGATGAAATGACGCTGCCGACCCGAATACACGGCCATTCGCACGTCAATCCGCAGTTTAGGGCACCTCGACACGCCAATCCTGTGTAGCGTTGGCACGTTGGACACAACGGCGTTCCTCTAGACTCGTCACGCGAGCAAGGGGTTAGCCTGCCCGTAACACATTAATCTTTTGGGAAAGTTGAAGAGGCAACGTGGACGAGATCCTGGCAAGGGCAGGAATCTTCCAAGGGGTTGAGCCCGGCGCAGTCACCGCGCTGACCAAGCAGCTGCAACCCGTCGACTTCCCCCGTGGACACACGGTCTTCGCCGAGGGGGAACCCGGCGATCGGCTGTACATCATCGTCTCGGGGAAGGTGAAGATCGGTCGCCGTTCGCCCGATGGACGCGAGAATCTGCTGACGATCATGGGCCCTTCGGACATGTTCGGCGAATTGTCGATCTTCGACCCGGGTCCGCGAACGTCCAGCGCCACCACCATCACCGAGGTGCGGGCGGTGTCGATGGACCGCGACGCGCTGCGGGCGTGGATCGCTGATCGTCCCGAGATCGCCGAGCAGTTGTTGCGGGTGCTGGCCCGACGCCTGCGCCGCACCAACAACAACTTGGCCGACCTCATCTTCACTGACGTGCCCGGCCGGGTGGCCAAGCAGCTGCTGCAGCTCGCCCAGCGGTTCGGCACCCAAGAGGGCGGCGCCATGCGGGTCACCCACGACCTGACGCAGGAGGAGATCGCGCAGCTGGTCGGGGCGTCGCGGGAGACGGTGAACAAGGCGCTGGCCGACTTCGCCCACCGCGGCTGGATCCGTCTGGAGGGTAAGAGCGTGCTGATCTCGGACTCCGAGCGACTGGCCCGCCGAGCGAGGTAAGCGCGGGCGCCACCGAGCGAGGAATCAAACCCCGAGCGAGGTAAGCGCGTACGGGGGGTTGACCTCCGCCACACCAGTCACATGGGCACCGTGGTGGCACTCATGAGGCGACTTCAAATCGTGCTACCGCCAGCGCTATCGCATTTCGAAAACACCATGCCCTCCAGAGCCGGGACTGCTGGGACAGAATTGACCCGCGCGAGCTCGGTTAGGCCGACGACTCCGAGCTCAGGTGATTCAGCTGCACCTGTACCGACCACTCGGCGGCATCCCACAGTTTCTCGTCGACATCGACATAGACGTGTTCGACGATCCGGCGGGCGCTGGCGTCCTCCCCCAGTTCGCCCAATGCCGAACGCACCTGATCCAGTCGCTCCCGCCGGTGCGCCAGATAGCCCTGCGCGACGCTCTCCAGATCAGTCAGATCCGGGCCGTGTCCGGGCAGCACCTTCCGTCGGCCCAGGCCGCGCAACCGCCGCAGCGATTCCAGGTAGTCCGTCAGGCTGCCGTCCTCCTTGTCGAGAACCGCCGTGCCGCGGCCCAGGACGGTGTCGGCGGTCAACACCGCATCGTCGAGCAGGAAGGACAGCGAATCGGCGGTGTGGCCCGGCGTCGCCATGACCTTGATCTTGAGGCCGGCCGCATCGATCACCTCGCCGTCGGTCAGCTCCCCACCGAGGCCGCGCAGAAAACCACTGCCCGCCGAGCGCACGGTCGCGCCGGTCAGCTCGACCAGCTTGTCGATGCCGTCCGTGTGATCGCTGTGCCGGTGGCTGATCAGGACCAGGGCGATGCGGCCCAGCGCGGCAACCCGTGCGATGTGGTCGTCGTCGTCGGGTCCGGGGTCCACGATGACCAGCTCCTCGCTGCGCGGGCCGCGCAGCACCCAGGTGTTGGTGCCCTCGAGCGTCAGCAGCCCGGGGTTATCGGCCAACAGGACCGACGCGGTCTCGGTAACCGCCCGCAACTTGGCGTATGCGGGATGGGTCAGCGACTCGGCGGCCTGGGTCACGGACGTCAGCCGACCTCGACGATCAGCTCCACTTCCACCGGCGCGCCCAGTGGCAGCTCGGAGACCCCGACCGCCGAGCGCGCATGGGCGCCGTGTTCACCGAACACCTCGGCGAGCAGCTCGGAGGCCCCGTTGATGACGCTCGGCTGGCCATTGAATCCCGGCGCCGAGGCGACAAATCCGACGACCTTCACCACCCGGGTCACCTCGTCGATTCCCACCAGCGAGTTGACGGCCGCCAGCGCGTTGAGCACACAGATCCGGGCCATCGCCTTGCCCGCCTCGGGGCTGACGTCGGCACCGACCTTGCCGCTGGCCAACAGCTTTCCCTCCCGCATGGGGAGCTGGCCTGCGGTGTAGATCAGGTTGCCGGTGCGCACCGCCGGTACATAGGAGGCCAGCGGCGCAACGACCTCCGGGAGCGCGAGGCCGAGCTGCCCGAGCCGGGCCGAAGCACGCATCGGGCCCGATCCCTTTACTTGGGCCGCTTCAGATACGCGACGTGCTGCTCGCCGGTCGGCCCTTGCAGCACCGACACCAGCTCCCAGCCGTCGGCGCCCCACTGGTCCAGGATCTGTTTGGTGGCATGCGTCAGCAGCGGAACGGTGACGTACTCCCATGCGGTCGCTTGGCTCATGCCGCGAGCTTATCGGGTCGGGCTAGCATGCGAAGGTGGCAACCACATCGAGCGGCGGAGCTGCCGTCGGCTGGCCTGCGCGCTTGACGAAGGCCCGTTTACATTTCGTGACCGGCAAAGGCGGAACGGGTAAGTCGACCATCGCGGCCGCGCTGGCACTGACCCTGGCCGCGGGAGGCCGCAAGGTCCTGCTCGTGGAAGTCGAGGGCCGCCAAGGGATTGCACAACTCTTCGATGTGCCGCCCCTGCCCTATCAGGAGGTGAAGATCGCGACCGCCGAACGCGGCGGTCAGGTCAACGCCCTGGCGATCGACATCGAGGCCGCCTTCCTGGAATACCTCGACATGTTCTACAACCTGGGCATTGCGGGCCGCGCGATGCGCCGGATCGGTGCGATCGAGTTCGCGACGACGATCGCGCCGGGTCTGCGTGACGTGCTGCTGACCGGCAAGATCAAGGAGACGGTGATACGCGTCGACAAGAATCGACTGCCGGTTTATGACGCGATCGTCGTCGACGCCCCCCCGACCGGACGAATCGCGCGGTTCCTGGATGTCACCAAGGCCGTGTCCGATTTGGCCAAGGGCGGCCCGGTGCATTCGCAGGCCGACGGCGTTGTGAAGCTACTGCACTCCGACCAGACGGCCATTCACTTAGTCACCCTGTTGGAGGCGCTGCCGGTCCAGGAGACGCTGGAAGCCATCGAGGAGCTCGCCGAGATGCAGCTGCCGATCGGCAGCGTGATCGTGAACCGCAACATCCCCTCCTATCTGCAGCCGGCCGATCTGGCGAAGGCCGCCGAGGGAGACGTCGACGCGGACTCGGTGCGGTCGGGACTGGAAAAATCCGGAATCAGCCTGAACGACAAGGACTTTGCCGGCCTGCTCACAGAGACCATCGAGCATGCGACGGTAGTCGCCACGCGCGCCGAGATCGCACAACAGCTCGATGCATTGAAAGTAGCACGATTGGAACTACCGGCCATTTCCGACGGGGTTGACCTCGGCAGCCTTTACGAGCTGTCGGAATCACTTGCGCAGCAGGGGGTTCGATGAGCACCACGCCTGCACAGCTTGATATGGCGGCTATCCTGGCCGACACGACCAACCGCGTGGTGGTGTGCTGCGGCGCCGGTGGGGTGGGCAAGACCACCACCGCGGCCGCGATCGCGCTGCGCGCCGCGGAATACGGCCGCAATGTCTGCGTTTTGACGATCGATCCGGCCAAGCGACTGGCACAGGCGCTTGGGGTCAGCGACCTCGGTAACACACCGCAACGAGTCCCCCTGGCGGCGGAGGTTCCCGGCGAGCTGCACGCGATGATGCTCGACATGCGTCGCACCTTCGACGAGATGGTGGTCCAGTACTCCGGACCCGGTCGCGCACAGGCGATTCTGGATAACCAGTTCTATCAGACCGTCGCCAGTTCACTCGCCGGCACGCAGGAGTACATGGCGATGGAGAAGCTGGGTCAGCTGCTGGCCGAGGATCGATGGGACCTGGTAGTCGTCGATACCCCGCCATCGCGCAACGCACTGGACTTCCTGGACGCGCCGAAACGGCTGGGCAGCTTCATGGACAGCCGGCTTTGGCGGCTGCTGCTCGCGCCGGGCCGGGGCATCGGGCGGTTGGTAACCGGCGCAATGGGTTTGGCGATGAAGGCGATGTCCACAATCCTGGGCTCACAGATGCTCGGCGACGCCGCAGCGTTCGTGCAGTCGCTGGACGCCACCTTCGGCGGCTTCCGCGAGAAGGCTGATCGCACCTACGCGCTGCTGAAAAGGCGTGGGACGCAGTTCGTTGTGGTGTCGGCGGCCGAGCCGGATGCGCTGCGGGAGGCGGCCTTCTTCGTGGACCGGTTGTCGCAGGAAGGGATGCCGCTCGCCGGGCTGGTCTTGAACCGCACCCATCCGCCGTTGTGCTCCCTGCCGGCCGAGCGGGCGATCGACGGCAGCGAAATGCTGGAACACGACGGCGACTCCGAAGTGGCGTCGCTGGCCTCCGCGGTGTTGACCATTCACGCCGACCGTGCGCAGACCGCCAAGCGGGAGATCAGATTGCTTTCCCGATTCACCGGAGCCAATCCGCACGTGCCGGTCATCGGCGTTCCGTCGCTGCCCTTTGATGTGTCGGATTTGGAGGCGCTGCGCGCGCTCGCCGATCAGATCACTTCGGTCGGTGACGATGCGGGCCGGGCAACTGCCCGCTGAAAAACCGGTCGGCTCAACCTTCCGCCCCCACGAAAGGCTCAGCCGACGCTGCGGGTTCGCCTCTTGTCGAAGAAGTCCGCCCAGGAAACCACCTCGGGGTGCTGCTTGAGCAGGGCGCGGCGTTGCCGCTCGGTCATGCCGCCCCAAACCCCGAACTCGACCTTGTTGTCCAGCGCGTCTGCCCCGCATTCCTGCATCACCGGGCAGTGCCGGCAGATCACTGCCGCTTTACGCTGGGCCGCTCCACGGACAAACAGTTCGTCGGGATCTGTGGTCCGGCATAGCGCCCTCGAGACCCAAGCGATCCGTTCCTCGGCATCGACACTGTGAAGTACCCCTTGTGCGGCTGCAATGTTTGTCCTACGCGCCGCCGGCCGTATTGGTGACACGAACTGTTCCCTTTCCCTATCGGCCGCCCTTGACGGCCGCCCTCCTCGGGTGCAGATCCCGACCTAGCGATCTACGCCACACTATGTACATCGGTGTTACCTGAATCTCACCGTGTGTCTAAGTTAGGTGGTCAGGTGGCAATTGCGCAACAGTCCGATAACGCTTTTTTTGGGACGGGCGTGCCGTCTCGTACCGGACGATGGGCGCGGAAGTGATCTTGCACACTATGGTGCGCGTCGCGTGACGCAACTGCAAATTTCGCCGACGGGGCCACCGGGCGCTCAGCTGGACCCATTTTATGCGTGAACTCGCAGCGTGGCGGCGTGACTGAGGGCCGCTAATGTAGTAGCCATGTCAGACCGCCCCCCGGCCGCGCTCACGATCCTCAAGCTCGCGGGGCTGTGCTTGTTGGCCAGTGTCGTCGCCACGGCGCTGCTGTTTCCCTTCGCCGGCGGCATAGGACTTGTGTCCAATCGGGCCTCGGAAGTGGTTGCCAACGGCTCGGCTCAGCTTCTCGAGGGCGAGGTGCCGGCAGTGTCGACGATGGTCGACGCCAAAGGCAACACCATCGCCTGGCTGTACTCGCAGCGGCGGTTCGAGGTGCCCACCGACAAAATCGCCAACACGATGAAGCTGGCGATCGTCTCGATCGAGGACAAGCGGTTCGCCGAGCACAACGGGGTGGACTGGAAAGGCACCCTGACCGGACTGGCGGGCTATGCGCGCGGCGACGTCGACACGCGCGGCGGTTCGACCATCGAGCAGCAGTACATCAAGAACTACCAGCTGCTGGTGACCGCCAAAACCGACGCCGAGAAGCGCGCGGCCATCGAAACCACCCCGGCGCGCAAGCTGCGCGAGATCCGGATGGCGCTGACGCTGGACAAGACCTTCACCAAGCCAGAGATCCTGACGCGTTATCTGAACCTGGTCTCGTTCGGCAACGGCTCGTTCGGCGTGCAGGACGCCGCCCAGACCTACTTCGGCGTCAACGCCTCCGACCTGAACTGGCAGCAGTCGGCGCTGTTGGCGGGCATGGTGCAGTCGACCAGTGCGCTCAACCCGTACATCAACCCCGACGGGGCGCTGGCGCGGCGAAACTTGGTGCTGGACACCATGATCGAGAACATCCCGCAGGAGGAAGATGCGCTGCGTGCCGCCAAGGCCACGCCGCTGGGAATCCTCCCGCAGCCCAACGAGTTACCCCGCGGCTGCATCGCGGCGGGCGATCGCGCCTTCTTCTGCGACTACGTCCAGGAGTACCTCTCCCGGGCCGGGATCAGTAAGGAACAGGTGGCCCGCGGCGGCTACCTCATCAAGACCACGCTGGACCCGGACGTGCAGATCCCGGTCAAGGCCGCCATCGACAAGTTCGCCAGCCCGACGCTTCCGGGGATCTCGAGTGTGATGAGCGTGCTCCAGCCGGGCAAGACTTCGCACAAGGTGATGGCCATGGCCAGCAACCGCACGTACGGGCTCGACGTGGATGCCGGTCAAACCATGCGCCCGCAGCCCTTCTCGCTGGTCGGCGACGGCGCGGGATCCGTCTTCAAGATCTTCACCACCGCCGCGGCCCTGGACATGGGGATGGGGACCAACGCCACCCTCGAGGTACCGGGCCGGTTCCAGGCGAAGGGCATGGGTAGCGGTGGGGCCAAGGGATGCCCGAAGGACAACTGGTGCGTGATCAACGCCGGTAACTACCGCGGGTCGATGAACGTCACGGACGCGTTGGCCACCTCGCCCAACACCGCGTTCGCCAAGCTGATCCAGCAGGTCGGGGTTACGCGCACGGTGGACATGGCGATCAAGCTCGGGCTGCGGTCCTACGCCGACCCGGGCACGGCCCGCGACTACAACCCTGATAGCAACGAGAGCCTGGCCGACTTCGTCAAACGGCAAAACATCGGCTCGTTCACGCTCGGCCCGATCGAGGTGAACGCGCTGGAGCTGTCGAACGTCGCGGCAACCCTGGCCTCCGGCGGCACCTGGTGCCCGCCCAATCCGATCGACAAGCTGGTCGACCGCAAGGGCAACGAGGTCGCGGTAACGACCGAGACCTGCGATCAGGTGGTGCCCGAGGGCCTGGCGAACACCTTGGCCAACGCGATGAGCAAGGACGCCCTGGGCGGCGGCACGGCGGCCGGTTCGGCCAGTGCGGCGGGCTGGGACCTGCCGGTGTCCGGTAAGACGGGCACCACCGAGGCGCACCGCTCGTCGGGCTTCGTGGGGTTCACCAACCACTACGCGGCGGCCAACTACATCTATGACGACTCCCCCAACCCCACCGATCTGTGCTCGTCCCCGCTGCGCCATTGTGGCGAGGGCGACCTGTACGGCGGTAATGAACCGGCACGCACGTGGTTTACCGCGATGAAGCCGATCGCCAACAACTTCGGGCCGGTGCAGTTGCCGCCCACCGACCCTCGCTACGTCGACGGGTCACCCGGTTCGCGGGTGCCCAGCGTCGCCGGCCTGGATATCGATGCGGCACGCCAGCGTGTCAAAGAGGCGGGCTTCCAGGTCGCCGACCAAAACAACTTCGTCAATAGCAGCGCAAAACAGGGCGAGGTGGTTGGAACAACACCGAGCGGGGCAACGATTCCCGGCTCGATCATCACCATCCAGGTCAGCAACGGCATACCGCCTGCCCCGCCGCCGCCGCCGGAAGGTGCCCCTCCGCCGGTCGGCTCGCAGGTAGTCGAGATTCCGGGTCTGCCGCCGATCACCATTCCGCTGCTGGCCCCACCGCCACCGCCGCCACCCGGTCAGCCGCCCCCATAGGCGTCGTGACACAAAGAGATACGCTGCCATCCCGCGACCGGCAGTAGGCTGCCAGCATGGCTGAAGTTTTGCCCATCCTGATACGTGCTGGCGCCACCGCGCTCGGTTCGAGCGTCGCCGGCCTTGGTTATGCCGCAGTGATCGAGCGCAACGCGTTCGTACTGCGCGAGATCACCATGCCCGTGTTGACCCCGGGCTCGACCCCGTTGCGTGTGCTGCATATCAGCGACCTGCACATGACGCCCGGCCAGCGCCGCAAGCAGGCGTGGCTGCGTGAGCTGGCCGGCTGGGAACCGGATCTGGTGGTCAACACCGGCGACAACCTGGCCCACCCCAAGGCGGTGCCGTCGGTCATCCAGGCCCTCGGCGATCTGCTGTCTCGACCGGGCGTCTTCGTGTTCGGCAGCAACGATTACTTCGGCCCGCGGCTGAAGAACCCGCTGAACTACGTGACCAACCCGTCGCACCGGGTCCCCGGTGAACCTCTTCCTTGGCAAGACCTGCGGGCGGCGTTCACCGAGCGCGGCTGGCTCGACCTCACCCACACCCGGCGCGAGTTCGAAGTGGCGGGTTTGCACATCGCGGCCGCGGGCGTGGATGACCCGCACATCGACCGCGACCGCTACGAAACCGTCGCCGGCCCGGCCAGTCCGGCCGCGAATCTGCGCCTGGGACTGACCCATTCGCCCGAGCCGCGGGTGCTGGACCGCTTCGCCGCCGACGGCTACCAGCTGGTGATGGCCGGACACACCCACGGCGGTCAGGTGTGCCTGCCGTTCTACGGCGCACTGGTGACCAACTGCGGTCTGGACCGCTCGCGCGCGAAGGGGCCGTCCCGCTGGGGCGCAAACACGCAGTTGCATGTCTCCGCAGGGATGGGCACCTCGCCGTTCGCGCCCGTGCGATTCTGCTGCAGGCCGGAGGCCACCCTGCTGACGTTGATCGCCGCCCCGATGGGCGACCGCAATGCGGCCAGCGACCTGAGCCGTTCGCAGCCAACAGCATCGGTGCGTTGACCGACCAGACCCGGATCGCGGCCCGCAGCCGCTCACGTTGCTGGACAGACGACGCGATCCGCCTGATCCAGGCCGACGCCCGCCGCAGCGCCGACACCCATCTGCTGCGCTACCCGTTGCCCTGCGCGTGGAGCACTGGCGCCGACGTGGCGCTGTACCTCAAGGACGAGACCACGCACATCACCGGCAGCCTCAAGCACCGGTTGGCCCGCTCGTTGTTCCTCTACGCACTCTGCAACGGCTGGATCGACGAGGGCACCACGGTAGTCGAGGCGTCGTCGGGTTCGACGGCGGTGTCGGAGGCCTATTTCGCGGCCTTGCTCGGATTGCCATTCGTCGCGGTGATGCCCGCGGCGACGAGCACGTCGAAAGTGGCGCTGATCGAAGCCCGCGGCGGCCGTTGTCATTTCGTGCAGAGCTCCAGCGAGGTCTACGCCGAGGCGGAGCGGGTCGCCCGCGAAACCGGCGGCCACTACCTGGACCAGTTCACCAACGCCGAGCGCGCCACCGACTGGCGGGGAAACAACAACATCGCCGAGTCGATCTTCGAGCAGATGCGCGAGGAGCGCTACCCCGTCCCGGACTGGATCGTGGTCGGGGCGGGCACCGGCGGAACCAGCGCCACGATCGGGCGCTACATCCGCTACCGACGGCACGCCACCCGGCTGTGCGTCGTCGACCCGGAGAACTCGGCGTTCTTTCCCGCCTACGCCGAGGACCGCGATGACATCGTGATGCCCACCTCGTCGCGCATCGAGGGCATCGGCCGGCCGCGGGTGGAACCATCGTTTCTGCGCGGCGTGGTCGACCGCATGGTGGTTGTCCCGGACTCGGCGTCGATCGCTGCCGCGCGGCACGTCAGCGCGGTGTTGGGGCGCCGGGTGGGGCCGTCGACCGGCACCAACCTGTGGGGTGCGTTCGGCCTCCTCGCAGAGATGGTCGCCGAGGGCCGTAGCGGTTCGGTGGTGACACTGCTCGCCGATAGCGGCGACCGCTACCGCGACACCTACTTCAGCGACGACTGGGTGGCGGCACAGGGACTGGATCCGACCGACGCGGCCGAGGCGCTGGTCGAGTTCGAGCGATCTTGCTCGTGGAAGTGACCTGCCACACCACGGTTTGGCCAGCCGATGGCACGGTGCGATAGGCTGTCGAAGCTTCAAGCGGGGTGTGGCGCAGCTTGGTAGCGCGCTTCGTTCGGGACGAAGAGGCCGTGGGTTCGAATCCCGCCACCCCGACTCATGTTGCGGCAGTTCGCGGCGACGCCGGGCGTCAGCCCGCAGCGTGGCGCGCCGCGAACTCCTCTTCCATCACTTCATCGTCGCCAGGTTGTGCCAGAAGTTTTTGAGGCTGTCCGTTCCGCCGAAGAGCGTCGTGAAATTCGTGGAGTCGACGAGCACGATGTCGCCGGCCCGGTCGGCGTCCGGGGGCATCCAGATCAGCGCGTTGAATTCGCTGTTGCCCGCCGCGATAAACGGATGGGGCCGTTGCGGGTCCACGCGCTGCCTGCCGAGCACGCGCAGCTGGTCGCTTTCGGCAGCGGTGAGTTCGTAGTGCGGCAGGTGCGGGTGAAAGTTCAGCGTGACGACGTTGTTCAGCAGCCCCGGCGCGTCCAGATCGCGGAAGCCGGTCAGCGGCGCGATCTGATTGGTGCCCTCCACCAGAGCGGGGCGCAATCCCCACGTGTTGTGCACGGGAACGTCGAGCGCCTTCATCAGTGAGCGCGTGTAGGCGGTGAATCGCTGCTGCCGTGGCACCAGCGGATCCCCATGGTGCAGGAATTCGACCTGGCGCTGTGCCGGGTCGTCGGTGAAGCCGACGTCGTGGTGCGGCGCCAGCAGCAGGCAGGTGCCTTCGCGTTTCAGCCACTCCCGAAGGGCGGCGATCTCTTCGGCCCGCGCCTCCTCTTCGCCGACGAGATGGTCGAGCCCGAACACCATCAGGGTGTCGGTGTCGGCCAATATCCGTTCGTCGATCAGCTGCTGATAGCCGGCCTGGTCGATGCGCTGGAACACTGCGACCGGATGGCCGGTCGCGTCGCCCGCAAGTGCCTGGAAGGCCAGCGTCGAGCGGTGGAACAGCTCCAGGGTGCCGGCGATCCCCTGCAGGAAGTGCGCCTCATCCCAGTCGGGTCCCTCGTAGTGGGGCCATGCCGCTCTGCGCACTTCCGTCATCGTCGAAAAACGGTTGTCCAGCGCTTCGATGTCGCGCTGGGATTCCCACGCATAGCTCCACGTCCAGTAGATGCTGATGCGTCGTCTGCCCGTGCGCGGTCGAACCACATGGGTTTGGTTGTAAGTGCGTGCGGCGGGCAAGGTGCTCATGATGGTTCCCCGGTTGTCAGTCGAGCGCGGCGAGGTATCGCATGGCGTTGATGCCCGGAAGGAAGAAGTATGCCCCACCGGTCAGCGTCGTGAATGCTGGAAGGCCCTTGAGAACTCGGCGGATCGGCCGCTTCGGTATCTTGAATTCCATTGTGCCGTCTTGTGTCCCGCAGATCGGGTCGTGCTCGTTGCCGAGTTCGTGGAACGTGCGGTCGTTGATCCAGACGTTCTGAGCGAATTCGAACTGCCGGATAAGGCTGGCGCAGATGATGAACGCGGCAATGCCACGGTCCACGCCGTCGTCGGGGGCACCGTCGGGAAGCGCCGGCCCATAGGTGGCCCCACGGCGAATCATCCTTCGCCGGTTCATGTTGAACGTGGTATCACGGGGGTTGAGCCGTCGAGCGTGGGCGCCCAGGGGACAGGCGTATCCGAGCGGGTCCATCTCCCCGTAGTTGAAGTCGTTGTTACGCATGGGGTCCGCGCCCAGCTCGGGATCATCGGCGTCCGGCGCAAGCACCAAGGGAGCGCCGCTGCGCCAGCGGCCCATGAATTTCGCGGCCAACAACTCCTCGTCGTCGGGCGTGCGGGCCTGCGAACGGATGTAGTCGCGGAACAAAGCGACGTGCTCTTGCAGTCGCCGGTACGCCGCGTAGGTGCCATTGCGCGAGAGCACATCCGGCCGGGGCGCGTTGGCCACCGGGCCGACCTCATCGGGATAGCCGAGGATGAACTCGCCGGCCTTCAGCGGTGCGCCCGAGCCTGGCGTGGGCTCCTCGCCCGATCCCTCTATCACCGGCTGCGACAACCGATCGCGGAAGCCGAAATGGTCGTGGGCGTAGTTGAACGGGGGCGTCGCATTCAGATCCAGATATGACAACCGCCGCACGCCCGCGCACCTCCGCACCAGGTCGTCATGGGCGCGGGTGGCTCGGGTGTGCTCGGCGTCGTCTCGCGCGAACAGAATCGCAATCGCGTGCAGGTCGTCACCGGCCAACTCGCCGACCCAGTTGTCGGGGTGGTTTCGACCGGTGTCGCCGAGAATGTCGGCCCGGGCGGCCATGCCCTGCCGGAACTCTTCCGGAAAGGTCGCGAGAGCCTCCTCGGGCACCCCGAGCGCCCGAAGACCGTTCCAGGTGAAACCCAGCGTGACCCATCGCTTGGCGCGGTCCACGGAGTCTCGCACCGACGCGGCGGACTCCACGACATCCACCAGTTCGGACAGCCAGGCGCGGCCGGCCATCGGATTGTCGAACGAGAGAAACTCGTACCGTCCGGTCATGGCCGGGGTACGGGTCAGCAGGATGTGCTGGATGTCGTCGAGCTCAAGCATCTGCACGCTCCGATCGGCGTCACTGCATCTGATCCAGCATGGTGCCGAACGCGGCTTTCAGCCGCAGTGCCTTCTTGATCTCGTCGGCCGTGACGTAGGGGTACTCACCGTATTCCAGAAAGCTCGGGCACTGGTGCTCGCGAACGAACTTGACGAAGGCATCCGGGTTCTCGCGCCAGTCTTCGGGGAAGCCCTCGAGATTGGTGAAGACGGTGGTGATCCCGGTCTGGCTGAACAGGTGCACCGCGTCCTCGGTGTATTTGTCGAAGTCGGTGTCGAAGATGCCCTGGTACTGGAAATGCAGCCCCGACCCGATGTCGAAGAGTTGCCAGCGTAGGTAGTGCAGCCGCAGCGGTGCCAGCACTTCCGGGTTCGCCTTGATGGCTTCTTCAATCTGTTGGCCGTAGGCGCGAACGGCTTCTTCGCGGCCTTCCTTGACCTTGGCGATGATGGAAAAGCCGTAGCAAGCCGGGGTGCGCGGATACAGCGGCCCGTACCGGCCGCGTTCGAGTTCGAAATAGCCTTCCTTGGGGATGGCCAGAGCCGCGGGTTTGGTCCACTCGTCTTCGGTTGCCACCATCGTCGCTCCAAAGTCAGGCTGGTGGGCCGGACGCTACCACCTGGCTTCGCCACGCAAGCCGGATCGACGGATGGCGGTTACCCGAGCCGGCGGGCACACATTCGCCGGTCCGGTGCCGAACGCCGCAGTCCTTCTCCGAAGACTCTCGCCGGGTCGCCGCCGTCTTCGCGACGCTGGGGCGCCCTGGCATGGAGCAACGTTGTGCGCACCCAACAGTTTCGGGAAGCCCTGAGCACCCGCGACACGATCGGACAGGCCAGGGGCATCCTCATGGAGCGCTACGATCTCGACGACCAGACTGCCTTCAACACCCTGATCAAACTTTCGCAGAGCATGAACACCCCGCTGGGGGACGTCGCGCGCCGGGTGATCGAGGACGCGACTGGGCGGTGAGGTCGCGGGGGTGGCTGGGGTCGGCCGAACGTGCTGTGGCCCAAGGCATCTCGCTAGACTTCCCACTCCGGTTCCAGCCTCTGTGTCCTGACGTGGGGCGAGAACCCATGTATCCGCCGCCGGCCCCGCACGACAACGGGCTGAATTCGCGCCCAGCTCTGCAATTGGGAGCGGCCCACCAGGCGGCAGTGGTGGGTACCGGCCAATTGGCGGGCCGCCTTGGTGAAGGTCTGGTTGGTCACGACGACCGTCCGGTTACAACCATGGTGCAGCGCCCCGGCCACGACCTGCTGGACCGCGGCCACACCGACGGCCTTCGCGAGCCTCTTGCATTGGACGGCCATGCGGGCCCCGTCTTTCTTGGCGATCAGATCCACGCCGTAGTCACCGGTGCTGGCGGTCGGGGTGACGCTGTAGCCCGCGACGCGAAGCTGCGCCGCAACGAATTCCTCGAACTCGGTGCCGGACATCCGGTCGATGGCCCGCAGCCCCGATCTCGCGTATTTGAGGTCGCGTCGTCTGTGTGCATCGGCCTGATAGCGGTCCCGTTGCAGCGCAAGCCACCACAGGGTGGCCACCGCGACGGCCAGCCCACCGAGCCCGGCCAGGCACCCCGCCGGCAGGCTGCCGGTGGCCCTTTGCGTGAAATACCAAGGGAGCGCTAACCCCAGCACGAGGAGCGACCCGAGTACCTTCTCCATTTGTCCGCTGAACCTAGTGCATGCCACCGACAATTCAGCGCAATCCGGTGCAGGTTCACGGTTGCGTCATAGTACGCGGCGCGGCTCGTCCCGGTCTGCGGAGCTTTCCTGTGTCAGGCGTAGTCGGCGCACACCGGAAGGCCGGAGCCGCAGGCCCGCATCCGGCTACGGTGCTGCACCAAAAAGCAGCTGGAGCAGGTGAACTCGTCGGCCCGCTGGGGAATCACCGTCACCGACAGCTCTTCCCCCGACAGGTCGGCGCCCGGTAGTTCGAAGAAGTGCACATCGTTGGGGTCCTCGTCGACCACGGCGGTGACAGGCCCCTGCAGGGTCGGCGCCAGTTCGCGAAGCGAGGACTTGTCCTGGGTGTCGGCGTCGGATACACGGCGTGCGTCGTAGTCAGTGGTGGTCGCCATTGGGGTTCCTTCCTGCTATGGAACGGGTTGACGCACTTTCGTGTACTCACCCGTGGCGCAGGCAGTACCCCGTCCGGGGGTGTGCTACACCGACGCGGCCCGAAAAAGTTGCGGCGACCGAGAAATGGACCGGCGGCGACGTCATGCCCCGCGCTTACTCGCGAAAGCGCGTCAACGCCGCCAACGGCACGGCGTTTGCTGGGCGGGGTGGCTCAACCGGTCCGGCAGGAACGGATTACCTCCTTGGCGTGGGGATCAGGCGTCAGCCACGGGTACCTGCGTGGCGCCGATAATCGTTAGCTCCGCCGCAATGCGCCGCACGCGCGGCAAACGCTCGGGCACTCAGCTGCTGGGCGGTGGCGCGGGCTGGTCGGAATACGCGGTGTGCCAGCGCAGTTCGGCGTCGCGGACCTTGCGGTGGGCACGCAGCAGCCACGCCGCGCTGAGCGCGCCAAGTACGACGGCCGCGATCAGGGCGATGGCGCCACCCACCAGATGTCCGGTCGCCACGGCGAACAAGCCGACGGTAAGCGCTATCACCGCCACGGCCGAACCAGCGAGGCCGGGGACGTTGGCTCCGTTCTTGAGGGATTCGCCGGCGTGCTGACGAGTGGTACGGGCATGGTCGACTGCGGCGTTCTTGGGGTAATCCAATGTCATTCCTCGTCGAGAGTTATTGTGTATAAGCATTATTCGCACGGCGGACGGGTGCGGTCGGCTCCGCTGACAGGCGCGACGAAACCACCCCGATGTCGGGGAGCACGACGCAGGTGTACCCGTCGCCGCGGTAGCCAAACGAAATCGCGACTGTGTCAGCGATGGCCGGCATGGGTATGCCGGACACATGACTTCACGACCGAACGCTGGCACGCGTCCCGACACCGACTTGGGGAGCCGGCACTGATGGCGCGTGGCGCGACACCCGCCGTCCTGTTCGACGTCGACGGCACCCTGGTGGATTCCAACTATTTGCACGTCCATGCCTGGCAGCGCGCGTTTGACGCCGAAGGCATGAACGTGGCGTCCTGGCAAATTCATCGCCGCATCGGCATGGACGGATCCCGGCTGGTCCGGACGCTCTCCGATGACGCCCCGGCCGACGTGCAGGAGCGGCTCAGTGACAAGCACAGCGAGTACTACCGAGAGATCACGCCGCTGCTGCAACCTTTGCCCGGTGCCCGCAACCTGCTGCACCGGGTCGCCGACCTGGGCTTGCAGGTCGTGCTGGCCAGCTCGGCGCCCGAAGACGAACTCGAGATTTTGCGCAAGGTGCTCGATTGCGACGACGTCATCTCCGAGACGACGTCGTCACGCGACGTCGAAACGGCCAAGCCCGAACCCGGCATCGTGCGGGTGGCGCTGGACCGCGCCGGCGTCGATGCCGAGCATGCCGTGTTCGTTGGGGACGCCGTGTGGGACGCACACGCCGCGGCCGGCGCGCGATTACCGTGTATCGGGCTGCTGAGCGGCGGCATCGCCCGCGCGGAACTGCAGGAGGCGGGCGCCGAACCCGTCTTCGCCGATCCCCGCGACCTGCTCGAGCACCTGGAATCAACCCGGATCGCGGCGCTTGCGCCGGGCCGCTGACCGACGAGCTCGCTCACTCGCCGTGTGTGCGCAGCACCAGCGGCAGCACCCACCAGAAGAAGGTGAACAGCGGCAGCGCACACGCTCCGGCTATGAGGCCCACATTTCGCCCGGCCACCGCGGCGAAAATGATCGTGGTCAGGCCGATCACCGCCAGCCCGAGCAAGCCCAGCCCGGCGAAGGCACACCGGTGTGCGGCCGACACGAGGACCTGAAGCCGGTGACGGCGAAAGAGTATCCGGTGCATGGCGACCGGGGCGATCAGCAAGACGGTCGCACACACCGCACAGGCCACGGTCGCGAGATACACAATGCGCATCGGCGGCCCCAACACGTCGAAGCGTTGCTGGAACGGCAGGGTCAACAGGAATCCGGTCAGCAGCTGCACCCCGGTCTGGACGACCCGCAGCTCCTGCAGCAGGCTGTTCCAATTGCGGTCCAGCCGTTGAACTTCGGTTTCGCCTCGCTCACGGCGATCCCACCGCTGGTCGGATTGCGGGTGGTCGACGTCCATACCCTGATCATCGCACCTGGACCGGATGTGGACACACCGCATCGGACGGTCCGCCTCCGATAATAGTTTTTCGCCAAAGAATATACGCGAGCGAATCGCGGCGGGCGGCTACGTTTGCGGTGAACGCGATTCAATCCTGAAATCGATGCAATGCGGAATCGGACTCGACGCACGCGCGCCAAACATGTTGTCAGGCAAGCGATAGGTACGACGGAGCGAGCGTTCGAAGCGGCCTGCGCCGGCGGGGTGAATCGCTAGCCGTTGAGTTTGCCGTCCCGCACCCCGGTCAACGCGTCGTCGAGCGTCTGGTACAGCAGGAAGGTCTTGTCCAGACCCGTCAGGTGGATCGGCCTGCGGGTAGCCGGGCCACGTGCGACCACGCCGAACCCGGTCTGTCTGCCCAGCTTCTCGTAGGTCGCCGCCAGGATCTTCAGCCCGACCGAACCGAGAAACTCCACCGCGGAGAGATCGATGACCAATGCTGTCGGGGTATCTGCGACGACCGCGCTGATGGCTTGTTCCAGGGCGGGAGCCGTGACCAAATCGATTTCGCCGCTGACACTGACCACGGACACCCCGTCGTGGTCCTCAACCAGCGTGGTAATCGAATCAGGAGCTGACACTGGCAATCCTTTTGTCCTGGGCCGTGGCGTGGTTCAACCCTAGCCTGCGTTATGAACTGCGAGAAGAATATGCCCTCTATACGTGCCCCGCGACAACCCAGGCTAGTCTCGCAAAAGGAAACTGCAGACCGCAGGGCGCGACGTGGCACTCGGGAGGCCAGATGTCAGATTCGCCGTCGGATTTCAACAGTACCGGCACCGCAGCACAAACCGTCGGCATTTCCAGCGAGGGGCTGCTGCCACAGCTAGTTCAGCATCTGCGGCAGAATCGGACCGTTCTGCGCGAGGAGTGGGCCCGCCGTATCACCGAGGCTGAGCTGCTCACCGCGATGACCCCGGAGGAGCTCTTTTCCGAGGCGACGGCCGTCTATGACAACTACGTCGAGGTGCTCGAGACCGGCAGCGTGGAGGCGCTGCAGGCCTACGCGCGTGACCTGTCGGAACGCATCATTCCGCGAGGTGTAGAGACCGACGAGGTGCTGGGGATCGTCTTGCTGCTGCGCGACGTGCTCGCCCGCTCGCTGTTCGAGAAGTACCAGACCGAGTTCGAGATGCTCAACCGCGTCCTCGACGCCTACGAGCCGGCGGCCAACCGCATCGCCAACACCGTGGGCGTGTCTTTCGTGCAGGAACGCGAACGCATCATCCGCCAGCAGCAGGAGGCCATCCGCGAACTGTCGACGCCGGTGCTGCAGGTGCGTGAGCAGCTGCTGATCCTGCCGATCATCGGCGTGCTGGACAGTCAGCGCGCCCGCCAGGTCACCGAACAGCTGCTGCGGGCAATCCGCGCGAACCGCGCCAAGGTGGTGGTCATCGACATCACCGGTGTTCCCACCATCGACTCAACGGTGGCCAACCACCTGGTGCAAACGGTCGACGCCTCGGGGTTGATGGGTGCCAGCGTGATCATCACCGGCCTGTCCTCCGAGATCGCCCTGACGCTGGTGACCATCGGGCTGGACCTGTCGAAGATGAACGCCGTCGGCGACCTGCAGGGCGGTATCGAGGAAGCCGAACGCCTACTGGGCTACGAGGTCACCCGCACGGGCGAGCAGACCGGATAACCACAATCGACACGAGCACCCCATGCCAGTACCGATCCTGAAACAGGGCTCGATCCTCATCGCGTCGGTACAGGCCGCCCTCACCGACTCCGACGCCGAACGCCTGCGCTACGACCTGATGGAACGGGTCAGCCAGTTCCGCGCTCAGGGCATCATCGTCGACGTCACCGCCATCGACGTGATGGATTCCTTCGCCGCCCGGTCGCTGCGGACGATTGCGCACATGACCCGATTGCGCGGCGCGGACACGGTGATCGTCGGATTGCAGCCGGAGGTGGCCTTCGCGATGGTCCAGCTTGGCCTGGCGTTCGACGACATGAACACCGCGCTGGATCTCGAAGAGGGCCTCGCATTGCTGAATCGCCAAGGCGGAGTGGGGAAGTCAACGATCGGGCTCGACGGTGGCGGCTGATATCGTCGTCGCCATCGACAACCCCGACGACATCGTCGAAGCCCGCAAAGCCGGCCACGAACTCGCTCTTGATCTGGGATTCTCCCTCACCGATGTCACGATGATCGCCACGGCGATCTCGGAGATCGCACGGAACATCACCAGCTACGCCGGCCGTGGCGCCGTCCGGGTCGCAATCGAGGACCGGGAAGGGCGCAAGGCACTGGTGGTGCGCGCCGAGGACCAGGGCCCCGGCATCGCCGACATCGAACGGGCGATGGAAGACGGTTACACGACCGGGCGCGGGCTGGGGTTGGGCCTGCCGGGCGCCCGCCGCCTGATGGACCGGTTGGTGGTCGAGTCCACCCTCGGTCGGGGAACCGTCATCGAAATGTGGAAATGGGTCCCTCCTCGTGCATAAAAACGGTCGCTTCGGACCTATCGAGTGGGCAAGGGCGGGGCGGCCTCTGCCCAGCGAGTACACGTCAGGCGACCGGGGTATCGCGGTCGATATCAACGGTGAGGCGGCACTGTTCGGGGTGATAGACGGGCTCGGCCACGGGCCTCCTGCCGCAGAAGCGGCGCTGCGCGCGGTCGATGTGGTCACGCGCGCCAGTTCCGAGCGGGTCGAGGTCTTGATCCAGCTCTGCCACCGTGTGTTGGTCGGCACCCGAGGAGTCGCAATGACGTTGGCGCGGATCGACTTTGCCGACAACACCTTGACTTGGGCCGGCGTCGGTAATGTCACCGCCGACCTGGTGGCCAAGGTACCGACCGGTGTCCAGGTCCGGTCCAGTGCGCGGCTTAGCGGAGGTATCGTCGGTTACCGCATACCGGAAACCACACCGGCACAAGTGGTTTCCATCCGCCCCGGTGATCTTCTCCTGATGAGCACCGACGGCATTGCCGAAGATTACCTGGACCACATCGACTTCTCGGCCACAGCTGTCGCCATCGCGGAAGGGCTCCTCGGCAAGGACGCAAAGGAAACCGACGATGCGATGATGCTGGCGGCACGTCACAGGGGAGTAGCGATTTGAGCGCCGGAAACGACTTTTACGATCAATACGAGGCCGCGTTACGCACCTATCTGAACTCACACGACGAGGCCAGCCTGGCGATCGGCAATGAGCTTGGGCGCAGGGCCCTGCAGGAACAAATCAGCCTGCTCGACATCGTCGAGCAGCACGTCCGGCTGATCTTCGAGATTTCACAAGACGTCCGCGTCGATGCGCCGATCGCACTGGAGTTCCTCCTGCAGCTGCTGGTTCCGCTGGACGTCGCAACGCGCGGCTTCATCGACGGCAACAGACGCTACGCCGAACAGCGGGCCCGCGCCGAGGGGCTGGCCGACCGCGACAAATTCCGTACCGCCCTGGTCAATTCGCTGCAGGAAGGCTTCTTCGTCGCCGATCACGAGGGCTCCGTGGTCGAGATGAACAGTGCATTCATCGAGATCCTCGGATACTCCAATGAGGGCTTGCCGTATAGATGGCCCCACCCCTGGCTGGTCGACACCACGACGGCGGCCGAACAGATAACGCTGGTGTTGGCCCACGGTAGGGCCGACTACGAGACACCCATTCGCCATGCCGACGGCCACCTGGCGTGGGTCAAGGTGAGCATCAACGCGGTCAAGGAAACCGGCAGCGATCCAGTCGTCTATGTCGGAACGATCCGCGACGTCACCGCCGAGCGTGCCTTCGCGGCCCGGGAAACTGCGGTGCTGCGGTTGGCCACCGCCGTGGCGGTGGCCAAGAGTGTGGACGAGTTGCTGTCGATCACACTCGACGAATGCAGCGCGGCAATCGATGTGCAACGGGTGATCGCGGTCTCGTGGCCCAACGGCGACGGCGACCCGACGGTCCAGGTGGCCGGCGAGCCCTCGGCCTCGTCGTGGCGCAAGCTGGATCCGTGGTTGCGTCATACCTTCCAAGATGCGCGTCATCAACTGCCGCTGACAGCGAAAACGATTGAGGCGCCGGGCAATCCCGGCAAGGTCCAGGGACTGGTGGCGGTGCTCTCCGGTACCGGCGACCTGGCGTTGTGGCTGGAGCTGCGCACGCCTCGCTGGGTCACTGGAGAGGATCGGCTGCTGGTCACCGTGCTGATCGGGCACCTGAGTCTGGCCATGCAGCACGTGCGTCAGTTCGAGAGCGCGCGTGAGACGTCCCTGACGTTGCAGCGTGCCATGCTACCGCCGGTCCAGCCGCCCCCGGGGTTCACCGTTCGGTACGAACCCGCGGTGCCGCCGTTGGAGATTGGCGGTGACTGGTATGACGTGCTACCGATCGGTGAGCACCAGATCGGCATCGTCGTCGGAGACTGCGTGGGTCGCGGCCTGCCGGCGGCCGCGATCATGGGGCAGCTACGGAGCTCCGCGCGGGCGCTGCTGATCAACGGCGCCGAGCCCGCGGTGTTGCTTGATCAGCTCGACTCGGCGGCATCGCTCATCCCGAACGCGTACTGCACGACGGTCTTCCTGGCCATTCTGGACACCGAAACCGGGGTGCTGCAGTACAGCAACGCCGGCCACATGCCGGCCGTGCTGGCCGGCCCGGGCGGCGGCACGACGACGTTGTTGACCGACGCCGCATCGGTGCCGCTCGCGGTCCGGAGAAATCAACCGCGCCCGCAAGCCACCCAGGTGCTGCCGCCCGGCTCGACACTGATGCTGTTCACCGACGGGCTCGTCGAACGCAAGCACGAGTCGATCGACGACGGAATCGCCCGTGCAGCAAGCGTTGTAGCGCAGACCATGACAGCGCCGCTGGACGCGGTCGCCGATGTGGTGCTTCGCGAACTGGCGCCGGCTGCGGGGTATGACGACGACGTCGCGATGGTGATCTACCGGCACCAGCAGACACCGCTGCGCATCGAAAGTGGAGCCACCGCAGATCAATTGGTCCTCATCCGGCATCGGCTGGCGGACTGGCTGCACGCCGGTGGCGTAACGGAAGACCAGACCGCCGACATCGTGCTTGTCGTCAACGAGGCGTGCACCAACTGTGTCGAACACGCTTACCGTGGATTCGCCGCCGGGACCATGTTGCTCGACGTCAGTCTTGCCGACGGCGAAGTGCGCACCCGGATCACCGATTACGGATCGTGGAAGACGCCATCCAGCACGCCGGGCAACGGCGGACGCGGCTTACCGCTGATGCAGATGCTCAGCGACTCGATGGAGCTCGACACCACCGCCACCGGCACCACCGCCGACATCACGTTCCGCCTGCCGGCAGAGGCCGTCTGAGGCGGATTGAAGACCCTGCTAGCTGCGGCCGGGCCGTTTGCCCGCCCTGTACAGCGGGTAGACATCGGCGTGACTCACGCATCGACCCTGACCGAACCGGTCCTGCCTGCGGCGCACGGGCCGCTGTCCACAGCCCTACGTTGCGCGCTGGCGGGTCCACCATCGGTCGACCGCCTGGCGCGTATCGGCGCCTCTGTGCGCGATTCCGATCCTTGCGGTCTGGATCTGCAACTGGCGCTGTCCATGTGCTACGAGCTGCACTACCGCGGGCTTGCCGGCGTCGACCCCGCATGGGAGTGGAATCCCACGCTGCTGGGACTGCGCGCCGAACTGGAACGGGTGTTTCTGGCCGGCGTGCGCAGCGACGTCGGACACATCGATCCAGATCAGACGGCGGCGGCCGAGATGGAAACGCTCACGGTCGAACCAGTCGATGGCACCGGCCCGTCGTACTACCTCCGTGACACCGGGACGTGGCAGCAGATGTGCGAATACTTCGTGCACCGCTCCCTGTACCACCTCAAAGAGGGCGATCCCCACGCCTTTGCTATTCCGCGCCTGACAGGTGTGGCCAAAGCGGCGTTTGTGGCAGTCGAATTCGATGAGTACGGCGCCGGACAGGGCTCGCGGCTGCATCAGCAGCTGTTCGCCGATCTGCTCGCGGCGGCCGGTCTGGATGCGACATATTGGGGTTACGTCGACGCCGTGCCGGCCGAAGCCTTGGCGGTGGTCAACCTCATGTCGCTGTTCGGGCTGCACCGCTCGTTGCGCGGCGCCGCGATCGGGCACTTCGCCGCGACGGAGATCACCTCACCGCCGGGATCGCAGCGCATGGTGAAGGCCTTACGGCGTCTGCAGGCACCGGCGGCGTGCATCGAGTTCTACAGCGAGCATGTGGAGGCTGATGCGGTGCACGAACACGTCGTGCGCAACGATGTGGTGGGCGATCTAGTCGCCCAGGACCCGCGACTCGAACACGATGTCATCTTCGGCATCCGTGCCCACGCTGCGGTCGAAGACCGCTTGGCGGAACGGATTACGACGTCGTGGGGGCGGAATCAGACGTCGTTGCGGAGGCCGCTGGAGCAGTCGATCGTGCCGGCGTCTTGAGGCGCCGGCACCGGCGGTGACTGGTGTCGCAGAGCGGGTAGCGGTCGCTACGGCGGCAGGTACAGATCGCCACCATGAACCGGTCGGACTCGACGACCTCGCCATTGGGCATCTCGATCCGCACCGGGCCCGATACCAGCACGGGCCCGTTGGGCACCACCTGCACCCGGGTTGCGGTCATCGCTTTTCCGCGCGAATCACGATCAGCTCCTCTTCCCGGCGTCCGCGCGGTATCAGGCCGACCTCCTCCAGCCACGCCGCCCGAGACGACATCACCGGCCCGAACGGTATCCATTTGGAGGCAACCACATTCGCGTCCATGCCGGCCCACTTGAGCGAATCCAGCGACTGCTGGACACCGGCGAGCGCCGAATGCACCAGCAGCAGGGATCCACCGTCGCGCAAGAGCTTTGGCGCCGACTCGCAGAGCGGGTCGAGGATCATCCGGCCGTCCACCCCGGCGTTCCACGCCCATGAAGGTCCGGCCACCGGGCAGATCTCTTCCGTTTCGGCACCGGGCGGGGTTGGTACATAGGGCGGGTTCGACACAACGACATCGAACGGCGCGTAATCCACCGCGGCGATCCAGGATCCTTCGCGGACGTCGACCTCCACACCGGCAACCGCCGCGTTTTCCCGAGCACAACGCACCGCCTGCGGGCAGATGTCGAAGGCGGTCGCACCGGCGCAGCCCATAGCGGCAGCCGCGATCGCGATGAAACCGCTGCCTGTGCAGAGATCCAGGACCCGTCGCCCCGGGATCAGTCCGGTGTCATGCATCACATCCACCAGCAAACGGGAGTCCTCCTGCGGCTGATACACGTTTGGGACCGTTGTAACAGCGGGCTCGGGATACGTGGTTGTCACTGTTGGCCTTTCGAGAACCGGACAAGGACTGCCGCTGATCACGGCTTGGCGGGATAATGCCCGCAAACAGGCAAATTCAAACGGACCAGGCGAAAAGTCTTCGCGGTTATCCGGTCGTCGCCTGGGCGAATTGCTTGAGGATGGTCGCGCAGAACGCCGAAAGGTCCGATGGCGAGCGGCTGGTAATCAGATTGCCGTCGACGACGACCTCCTCGTCCACGACGTGGGCGCCCGCGTTGCGCAGGTCGGTGCGGATGCTGGGATACGAGGTCAGCGTCCGGCCCACTGCCACACCGGCTTCCACCAGCGTCCAGGGACCATGACAGATAGCCGCCACCGACTTCCCCGACGCGACGAAATCACGGACGAAGGATACGGCGGAGCTGTCCATGCGCAGTTTGTCCGGATTTACGGTACCGCCCGGCAGCACCAGACCGTCGAAATCGTCCACCGAGGCCTCGGATACCTTTCGGTCCACAGCAAAGGTTCCGGCTGGTTCGAGATCGTGGTTACGCGCCTGTATTTCGCCGTCCTTCAGCGACAGCAGCTGGACTTGTGCACCGGCTTCCTGCAGTGCCGCACGTGGCTGTTCGAGCTCCACCTTCTCCACGCCGTCGGCCGCGAGGATCGCTATTTTCTTGCCCTGCAATTTATTTGACATCGTCGCTTTCCTTTGCTGCGATCACCGATTTCCGTCGGATCAAAGAGCTCGTAACTGCGAAGGTCGCGCCCCGTTGCCGGTGGTTCGCAACGCTGTGTAAACGTCGAGTCCGGCGATTCCGGAAAGTAGTGCGGCCGAGATGGTGCCCTGGCGCCGTCGCCCGGGCCCGCGGGCAACGACGCCCGCGATCAGCAGCGTCATGTCCAGGACGTCGCCGGCCACCCGGGTCCACACCAGCTTGGGGGGACCGCCCAGCAGCGCCGCGCCATGGCCGCATTCGCGCACCCCGAGTGCGCGGATGACCCGCCGCGACCGTCGGGTATCGTCCACGCCCGCAATAGCGGCGACCTTCCCCGGCGCAACCAGTTCGCTCACGCCAAGGCCGAAACTGGCTCCGCTGAGCGCCCTTACCAGTGTGGTTGTGGTGTCACCGTTGCCATCGCTCATGGTTTACTCCCCCTGCTTAGCCGGAATGCGCATCACCTGCGGGCCAGCTGTGCGTCAGCAGTTTGAGAGACCAACGCACGCCGGAACGCCGTTCACGTCCCAGCTCCACGACGTCCAGACGCGCGTTGGTTGGCTGCGCACGACTGCGACCCGGATACCCGGGCGAAAGGCGGTCAAACCTGCGATTAGTTTGCTGCGTCGCGCAGGGCCGCAAGCAACGGCTCAGCCGCTTCGGAGAGGAACCTTTCCTGGGTGTCTCCGCCGATCTGCACGAGCGCGATGTCGGTGAACCCGGCTTCCCAGTAGGGCCGGACGCCCTCAACGATGGCATCGAGGTCAGGACCGCACGGGATCGTCTCGGCGACGTCTTCGGGTCGCACGTACTGGGTCGCCCCGGCGAAACCGGCCGGCGTCGGTAGGTCGGCGTTGACCTTCCAGCCGCCGGCAAACCAGCGGAACTGGTCGTGCGCGCGTTTGACGGCGGTGTCACGGTCTGGGTCCCAGGACACAGGTATCTGGCCGACCACCCGACCGCCGCCGGCGAGATTGGCCGCTTGGCGTGCGCCGTGCCAGGCATCGACCAGATCCTTCTTGGGTTCCACTGCGATCAGGTGGTCGGCCAGCTTGGCGAATTTGTCGACCGCCTTTGTGCCCCCAACCGCCACCCCGATGCCCACCGGAACGTCGGGCACGTCCCACAAGCGCGCCGAATCGACCTGGAAATAGTCGCCGGTGAAGTTGACCAATTGCCCGCCGAACAGCTCCCGGATAATTTTGATGGCCTCGCGCAGCATGTCTTGCCGGCGTGTGGCGGCCGGCCAGCCTCTGCCGACGACGTGTTCGTTCAGGTTCTCACCGCTGCCCAGGCCCAGGGTGAACCGGCCGTCGGACAGGATCTGCACGGTGGCCGCCTGCTGGGCGACGATCGCGGGGTGATATCGCATCGTCGGACATGTCACATAGGTGTAGAGGTCGACCCGCTCGGTGGCCTGCGCCACCGCGCCCAGCACCGCCCAGGCGTTAGGAGCATGTCCTTGCGAGGTCAGCCACGGCGAGAAGTGGTCGCTGCACACGTGAAAGTCGAAGCCCCGCTCTTCGGCCGAAACCGCATACCGGACAAGGTCTTTGGGTCCACTCTGCTCGGTCATCAAAGTGTAGCCAAAATTCGTCATGCATGACGGAATACCCGACTGCTCCGAGCGCAAACGGCGCGCCGGTGCTTTCAGCTGGTAATGGAGTCCCCGTTGTTGCCGGTTGTTGCGGCGCAACGTGTTTCGCCCGATGCGCTGGCCGCCGCGCCGTTGCGGCCGGATCGTCTGACCCGCGTGGCTACAACCGCTCTTTGACGGCGGCAGAGAGGCGGGCGCCGTCGGCCTTGCCGGCGGCGATCGCGGTGGCGGCCTTCATCACCATGCCCATCTGTTTCATCCCCGGCCGCTGACCGATTTCCTCGGCGACCTGCGCGATCGCGGTGTCGGCAACGTCGGCCACCTCGGCCTCGGTGAGCGGGGTGGGCAGGTACTCGTCGATGATCCGCCCCTCGGCGTGCTCGTTGGCGGCGAGCTCCCCGCGCCCGTTCTGGGTGTAGATCTCCGCGGCTTCGCTCCGCTTGCGGGATTCCCTGGCCAGCACCTTGATGACATCCTCGTCAGTGAGGTCTTTGGCCTCCTTACCGGAAACTTCCTCGGTTTGGATCGCAGCCAACACCATGCGCAGGGTGGCCGTTCGCAACTTGTCCTGGGCCTTCATCGCCGCGGTCAGGTCGGTCCGGATCCGGGATTTGAGTTCCGCCATGTGTGAGACGCTACGCGCCGGGTGGGCGGTCAACATTGTGAAATGCCCCGGCCGCCGACAGGATGGAGCCCATGACGAACGACGCGCCCGGCTGCGAAGGCCGCGGGGTTCGGTGAGCGCGCCGCCGCCTGGTTATCCGGCTGGTCCGCCACCGGCATACGGCCCACAACCTGAATACGGCCCACCCGCAGCGTATGGCCCGCCCCCGGCTTACGGTCAAACACCGGCATATGGTCCGCCGCCGGCGTATGGCCCGCCGCCTGGCTACCAGCCCCCGCCCGGCTACGGACCACCGCCGGGCTACGGGCCGCCGCCCGGATATGGGCCTGCGTTGGGCTACGGATCGCCGTCCTTCGGCACGCCGCGCTACGGAGCCGTCAAACCAGGGATCATCCCGCTGCGGCCGCTGACGCTGGGCGACATCTTCAATGGCGCGGTCGGCTACGTCCGGGCGAACCCGAAAGCGACGCTCGGCCTGACCGCCATCGTCGTGGTGATCATGCAGATCGTCACCAAGGTCGCGTTCTTCGGACCCCTGGCCGCGGCCGACAGGTTCCCCAGCGATCGACCCGGCGAACTGAGCTCGACGGTCCTGGGTGCCTGGTCCGCATCGCTGGTGGGTGGCATCCTGGTCAGCTGGCTGGGCGGCATGCTCTTGTCCGGGATGCTCACCGTCATCGTCGGGCGGGCGGTGTTCGGGTCACCCATCACCATCGGCGAGACCTGGATCAAGATCCGTGGGCGACTGCTTGCCCTGCTCGGCCTGGCCCTGCTGGAAGCCGTCGTGGTGGCGGCCCTTGCCGGGTTGGTAGCCGTGATCATCGGAGTGTTGGCGGCGATCGGTAGCGCCGCGGCGGCCGTGGTGTTGGGCATCCCGCTGGTGCTGGTCGTCCTCGCGTTGCTGGTCTACCTGTACACGGTTGTGCTGTTTGCCCCGGTGCTGATCGTGCTGGAGCGGCTGCCGGTCATGGACGCGATCACCCGATCGTTCAAGCTGGTTCGCAACGGCTTCTGGCGGGTGCTGGGAATCCGGGTGCTCGCGTTGCTGGTGACGTCCGTCGTGGCCAACGCCGTCGCGGTGCCGTTCAGCATCATCGGCCAGTTTGTCCAAATCAACTCGTCCGCCACGGCGTTCGTGGTCAGCACGGCGGTTCTCTCGGTGGGGGCGGCGATTGGCGAGATCATCACGGCGCCGTTCAACGCGGGCGTCATCGTCCTGCTGTACACCGACCGCCGGATGCGCGCCGAGGCATTCGACCTGGTGCTGCAAAGCGGAGCCGCCCAGGGGCCCTACCCGGCCGCGTCCACCGACAACCTCTGGCTGACACGGCCCCTGTAAGGGCCGAGCGAGGACTAGTTGAGGATGCCTTCCATCGACATCGACCGCGATGCCGCACATCGCGCCGCGCAGGACGAGCTCAACAAACCGATCTATTCGAAGGGTTCCCCCGGGGAACACTTTATCAACTGGATTTACAATGTGATTTACCGCCTGTTGCAGAAGATCTCCTCGGTTCCGGGTGGATGGCTCACCGCGACAGTGCTTTTCATCCTGCTCGCCGTCGCAGTGATCGTTGGCATACACATTCTGCGGCGCACCATGCGTACCCGCCGCGGCGGTGACCACTTACTGTTCGAAGCCGCCCAACTGACCGCCGCCCAGCATCGCGCGACCGCCGAAAACTTCGCGGCCGAGGGCGATTGGGCTGCGGCGATTCGTCACCGGCTGCGCGCCGTCGCCCGCCAGCTCGAAGAAACCGGTGTGCTGACACCGGCCCCCGGCCGGACGGCCAACGAGCTGGCCCGCGATGCCGGCGCCGCGTTGCCGCACCTGGGCGGCGAATTAAGGCAAGCGGCAATGGGTTTCAACGATGTCACCTACGGCGAACAACCCGGAACCCAGGCCGCCTACCAGATGATCGCCGACCTGGACGACCATTTGCGGTCCCGCTGGCAGGGCGGTCCGCTACAGCCCGGCCAACTCGCCGCAACCGAGTCATGGGCGCAGGTGCGGTGATGGCGACGATCACCGGCGCCGGTCCCGAAGCCACGCCGCGGCGCTGGCGCTCCTGGCGTTGGGTGCTCGTCACGCTGCTGGTGCTCGCCGTCATCGCGGGCGTCGACGCGTATCTGAACTCGCCGCGCCCCGGCGCCCGCATGGACGCGGCGTCTACCAGCTCCGACGGTGCGCACGCGCTGGTGGAGTTGCTGCGCCGCGCCGGAGTCGACGTCGTCGTGGCCAACAACATCGCCGACGTCGAACATGCGGCACGCCCGGACGCGCTGATCCTGGTGGCCGAGAGCCAATACCTCACCGACACGCTCCTAGACCGGCTGGACAACGTCCATTCGGACCTGCTGCTGGTGGAACCGACGGCACGGACCCGCGAGGCGCTGCTGCCCGGCGTGCGTGTCGCGCACGTCAACGGTTTTGACCTCGACCCGAATTGCACACTGCGCGAGGCTGTTCGCTCCGGTCCGGTCCGGCTCGGGGCGAGCAACACCTACGAGTCCGAAGACGGCCGCGCGATGACCCAGTGCTATGACGGCGCGTTGATCCGCTTCCGCGACGACGGACGCACCATCACAGCCGTCGGCAGCACCGACTTCATGACCAACGGCGGCCTGCTGCAAGCGGGTAACGCCGCGCTGGCGATGAACCTCGCGGGCGACCGGCCCCGGCTCATCTGGTATGCACCCCACCACGTCGAGGGTGAATCCTCGCCCAAGACAACGCTTTTACAGCTGGTTCCGCCCAAAGTGCTCTGGCTCGTCGGGCAACTGGCCTTGGTGGTGCTGCTGGTCGCCGTGTGGAAGGGCCGCCGGCCCGGACCGCTGGTGGCCGAGGAGTTACCGGTGGTAGTGCGCGCGTCGGAGACCGTCGAGGGCCGCGGCCGGCTGTACCGGTCCCGACGGGCACGCGATCGCGCGGCCGCCGCATTGCGCGCCGCCACCCTGGCACGGCTGCTGCCGCGGCTCGGCCTGGGTGCGGGCGCTTCGCCGACGGCGGTCGTGACCACCGCGGCCGGGCGCATCGGATTCGATCCGGCCTTCGTCTCCTACCATCTGTTCGGTCCACCCCCGACGACCGACAACGACCTGTTACAACTTGCCCGTGCGCTCGACGAAATCGAAAGGCAGGTCGCACACCCGTGACACAACCCACTACCGCCCAATCCCCCACCGCTGAATCGGCGCGCGAGGCGCTGCTGGCGTTGCGCGGCGAGCTGGCCAAGGCTGTCGTCGGACAGGAGGGCGTGGTCAGCGGCCTGGTGATCGCGCTGCTATGCCGCGGCCACGTGCTGTTGGAAGGCGTTCCGGGAGTGGCGAAGACGCTACTGGTCCGGGCGCTGTCCGCGGCGCTGCGGTTGGAGTTCAAGCGGGTGCAGTTCACCCCCGATCTGATGCCTGGCGACGTGACGGGCTCGCTGGTGTACGACGCGCGCACCGCCGCCTTCGTATTCCGGCCCGGTCCGGTGTTCACCAACCTGCTGCTGGCCGACGAGATCAACCGGACCCCGCCCAAGACCCAGGCCGCGCTGCTCGAGGCGATGGAAGAGCGTCAGGTCAGCGTCGACGGCGAACCGCAGCCGCTGCCCGACCCCTTCATCGTGGCCGCGACCCAGAACCCGGTCGAATACGAGGGCACCTACCAGTTGCCCGAAGCCCAGCTGGACCGCTTTTTGCTCAAACTGAATGTGACGCTCCCGCCCCGGGACGCCGAGATCGCCATCCTGCACCGGCATGCACACGGCTTCGACCCGCGCGATCTGTCGGCGATCAAGCCGGTGGCCGGGCCCGCCGACCTGGCGGCCGGTCGCGACGCCGTGCGAAACGTGCTGGTTGCCGACGAGGTGCTGGGCTACATCGTCGACATCGTCGGGGCCACCCGCTCCTCACCCGCGCTGCAACTCGGTGTGTCCCCCCGCGGCGCGACCGCCCTGCTGGCCACGGCGCGCTCCTGGTCCTGGCTGTCCGGGCGCAACTACGTCACTCCCGACGACGTGAAGGCCATGGCCCGCCCCACACTGCGGCACCGGGTGATGTTGCGGCCCGAGGCCGAACTCGAGGGGGCCACACCCGACGGCGTGCTCGACGGGATTCTGGCGTCGGTTCCGGTGCCCCGCTAGTGATCCTGACCGGACGCGCCGGGCTGGTCGCACTGATCTGCGTCCTGCCTATCGCGCTGTCTCATTGGCCGGCAACGACTTTCGTGGTCCTGCTGATAGCGCTGGCAATCGTGGTGGTCCTCGACATCGTACTGGCGGCCAGCACCGCCAAATTGCGCTACGCGCGGTCCCCGGATCGCTCGGCCCGGCTCGGGCAGCAGGTGGAGTGCGGGCTGTCGATCCACAACGACGGCCCGCGCCGATTCCGCGGCCAGATCCGCGACGCCTGGCCGCCCAGCGCCCAGGCGCAGCCGCGCATTCATCCCATCGACATCCCCGCCGGGCAAGACCAGCACGTCCAGACCCACCTACACCCGGTTCGCCGCGGCGACCAGCGAGCGATGGTGGTGACCGCCCGATCGATCGGCCCGCTGGGGCTGGCGGGACGGCAGGGTTCGCGACCGGTGCCGGGGCAGCTGCGGGTGCTGCCCCCGTTCCTGGCCCGCAAGCACCTGCCGTCGCGGCTCGCCAGGCTACGGGAGATCGACGGCCTGCTGCCCACGCTGGTACGCGGTCAGGGAACCGAATTCGACTCGCTGCGAGAGTATGTCGTCGGCGACGACGTGCGCTCGATCGACTGGCGCGCCACCGCGCGTCGCGCCGATGTGGTGGTGCGCACCTGGCGGCCCGAACGCGACCGGCGGGTGGTGATCGTGCTCGACACGGGCCGCACGGCTGCGGGGCGGGTCGGCGTCGATCCGACCGCGTCCGATCCCGCGGGCTGGCCGCGGCTGGATTGGTCGATGGACGCGGCACTGCTGTTGGCGGCGCTGGCGTCGCGGGCCGGGGACCATGTCGACTTCCTCGCCCACGACCGGGTGAGCCGGGCCGGCGTGTTCGGCGCCTCGCGCACCGAACTGCTGGCCCAGCTGGTTGACGCGATGGCGCCCCTGCAACCGGCTTTGGTCGAATCCGACTGGCGGGCAATGGTTTCCGCAATCGCATTGCGCGCCCGAAGGCGGTCCCTGGTGGTGCTGTTGACCGACCTCAATGCGGCCGCACTCGAAGAGGGGCTGTTGCCCGTGTTGCCGCAGCTGTCGGCCAAACATCACCTGCTGCTGGCCGCGGTCTCCGACCCGCGCGTCGACCAGATGGCCGCGGGGCGTTCGGATGCCGCGGCGGTGTACGACGCGGCGGCCGCCGAACGCTCCCGCAATGACCGCGGCGCGATCGCCACGCGGCTGCGTCGCAGCGGGGTGGAAGTCGTCGCCGCCCCGCCCGCCGAACTGGCACCCGCCCTTGCCGATCACTATCTGGCGATGAAGGCGACCGGGCGTCTGTAGAAGGTCGATCACGCGCGCCGATACCGGAGCAGGAAACCAGATTCGATCGGCAAGCTTTTAGCGTCGGCGCTATCACGCTTTACAACGCGATGCCGGCCACCGGGGGGCTGCCCGTCAACGACGGCCGCTCAGAGAGTCGGAACGAAGTCCGGCGACTCTTCCATATCACCGCTTTCGCCGGCCTTCACACCGCGGCGGCCGAAGTAGACGATGTAGGACAAGAAACCCACCTCGGCGATGACGCCGATGCCTACCCGCACGAAGGTCGGCAGCGGGGACGGCGTCACCAGCGCTTCGATCAACCCCGAGGCCAAGAGCACCGCAACCAGACCCACGGCGACCGAGACGACGGCACGGCCCTGTTCGGCGAGCACCTGGGCGCGGGGCCGGTCCCCAGGCGAGATCACCGACCATCCCAGCCGCATTCCCGTTGCGCCCGAGAGGAATACCGCCGTGAGTTCCAATAACCCGTGCGGGGCAAGCAGACCCAGCAGCAGGCCGCCCTTCCCGGCCGGAAACATCAGGCCGGCAGTGATGCCCAGGTTGGCGGCATTCTCCAACAGCACCAGGGGGATCGGCAACCCCAGCACCACCGACATTGCGATGCATTGAGCGGACACCCACGAGTTGTTCACCCAGATCTTCAGCGCGAACGCCGCGGCGGGATGTTCGCTGTAGTACGACTCGACGTCGTGGTTGATCAATTGCTGGATGTCAGTGGGTGTTCCGATCAAGGACTGCACGTCCGGGCTGCCGGCGACCCACAGCGCGACGATCACGACCACGGCAAAGAACGCCGCCGCCGTGCCCAGCCACCACCGCCAGGTGCGGTAAGCAACGACCGGGAAAGACACCGTCCAGAACCTAATGACCGCACTGCTCAGTGGCGCATGGGCACCGGTCACCGCGGAACGGGCCCGCGCGACCAGGCTCGAGAGCCGACCGATCAACACGGAATCCGACGAAGTCGAGCGCAGCATCGACAGGTGGGTGGAGACCCGCTGGTAGAGATCGACGAGTTCGTCGATCTCCGCACCCGACAGTGACCGGCGCCGCCCTATCAAATTGTCGAGGCGGTCCCAGGTAGGGCGATGGGCCAGCACGAATGCATCGACATCCACCCTCGGCAGCCTAATCGCACCGCCGGCGTAGCAAAGCGCGGCCAGGCCACACGCACCCAACCTGTACCGTTCGAAGTTATGTCGGAGGTGGTGACCGGGGACGCTGTGGTGCTCGATGTGCAGATCGCCCAGCTGCCGGTGCGGACGTTGAGCGCGCTGATCGATATCGCGGTCATGGTCGTCTGTTATCTGCTCGGCCTGATGTTATGGGCTGCCACCCTGACTCAATTCGATACCGCACTGTCTCAAGCGATCCTGCTGATCTTTACGGTGCTGGTGATTGTGGGCTATCCCTTGATTCTCGAAACAGCAACGCGGGGACGCTCGGTGGGCAAGATCGCGATGGGCCTGCGTGTCGTGTCCGACGACGGCGGCCCAGAACGCTTCCGTCAGGCGTTGTTTCGCGCCCTGGCGGCGTTGGTGGAGATCTGGATGCTGTTCGGGAGCCCCGCCGTCATCTGCAGCATCCTGTCCCCCAAGGCCAAACGGATCGGCGATATCTTCGCCGGCACGGTGGTGGTCAACGAACGCGGACCTCGACTCGGGCCCCCGCCGATGATGCCGCCCTCACTGGCGTGGTGGGCATCGTCGCTGCAGCTCTCGGGGCTGTCCGGCGGTCAGGTCGAGGTTGCGCGTCAATTTCTTGCCAGGGCAACACAGCTCGACCGTCAGCTGCGCCTGCAGATGGCCTACCGGATCGCCGGCGACGTGGTGGCCCGCATCGCACCACCGCCGCCGCCCGGCGCTCCGCCTGAACTGGTACTCGCCGCGGTCCTCGCCGAGCGGCACCGCCGCGAACTCGCCCGGCTGCGGCCGGTCATGCCCGCGCCGGGGCAGCCGCCGATGGGGCCGGCGCCGTGGCCACCGCCCCGCGCTGCATACCAGGGCACCCGGGCCTGGCCCAGCCCGCCGCCAGGTGCGGTACCGCAACCGCCACCACAAGCCATGGGATGGCCGGGACCGCAACCCGGTCGATCCGGCCCGGGAGACAGCGATACGCCGGACGGTTTCTCACTGCCGCATTAGCCGGCCACACTCGCCGCCATGAGTGCGACGTCGGCAACCAACAGCGCCCATCCGCACAGCGGAACCGCGATACCGCCGCGGCGTTTGGCGGTGAAAAACGAGATGATGATGACCACGACGGCGACCGCGGGCGCGCCGTAGAACGCGACGCCGAAGTTTATCCCGCCGTGGCCCAGGTTGGGACAGCTGCGATCGCTGCAGCCGTCGGTGCTCATTATGGCGCCGAGCGCAAAGAGCATCACGATTGCGGCGGCGGGCACCGTCGCCAGCGCCAGTCCCCAGTTGATCCACGGCCGGGTGTTGCGGCGCCGAACACCATCGGGTCGCCCGACTGCGGTCGCGCCGCCGCTACCGCTATCGACCGTCAGGTTGTTGTCAGCATCCATCTCGGTAGTTCCTACCCGTCGCCTGTCCCATGCAAACCGCGCCGCCGGACGGATCGCCGGCCGATACGGCTCAGATTTCCCAGGTCAGGCGCCGTCGACAGAATTTTACCGACATTTTCCGTTGCATCGCGTTCGATTCCGATATATCGTGATGTTTCGTAGCGCACGACCGGTGCGCTACCCACAAACGTAAGGACAGAAAATGAGCAACCCATTCACTCCCCCCGACGGACCTTTCGCCGGCCGGCCTGGTTTCGGCTTCGGCCCCGGCCCGGTTGACCGGCGCGCCCTGCACGAGGCACGGCGCCAGGCCCGACGGGACTTCCGCGAGCATCTGCGCGATCATGCCGGCGGCCACGACGGCCCGCTCGGCTTCGGACCCGGGTTCGGGCCGGGGTTCGGTCCCGGCTTCGGCTTCGGCCCCGGTGGCCGGCGCGGCGGATGGCGCCGCGGCGGCCCGGGTCGCGGCAAGCGCGGCGACGTGCGAGCGGCCATCCTGAAGCTGCTTGTTGAGCGGCCGATGCACGGGTACGAGATGATCCAGCAGATCGCCGAACGCAGCAACGGACTCTGGAAGCCGAGCCCCGGTTCGGTGTACCCGACGCTGCAGCTGCTCGACGACGAAGGCCTGATCACCGCGAGCGAAACCGAAGGCAGCAAGAAGCTTTTCGAGCTGACCGAACAGGGCCGCGCCGCGGCCGAAAAGATCGAGACCGCGCCGTGGGACGAGATCACCGAAGGCGCCGACCCCGGTCACATGAATCTGCGGGCGGCCATTGGTCAATTGTTCGGCGCGGTCGGGCAGTCGGCCCACACCGCTTCCGCCGAACAGCAGCAGCGCATCGTCGACATCCTCAACAATGCGCGACGGGAAATCTACGGCATTCTCGGCGAAGACTGAGTGCCTTCGGCGGGCCCTGGATGAGGTGACGTCACGTGACCCACTAGGTTACGGAGACCCAATCCAGGGTCCGCTGCACGGCTTTTCGCCAGCCCGCGTATCCCGCGGCGCGCTGCTCGTCGTTCCAGGCCGGCGCCCACCGCTTACCCTCTTGCCAGTTGGCACGCAGGTCCGCCGGATCGGCCCAGAACCCCACCGCCAGACCGGCGGCGTAGGCGGCGCCGAGCGCGGTCGTCTCCGCGACCACCGGCCGGATCACGTCCACCCCCAGTACGTCAGCCTGAATCTGCATGCACAGATCGTTGCCGGTGATGCCGCCGTCGACCTTCAAGACCTCAAGGCGCACACCGGAATCCGCCGCCATGGCATCCACCACGTCGCGACTCTGGTAGCAGATCGCCTCCAGCGTTGCGCGCGCCAGATGTGCGTTCGTGTTGAACCGCGACAGCCCGACGATCGCGCCGCGCGCATCGGATCGCCAGTAGGGCGCAAACAATCCGGAAAACGCGGGGACGAAATAGACTCCACCGTTGTCGTCGACCTGGCGTGCCAGCGATTCGCTTTGCGCGGCACCGCTGATGATGCCCAGCTGATCGCGCAGCCACTGCACGGCCGCACCGGTCACCGCGATCGAACCCTCGAGCGCGTACACAGGTTTGGCATCACCGAACTGATAGCAGACGGTGGTCAACAACCCGTTGTCGGACCGCACGATCGCCTCACCGGTGTTGAGCAGCAGGAAATTCCCGGTGCCGTAGGTGTTTTTGGCTTGCCCCTCGGACAGACACACCTGGCCCACCATCGCCGCGTGCTGATCACCAAGCATCCCGGTGATCGATACCTCGCCACCGGCCGGTCCCGCCTCCGAGGTCACGCCGTAGGGCTGCGGCGACGATGACGGACCGATCGTCGGCAGCATCGCACGAGGAATGGAGAAGAGCCTCAGCAGCTCGTCGTCCCAGTCCAGGGTCTCCAGGTTCATCAGCATGGTCCGGCTCGCGTTGGTCACATCGGTGGCGTGTACGCCGCCCCGAGGCCCGCCGGTCAGGTTCCACAACACCCAGGTGTCGGGGGTGCCGAACAACGCGTCGCCGCTTTCGGCGGCCTGACGCACACCGTCGACGTTCTCCAGAATCCATTGCAGCTTGGCGCCGGAGAAGTA
>NZ_DASUHS010000109.1:0-8092 GCF_036273375.1 Mycobacterium sp. | reverse complement strand
CTTGGTCCCCAGATCCCCGGGCACCATCTTGGCGGCGTAATACGGTGCACGGGTGAGCTCGCCGAGGTTTGGATTGGGCTTGTTGGTGGGGTCGCCGTAGTAATTGTCGTAGGCGCTCTCTCCGCGGTGGTAGTCCTCGTCGACACCCGACCGGGCAAAGCCGTTGAACCGCGCCACGGTCGAGGTGAACTCGGCCACCGGAAGGCCGGCCTTGGTGGCCAGCTCCTCGAGCGTGTCGGCTTGGAGGATGACACCGGAGTCCATCCACTTGCGCGGAATGCGTTGTCCGGGCTGCAGTCCCGCGAAGATGTACCGGTCCCGGTACTGCTGGTCGAACACCAGCCACGCGGGTATGTTCTCGCCAGGCCCGGGTCCCTGTCCATATTGGCCGCCATACATGTGATGGCAGGCTTCGACGTAGGGCATCGATTCGTTCATGAATCGCTTGCCCGACATGTTGACGATGATCGAGCCCGGCGAGTTGCGCTCGGACAACGCGAACCAGGGCGCGCCCACCAGCGGGACGGTCGGACCCCACCACGCGTCTTCCATGATGTCCAATGCTGCGCCGAGCTTTTCGCCCGCCAGGATTCCGTCGCCGGTGTTGGCCACCGCACCGACGGTCCACTCGGTGGTGATCGGTGCGCGCTGGTATTTCACCCGCATCTGTTCGTTGTGCTCGAACCCACCCGACGCCAGGATCACACCACGCCGGACCCGGATCAGCTGCGGCTCATTGGATTCGGCGTCGCCGGCGCCGCGCACGTAGACTCCGCGCACCGCACCGTCTTCCACGTAGAGGTCGGTGAGCGCGGTGTTGAGCACTACCGGCACCCCGGCCCGCTGCAGCCCGATTCGCAGCGGTCCGATCAATGCCCGGCCCATGCCGACGAGGTTCTTGCCGGTCGCCTTGGCCCACATGGTGCGTGCCCCGACCTTCAGGCTGCGCAGCACGCCGCGCGGGTGCCGCTTGAGCTGGTTGAGCCGCACGTAATCCTGTTGCATCACCACGACGTTCAGCGGGACCTTGCCGTACGCCGGCTCTAGGCCGGATTCATCGGCGCCGAGCTTGCGGGCGTCGAACGGCTTCGGCTCGATCGATCGGCCCTCCGCGCGACCGCCCGGTGACTCGGGGTAGTAGTCGGAGTACCGCGGTACCCAGCACATCTTCAGCGGGGTGTGCTTGAGCACAAACGACAGCATCTCGGGGCCGCGCTCGAGGTAGGTATCGATGCGTTCGGGCTCGACGACGTCGCCGATGATCCCGTGCAGATAGGTACGTGCGGCCTCGGCCGTGTCGCGGACCCCGTCCCGCTTGAGTACTTCGTTATTTGGGATCCAAACGCCGCCGCCTGAGCGTGCCGTAGAGCCGCCGAAGTGGGAGGCCTTCTCGATGACTATGGTGGAAAGACCCCGGTGAGCGGCGGTAAGGGCGGCTACCATGCCGGCTCCGCCGCTTCCGACCACGACGACGTCGTACTCCTGCGCTGACATGTAGAACACGTTATAGAATTGCCCAGGGCGACCGCTACTGGCCCGGTCGACCGTACGAGGAGACTTGGAAAAATGCTCAGTGTTGCCACACGCGACGAGCTGGCTGCCGACTTGGCGCAAGCCGAGCGGAGCGGCGAGCCGATCACCCCGCTGACCGCCGCGTATCCCGACATCGACGTCGTCGATGCCTATGAGATACAGCTGATCAACATCCGCCAGAGAGTCGCCGAGGGCGCCCGCGTGCTGGGGCACAAGGTTGGTCTGTCCAGTAAGGCGATGCAGCAGATGATGGGGGTCGACGAGCCGGACTACGGCCATTTGCTCGACGAGATGCAGCTGTTCGAGGACACCCCGGTCAAGGCGAACCGCTACCTGTACCCGCGGGTGGAGGTCGAGGTCGGGTTCATCCTGTCCGCCGACCTGCCGGGCGCCGGGTGCACCGAGGACGACGTGCTGGCCGCCACCGAAGCCCTGGTGCCATCGATTGAGTTGATCGACACCCGGATCACCGACTGGAAGATCGGGTTGTGTGACACCATCGCCGACAATGCCTCGTCGGCGGGTTACGTGCTGGGTAAGGCCCGGGTGTCGCCGGCCGGCCTTGACGTCAAGGCGATCGACGCGGTGCTGACCTGCGACGGCGAGGTGATCGCCGAGGGTCGCAGCGACGCCGTGTTGGGAAATCCGGTGACAGCCGTGGCATGGCTGGCCCGGAAGGTGGAAAGCTTCGGCGTTCGGTTGCGCAAGGGTGACGTAGTGCTGCCCGGGTCGTGCACACGGGCGATCGATGCGCATCCCGGCGACAACTTCGTCGCCGATTTCGCGGGCCTCGGTTCGGTCCGCCTGTCGTTCGAATAGGCTCGAAATTAAATCGTCTAACTTAAATCTCAAAAGCTTCGAAAAGGAGCATCATGCCGACTAAGGCGACTGTGGCCATTGTCGGGTCGGGGAATATCAGCACTGACCTGCTCTATAAGCTGCTGCGATCGGACTGGCTGGAACCCCGCTGGATGGTGGGCATCGACCCGGAGAGCGAGGGCTTGGCCCGGGCCCGCAAGCTGGGTTTGGAGACCACCCACGAGGGCGTCGACTGGCTGTTGGCGCAATCGGAGAAGCCCGACCTGGTGTTCGAAGCGACCAGCGCCTATGTACACCGCGACGCCGCACCCAAGTACGAGGCCGCCGGGATCCGCGCCATCGACCTGACGCCGGCCGCGGTGGGCCCCGCGGTGATCCCACCGGCCAATCTGCGCCAGCACCTGGACGCACCGAACGTCAACATGATCACCTGCGGCGGGCAGGCGACCATCCCGATCGTGTACGCCGTGTCGCGTGCCGTCGCCGACATCGGCGGGGTGCCCTACGCCGAGATCGTTGCCTCGGTCGCGTCACTCTCGGCCGGTCCCGGCACCCGCGCCAACATCGATGAATTCACCAAGACCACCAGTAGGGGCGTCGAGACCATCGGGGGCGCCAAGCGCGGCAAGGCGATCATCATCCTGAACCCGGCCGACCCGCCGATGATCATGCGTGACACCATCTTCTGCGCCATCCCGGAGGACGCCGACCGGGACGCGATCGCCAAGTCGATTCACGACGTGGTGGCCGAGGTGGCGACTTACGTGCCGGGATACCGGCTGCTCAACGAGCCACAATTCGACGACCCGTCGATCCACTCCGGCGGCCAGGCGCTGGTCACCACGTTCGTCGAAGTGGAGGGTGCGGGCGACTACCTGCCGCCCTACGCTGGAAATCTCGACATCATGACCGCCGCGGCGACCAAGGTCGGCGAGGAGATCGCCAAGGAATCCTTGAGCGCGACGGCCGGAGGAGCGCAATCATGAGCACCCAGGAGATTTTCTTCAACCCGGTCTGGGACGTCCGGATGACCGATACGTCGCTGCGCGACGGCTCCCACCATAAGCGTCACCAGTTCACCACCGACGAGGTCGGCGCCATCGTGGCCGCCCTGGACGCCGCGGGAGTTCCCGTCATCGAGGTCACCCACGGCGACGGCCTGGGCGGCTCGAGCTTCAACTATGGGTTCTCCAAGACCCCCGAGCAGGAGCTGATCAAGCTCGCCGCCCAGACCGCCACAGAGGCGAAGATCGCCTTCTTGATGCTGCCCGGCGTCGGCACCAAGGAAGACATCAAAGAGGCCCAGAACAACGGCGGCTCGATCTGCCGGATCGCCACGCACTGCACCGAGGCCGACGTGTCGATCCAGCACTTCGGCCTGGCCCGCGAACTCGGCCTGGAGACCGTCGGATTCCTGATGATGAGCCACACCATCTCGCCCGAGAAGCTGGCCGCCCAGGCCCGCATCATGGCCGACGCGGGGTGCCAGTGCGTCTACGTGGTCGATTCGGCCGGAGCGCTGGTGCTCGAGGGCGTGCGTGACCGGGTCGCCGCACTGGTCGCCGAGCTCGGCGGCGACGCCCAGGTCGGTTTTCACGGCCACGAAAACCTCGGCCTGGGCGTGGCGAACTCCGTGGAGGCCGTCCGGGCGGGCGCCAAGCAGATCGACGGTTCCTGCCGGCGGTTCGGCGCCGGGGCCGGCAATGCGCCAGTCGAGGCGCTGATCGGCGTGTTCGACAAGATCGGCGTGAAGACGGGGATCGACTTCTTCGACATCGCCGACGCCGCCGAAGAGGTGGTCGCCCCGGCCATGCCCGCCGAGTGCCTGCTCGACCGCAACGCCTTGATCATGGGCTATTCCGGGGTGTACTCGAGCTTCCTGAAGCACGCCATCCGCCAGGGTGAGCGCTACGGCGTCCCGGCGCATGAGCTGCTGCACCGCGCCGGTCTGCGCAAACTCATCGGCGGCCAGGAAGACCAGCTCATCGACATCGCGCTCGAGATCAAGCGCGAGCAGGAAAGCGGCGCCGCGGCCCAGCGTTGACCTGCGCTGCGGCTACGGAACGCACAGGCGGCGCAAAGGTATTGCGAGTAGCCTGGCGCGCATGAGCACATCGAACACAGTCGGCGTTCGTCGTCGTGGGCTGTACGGCCTGCTCGCCGGAGGGTTGATGACCGCTACCGCCGCAATGGTGATCGCACTGCCCGTGGCGGGCATAGCCAACGCGGATCCGCAGTGCAATCAGGACGTGGGTTCATCGATCGACTCGTACCTGCAGAAGCACCCGGACCTCCACCAGCAACTGCAGCAAAGGTCTCAGGCCGAGGGCGGCAATGGCAACGTCATCGACTACCTGAATCGGCACCCCGATGTCCGCCAGCACCTGATCGACCTTTCCCACTCGTGCCCACCCTAGTGAGTCGGCCTCGTCTTTGAACGCTGCGGCCGACGCGCGGGAACGTTCGCCATTGACGAAAAAGTAGAACACGTTCTAGCGTCTAGGCGTGTTCTCTGATTCCCTCACCGAAGCCATCGCCGAGTCCGAAAAATTGGTGGCCGCGGCGCCCCACATCGAGACCGAAGCCGACCTGCTGGAAGGGCTGCAGTATCTGGCCGGCTGCATCGCCGGCTGTATGCACCTCTCGTTCGACTACGACCGCGACCATCCGTTCCTGCAATCGGGCACCGGGCCGTTCACCAAGATGGGCCTGGACAACCCCGACACGCTGTACTTCGGCACGCGGGTGCACGCCAATCACGATTACGTCGTCACCGGCCGGCGCGGCAGCACCACCGACCTGAGTTTCCAGCTCCTGGGCGGCGAGTACACCGACGACAACGTCCCGGCCAGCCAGGCCGCATTCGACGACCGGGAACTGCAGATCGCACCCGATGGCACCTTCGAGTGGCGGGTCCGGCCGACGAGTCCCGGGCAACTGGTCATCCGCGAGGTATACGGCGACTGGGCGGCGCAGCGCGGCACGCTGGCCATCTCCCGACTGGACACCGCGGGCACCGCGCCGCCGCCCCTGACCCGCGAAACGATCGAAAAGCGTTATGCCACAGCCGGAAAGCAACTCGTGAACCGGGTGAAGACGTGGCTGCAGTTTCCGCAGTGGTTCTACTTCAACATTCCGGTGAACACGATGGTCGCGCCCCGGCTGACGCCCGGCGGACTGGCGACCCAGTACTCGTCGGTGGGGCACTACGAGCTGCGGCCCGACCAGGCGCTGGTGATCACCATCCCGGTCACCGACGCGCCCTACCTCGGCTTCCAGTTGGGCAGCCTGTGGTACATCTCGCTGGACTACATCAACCATCAGACTTCTTTGAACAACACTCAGGCACAGGCGGATCCGGACGGCAAGGTGCGCATCGTCGTCGCCGACCACAACCCGGGCGTGACCAACTGGGTCGAAACCCTCGGTCATCGCAAGGGCATCCTGCAGTTCCGCTGGCAGCGGGTGTCGCGTCAACTCACCGAAGCCGACGGCCCCACCGTCGAGTTGGTCGACATCGACGCGATACCGACCACGCTGCCGTACTTCGAGCACAACAAGATTTCCGACGACGAATGGTGCGCGCGAATCACCTTGCGCCAACAACAAATTGCGGCAAGGATGCTGGGGTGACGATGTCAGGCATGCTCAACGACAAGGTAGTGATCATCAGTGGCGTCGGTCCGGGTCTCGGTACCACGCTGGCTCACCGATGTGCCGACAGCGGTGCCGATTTGGTACTGGCGGCCCGTACCGTCGAACGGCTGGACGAGGTCGCCAAGCGAGTCAACGACTCCGGCCGCAAGGCCTTGGCGGTGCGCACGGACATCACCGACGACGACGAGGTCGCCTACCTGGTCGAGACGACCATGGCCACCTACGGCAAGGTCGACGTGCTGATCAACAACGCGTTCCGGGTGCCGTCGATGAAGCCGTTGGCCGGCACCAGTTTTCAGCACATCCGCGACGCGATCGAACTCAGTGCGCTGGGCGCGCTGCGGCTGATTCAGGCCTTCACGCCGGCGCTGGAGACGTCGCACGGATCGATCGTCAACGTCAACTCCATGGTGCTGCGCCACTCGCAGGCGAAATACGGCGCATACAAGATGGCCAAGTCCGCGCTGCTTTCCATGTCCCAATCGCTGGCCACCGAGCTCGGCGATAAGGGCATCCGGGTCAATTCCGTTGCACCCGGATACATCTGGGGCGACACATTGCAGGCCTACTTCGAACATCAGGCTGGCAAGTACGGCACCACCGTCGACGAGATCTATGCGGCCACCGCGGCGAACTCCGACCTCAAGCGCTTGCCCACCGAGGAAGAAGTGGCGTCGGCCATTCTGTTCCTGGCCAGCGATCTCTCCAGCGGCATCACCGGGCAGACCCTGGACGTCAACTGCGGGGAGTATCACGTCTGATGTCCGACCGCACCGATATCGGGACCGTCGACGAGCTGCATGCATCCGCCACCAAGCTGACGGGGCTCGACGACTTCGGCGTAGACGATGACAACTACCGCGAAGCGTTGCAAGTCCTGCTGGACTCCTACCGGACCGAAGCCGGGCTTACGGTGTTGGGCAGCAAGATGAATCGCTTCTTCCTGCGGGGTGCGCTGGTTGCGCGACTGCTGTCCGAGTCCGCCTGGAAGCAGTACCCGCGATGCGCCGACGTCGCCATCGAACGCCCCATATTCGTCACCGGCCTGGTGCGCACCGGAACCACTGCGCTGCACCGGCTCCTGGGCGCCGATCCCGCGCATCAGGGCCTGCACATGTGGCTGGCCGAATTCCCACAACCGCGCCCACCGCGCGACACCTGGGAATCACACCCGCTCTATCGCCAGCTCGACGCGCAGTTCACCCAACACCACCAGGAAAACCCCGGCTACACCGGGCTGCATTTCATGGCCGCATATGAGCTGGAGGAGTGCTGGCAGCTGCTGCGGCAGTCGCTGCATTCGGTGTCCTACGAAACGCTGGCGCACCTGCCGAGTTACGCGCGGTGGCTTTCGGAGCAGGACTGGACGCCGTCATATCAGCGGCACCGCCGCAACCTTCAGCTGATCGGGCTCAACGACGCCGACAAGCGGTGGGTGCTCAAGAATCCCAGCCACCTGTTCGCGTTGGAGGCGTTGATGGCGACCTATCCCGACGCGTTGGTGATCCAGACTCATCGTCCGGTCGAAACGATCATGGCCTCGATGTGCTCGCTGGCGCAGCACACCGCCGAGGGGTGGTCGACGTCGTTCACCGGGGCCCAAATCGGTGCTGACGCAATGGAAACCTGGTCGCGGGGACTGGAGCGGTTCAACACGGCGCGGGCCAAATACAGTCCGTCGCAGTTCTATGACGTCGACTACAAGGAATTGATCGCCGACCCGATGGGCACCGTGGCCGACATCTACCGGCACTTCGGGATGGCGCTGACCGATGAGGCCACAGCCGCGATGGAAAAGGCCCACGCCGACAGCCAGTCGGGCGAGCGCGCGCCGAAACACACCTACTCGCTGGCCGACTACGGACTCAGCACCGAGACGGTCAAGGAGCGCTTCGCCGGCCTCTAAGTCACAGGCGCCACAAGAGTTCCGGATTGGAGGGCATCGCGTTGACTCACTAAAGATGCCCGGTTAGCCCTTTCGTTGCCTCATTTGAGATTGCCCGCCTGGTGCGTGTCGTTGAGGCCCGAAAGGGGCGTGCTGAGCTACCGCGGGATGATGGAGTTGACGTTGGCGCAGCGCACG
>NZ_DASUHS010000108.1:0-5026 GCF_036273375.1 Mycobacterium sp. | reverse complement strand
ACACAGCAGCGCGGATCGGTGATCAGCTCGGATAGTATTGAAGCGGCTAACAGACCGCAGCGCGTGCGACCTCGAACCTCCAAGCGGCAGCGGTGATGAAATTTGGCCCCAAATCGGGGAGATCGTCCCAGTCGTCCTCATCAAGGTCGCAAAGCGAACCGCCGGCGGCGACGACCTTCAGCGACATGCGCGCGAGCTCGTCGAGTCGGATGGCCTGCAGCACCGCCTCTTGGACCGACGCCGCTGCACTGGTAATTCCGTGCCCGCGACAGATCACAATGGGCTGGCCTCTCATTGCGGCGACCATTTCCTTTCCCAATTCAGGACTGCGGATCAACACGGCACGTTCGTAGACGGGCACACCGCGGCGTGCGAGCCAGGCGCCCGGGATGTCATAGGCACCGTATATCGGTCGGATTTTGATACCTGCCAGATCTGCTGCGACGACTGCTGGAGGATGCAAATGCGCAATCGCCAGATGGTCAGGGTTTGCGCGCATCGCCTCCACGTGGATGGGCAGTTCGTTGGGAACTCGATAGCCATCGAGTTCGTCGGGGGCACCAGCGCTTCCGTCGAATCGGATAAGCCGGATGTCGGAGCCGCGGGTGAACGCGACACCAGTGTCGGAGTCGCTTCGGCAGCGAATCAGGAGATGATCCTCGTCGATGCGCAGACTAATGTGGCCGAGAATGCCGTCGACCAGTTTGCGGGCGGCTGCGACCCGGCAAGCCTGGGCGACCAAGTCACGCTTCTCATCCAGACTCGGAGATGTCACGGTCCGACACCTTCTTTGGTTCGATGCTGCGCCGCCGTCGCCAAACGTTCAAGGCGCTGCTTGAATTCGGGATATGGCGTGTCGTTGTCGAGGGCTCGGCGGCCTTCGACGAGGGCACGAGGCCAGTTGACCACGACCAACCCGCTTAACGTCTGGTCGTCGGAGCTATATAGGGCGGCGAACTGCCCGGTTGTGGTGTCTTCGACGATCTCTAACCCACGCAATTCGGTGATGCCCGGTATGCCCACCACCTGAATCTTCCAATCGTACTGATCACTCCATACGTACTCGACGGCAGCGTGGGCGGTGAGATCCTCGGGATAGGTAATGTTGTGCGCAACCACTGCGGATTGTTCGATAGCGTTGGTCCAGTGTTCCATACGGGTTAGCTGTTTCCGGCGTGGATTCTGCCACCTGGCGACGTCGCCGACGGCGTAGATGTTGGGTGCACCGACCGCGCGCAGATGCTTGTCGCAAACCACGCCGTTATCGATTTGCACGCCAGAGGATGCCAGCCACTGGTCGTTGGGAATCGCTCCGATGCCGAGGACAATATAGTCGCTGTCCAGTCTTCGTCCATCGGTCAGGCGCAATTGGAAGTTGCCGCGCCGGCCGCGAAGCTCTTGCACCTCGACACCGAAAACCGTTTCGACGCCGTGTCGTTGGTGGAGTCGGAGAAACCGTTCGCCGATCTCGTGGCCAAGCACCCGTTCCATTGGCACACGATTGGGTTCGACGATGGATACCGCTAGGTCCATGCGGCGGGCGGTCGCCGCCGTCTCTGCGCCGATAAAGCCGCCACCAACAACTAGAAGGCGTCCACCGTGCTCCAGGTCCTGACGAAGCCGGTGCGAGTCCTCCAGGGTACGAACCACGTGGACTCCGTCCGGCTTCCCCCACGGCGATGGGCGCGCCCGGGCACCGGTGGACACAACCAAATGTTGGTAGGAGATTCGGCCGCCGTCATCGAGTTCGACTTGTTGGTCAGCAACGTGAAGTCGTGTGGCCGCGTTGCCCAAACTCAACTCAATCCCGAGTTCCTCGGATTGAGCGCGGGTCAGCAGCGAGATGTCGTTGGACGACTGGGTGCCGGCTAGAATGCTTTTGGACAGGGGCGGCTTGTCGTAGGGCAGGATAGGTTCGTCGCCGACCAGGACGATCCGTCCGCTGTAGCCGGCCATTCGCAGTGCCCGCGCCGTGTGCACGCCACCGACGGATGCACCGACGATTACTGTTGATTCGGTCCTCACTCTTCCACTCGCAGTGCAGAGACCGGGCAGCTGCGCGCGGCCTCTTCCACCCGGGCGCGCTCGGATTCGGGAACATCCGTGTTGAGCAGCACAACCACGCCGTCATCGCTGATGTCAAAGTAGTCGCCAGCAGCCATGACACAATTGGTGTAGCCCTGGCATGCTCCCAAATCAGCTGTGACCCTTGCCATGTTCGTTTCCCCTTCCTCTCTCGGCGATTGAGCAGTAGTACCTCGGCTGTCCTTAGTTCGGCCGCGCCATCTTCGGTGCCGCGATACCGAATCCGCCGTCGGAATGGGTGGTTCCTGCAGTGATGCCCCTCGACCGGTCCGATGCGAAAAACACGAAGCTCCACGCGTGATCCGCGCCGGACAGCGCGACGTTCAGTGGTGTGCGCGCGGCGAGATCGCGGACCCTGTTGGGCGTATCATCGAGCCGTGTTGCGTTGAACCCCAAACTTTTTAGGCCACGCAAGTCGGTGTTGACTGTGCCGCCGGGCGCGACACCATTGACCCTGATCTCCGGGGCGAGGTCATGCGCCAGTGCCGCCACCAGACCGCGGACGGCAAACTTCGACGCCACGTATAGAACCCCACCGCGACCCGGATAAAACGACGACGCGGACTCTGCGAGAACAATCGACGAGCCCCGTTGCGAGCGAAGCGCCGGAACCGCCGCCTTCACCGAGTGCAGATGACTCAAAACATTGACACGGAACATTTCGTCGAATGCGGCATTGAGGCGATCGGCATCAATGTCGTTGATTCCCTGATAGAAATCAAAGATGCCAACGCAATTGACCAGGGTGTCCAGCCCACCGAACACCTCGACGGCCAGCGCGACCGCGCGCTCATTTGCCTCCCGCGTTGTTGCGTCGCCTTCGATCACCGGAATATCGGGATGTTCTTTACGGAGCGACTCGCACTTGGCTGGATCCTTCTCCAACACCGCCGCCTGCGCCCCTTCCGCGCGGAACGCGTCCACGACCGCGCGCCCAATACCAGAGCCGGCACCGACGATCAGTGCTCTTTTGCCATGCAGCCAGCTGGTCATGACGGTTCGGCCTCATCGGGAACCAGCGGCGCGTAGATGTTTCCAACCATCGCAGCCAGCGTGCGGGTGTTCTGCCATGCCAGCGCCTCGACCTCGAGGGCATCCAGGGTGATCCACCGGCCCGACCTGGGCGAGGAGATCAACAGGCGTGTCCCATTGCGGGTCTCGGCTCGTTGGACGATGACCTCGGTGAATTCGTTTGCGACGGTTATGGCTTCGCCAACGGCTTGGGCGAGCAGGTTGGGGGGTTCGGCCGCCGCCCGCCGTGCGGTTTGCGGGTGTTCGCGCTCGCCGTCCAATTCGGCTGTCACAGGAACACCGCCAGGTTCTGCACTCGCAGTACTGACTCGTCGACCGAGATGATCCGCCGCGCTAGCTTCCAACGCTGGGTCTCTCGCCGCAAAAGATCTTCGCGGCCGCACGAGATCAGTGCTGCGTCGGTCACATCGCCTCGACTCCGGAAGAGCAGTTCGGCGGACTCGACGATCAAATGGTCGTCGTCTTCGGATGCGAAGGTACGTACGTTGGTGACGTAGTGCCGCAGTCGAGACGGCGGATCCTCGGTCCAGGCGTGTTCGGTCAGGAAACGCGCAACTCGTCGACTCAGCGAGTATTTGTTCTCGTCGAAATGCGCCATGCCGGGGGAGGTGTCGAAGCCCGCGCCCAGCGCGGTAGTCACCTTGACCGGCATGACGTAGTGAATGTCGGAAGTCAGTGTGTCGAGCCAGGTTTCGTAGTCTTGGGCGTCGAGCAGGTACGCCTCCTCGACGAGGAAATGGTGGGCCATCAGGTGGCGTTCGTCTGCGAACGCGAGAGGCTTGCCCACGCGTTGCTGCCGCGGTGCGCCAGCGCCCAGCACGGCCTGTTCGGAGTAGCTACCGCCGGCGCCGGCGCGGCTGTAACCTGCGGGCTGGCCAGGTTTGGTGCTGGTCATGCTGGGGCGCCTTCTGATCGATGGTGCCAACCGGACCCAATATGGTCGTCTGTACCAGTGGATCGAACGCTGTTGGTAGGGGAGGTCCCGACCGCAGTCGGATCCGCCTTGAGCGGCGGCATCTCGAGATAGTCGGCCCACAGCTTGAGCAATTCACGCTGGTTGTTCTCGTTATAACCAACGCGCGCGGCTCCTGGCCCATGGAATCGGTCGGCGGACAGGACATCGACGACCGGGCTGTCATCGTCGAGCAAGCCCATCCTGCTGTTGAGCAGGAGTCGGCGGGCCATCGATCCGCCGGCAGTGTTGGTCAGCGACACCCAGTTTTCGACGTCGTCTTGTTCGAACATTCCCGTCGAGCCGAAGCACATCAGGTACGCCCTGTAGGAATTCTTCTTGTATTCCTCGGGTGCCGACGAATCCACCGCGAACCACGAATACACCTCGGTCTCGTTCTCGCTGATCGGCTGCCATGTCCGGATGGAAATGAATGGCAGCACGTCCTCGCCTTCTTCGACCTTGGGCCAATTGTGTACGAAGCTAAGGTTCGGAAAGCAGGAGGCCGCCGAGATCATGAAGCCGTCGTCGCCGACGAGCCGTTGCTGCTGTGGCGACCAAACCTGCTTGATCTGTTCGATCATCGCGGGCGGGTAGCCAACGTAGCGCATACGGTCTTCGAAGCCGCCCGGGGGAAGCTTGTAAGTGGTGCCGCCTCCCTTGTGCGCCCAATAGGTGGCACCATCCTTGCGTTTTGCGGCCTTCGGCTCGCGGAACAAGCCAATCTCCACGACCGACCTATGCGTCTGTGGCGTGTGGTACATGTCGCCGGCAAAATTCTCCGCGCCGATCTTCCAATTCGCGTTGATTCGCCAGCGCTGAGGTCCGCGAACCTCGAGCCCATGGGAGCTCTGCTTCGTGTAGAAGTCGAGGTAGTACGCGAAGTCGCCCAGGAATTGTTCCAGCGGCTCGGCGGCCGGGTCCATATTGATGAAGATCATCCCGTTGTAGCTAGCC
>NZ_DASUHS010000107.1:0-36855 GCF_036273375.1 Mycobacterium sp. | reverse complement strand
GCGGTGACCAGGCCCGCGGCCACCGCCGCGGCGCTGCCGCCCGATGATCCGCCGGGGGTGTGCCGGCGCGACCAGGGGTTGCGGGTATGCCCGAAACCGGGCCCGCTGGTGAACGGCCATTGGCCGAGTTCGCAGGTGTTCGTCTTGCCGACGATGACGGCGCCGGCCGCCCTGAGGCGGCGCACCACCTCGGCGTCGTGCGTGGCCGGCGGGACCCACCCCTCGGTCCCGAAGGCGGTGGGCACCCCGGCGACGTCGACGTCGTCTTTCACCGCGATCGGGATCCCCAGCAGCGGGGCGGTGTCCCCGGCGGCGCGTCGCCGGTCGGCCTCCGCCGCGTCGGCCAACGCCGATTCGGTGAGCACCACCCGGAAGGCGTTCAGTGTGGGCTGGCTGGCGTGGATGGCGTGCAGGGAGCGACCCACCAGTGTGGTGGACGTCACCGAGCGGCTGGCCAGCTGATAGAGCAGGTCAGTGAGTGTGGGCAGGCGCCGGTGGCCGGATCCGGAAATGGACCCAGGACCCAACCCAGATGCGCCAATCACGGGGTACGAGACTAACGGCGCGGATACCCGTAATGTCGCGGCGGGGTGCAAAACTATTGTGATGCGGCTATACCGAGACCGAGCTGTTGTGTTGCGCCAGCACAAGCTCGGCGAAGCCGACCGGATCGTCACCTTGCTTACTCGTGATCACGGGCTGGTCCGCGCGGTAGCCAAGGGCGTGCGCCGGACCCGCAGCAAATTCGGTGCGCGGCTGGAGCCGTTCGCGCACATAGACGCGCAACTGCATCCCGGCCGCAACCTCGACATCGTCACCCAGGTCGTCTCCATCGACGCGTTCGCCACCGATATCGTCAGCGACTACGGCCGTTACACCTGCGGCTGCGCCATGCTGGAAACCGCCGAACGCCTCGCCGGTGAGGAGCGCGCGCCCGCCCCGGCCCTGCACGGGCTCACGGTGAGCGCGTTGCGGGCGGTGGCCGACGGCCGGCGGTCCCGGGACCTCCTGCTGGACGCCTACCTGCTGCGCGCGATGGGCATCGCCGGATGGGCGCCGGCGCTGGGTGAGTGCGCCCGTTGCGCCACGCCCGGCCCCCATCGGGCGTTCCACGTCGGCGCCGGCGGCAGCGTCTGCACACACTGCCGCCCGGCCGGTTCGACGACGCCGCCGCCGGGCGTGCTGGACCTGATGTCCGCGCTCCACGACGGCGATTGGGGCTTCGCCGAAAAGACGCCGCAATCGCACCGCAACTACGTCAGCGGTCTGGTGGCCGCGCACCTGCAGTGGCATTTGGAGCGGCAGCTCAAGACGTTGCCGCTCGTGGAACGGACGTACCACGTCGATCGCACCATCGCCGATCAGCGCGCGGCGCTGATCGGGCAGGATATGGACTGTGGCTAAACTCTGGGCCGGCGGCTCGGGTCGAAAGGTCGAGCCCGCCACGGCGTCAGCCGATTTCCCGCAGCTGCCCCCCGCGCCCGACGACTATCCGGTGTTTCCCGACAAGTCGACCTGGCCGGTCGTCTTTCCGGAGCTGCCGCCGTCCCCCGACGGGGGGCCGTGCCGGCCACCACAGCACATCTCCAAGGCCGCCCCGCCCAGAATCGAGGCCGACCGACTGCCCAATCATGTGGCCATCGTGATGGACGGCAACGGCCGCTGGGCCACCCAACAGGGCCTGACCCGCACCGACGGACACAAGGCGGGCGAAGCGGTGGTCATCGACATCGTCTGCGGTGCAATCGAACTCGGCATCAAATGGCTCAGCCTCTACGCCTTCTCCACAGAAAACTGGAAGCGTTCCCCCGAGGAGGTCCGCTTCCTGATGGGGTTCAACCGCGACGTGGTGCGCATGCGTCGGGTGAACCTGAAGACGATCGGGGTCAAGATCCGGTGGGTGGGTTCGCGGCCACGCCTGTGGCGCAGCGTGATCAATGAATTGGCGATCGCGGAAGACATGACGAAGGACAACGACGTCATCACCGTGAACTACTGCGTCAACTACGGTGGCCGCGCCGAAATCGCCGAGGCGACAAAGGAAATCGCGCGCTTGGCCGCCGCCGGCCGGCTGAACCCGGAGCGCATCAGCGAGTCGACGGTGACGCACCACCTACAGCGTCCCGACATTCCCGACGTGGATTTGTTCCTGCGGACCTCGGGGGAGCATCGATCCAGCAATTTCATGTTGTGGCAGGCGGCGTACGCCGAGTACGTCTTTCAGGATAAGCTGTGGCCCGACTACGACCGTCGCGACTTATGGGCGGCGTGTGACGAATACGCTTCTCGCAACCGCAGATTCGGGAGCGCATAGTGCCGTCGCTGCAGGAACGACTGGCTTCGATACTCGGCGACGTCCTTCCCCTTGAGGAGGAGCCCGACGGCGCGGTCACGGTGCGCCACGACGGCACCATCGCCTCGTTGCGCGTGGTGAACATCGCCGAGGGCCTCGATCTGGTGTCGCTGACCCAGATCTTGGCGTGGGATCTGCCGCTGACCAAGAAGGTCAGCGAGCAGGTCGCCGCCCAGGCCCGCGACAGCAATTTCGGCAGCGTGAGCCTGATCGAGAAGCTCAATGAGAAGGCCGTGCAACGTAATTCGGGTAAGGGGGCGTCGAAAACCGCCGACGTAATGCTGCGTTATAACTTTCCTGGCGGCGGCCTGACTGACGAAGCCCTGAGGACGCTGATCTTGTTGGTGCTGGATACCGGCGCCGGGATACGTCGGACGCTGCTGGCGTGATCGGCTATCGGCCGTCGCAATCCGAACAGGTACCGAAAATTTCGATGGTGTGGCTGACGTCGGTGAAGCCATGTTTGGCGGCCACTTCCGCCGCCCACTCCTCGACCTCGTGATCGCCCACCTCGATGGTGGCGCCGCAGCTGCGGCAGACCAGGTGGTGGTGATGGTGCTCGGAACACCTGCGGTAGACCGACTCGCCGGTGTCGGTACGCAGCGTGTCGATCATCCCCGCCGCGGCCATCGACTGCAGCGTCCGGTAAACGGTCGTCAGGCCGATATTCTCGCCGCGGCGGCGCAGCTCGTCATGCAGCTCTTGGGCCGAGCGAAACTCGTCGAGCGTCTCCAGCAACGTGGAGATCGCCGCACGCTGTCGGGTGGAGCGGACGCTGGTTCCGGTCATTGGCGCGGCTCCTCACTGGCGTGCGCGACGGCGTCCACCACGATGTGCGCGAGGTGATGATCGGCGAGCCGGTACAGCACTTCGCGACCGGATCGCTCCCCGGTGACCACCCCGGCCGCCTTGAGAATCTTCAGATGCTGGCTGACCAGCGGCTGGGGCACGCCGAGCGCATCCACCAGCTCGTGCACGCATCGATGGGACTCGCGCAACTGCAACACGATGGCGATTCGCACGGGCGCGGCCAGCGCGCGCAACAACTCACCGGCGGCATCGAGGATGTCCCGCGGCGGTGGGACGGGGTAGGCGGCCAGCCCGGGGTGCCCACCGGCGCCGAGCGCGCCGGGATCGTGGCCGACCACGCCGAGGTCCGCGTCGCCGTCGTCGGCGGCCGGCATCGAGGCAGAAGGTGAGGGGGACGTCATCATGGGAGCGGCATCACCTCGAGAAGTGCCAGGTAGTGGGAAAAGTATCCGCCATTGAATGTCGTTATCGGCTGCCACCCACTGTCACATGCATGATGATGCATGTCAAAGACCGCGGCGTCGATCGCTACCATGACTGATGCTCTGCGCACCGCGGTTGACCGCCGCGCGTGCTCGCCCAAACCCGGAAAGGGAGTGCACCACCCCGTGGCGTCCGTCATCGACACCGTAGTGAACCTGGCCAAACGGCGCGGCTTCGTCTTTCCCTCCGGAGAGATCTACGGCGGCACCCGATCGGCGTGGGACTACGGCCCGCTGGGTGTGGAGTTCAAAGAGAACATCAAACGGCAGTGGTGGCGCTCGGTCGTCAGCGGTCGCGACGACGTCGTGGGCCTGGATTCATCGATCATCTTGCCGCGGCAAGTGTGGGTTGCCTCCGGCCATGTCGAGGTCTTCCATGACCCGCTGGTCGAGTCGTTGATCACCCACAAGCGCTATCGCGCCGACCATCTCATCGAGGCCTACGAAGCCAAACACGGGCATCCGCCGCCCAACGGCCTGGCCGACATCCGCGACCCAGAGACCGGCGAGCCGGGCCAGTGGACCGAGCCGCGCGAGTTCAACATGATGCTCAAGACCTACCTGGGTCCGATCGAGACCGAGGAGGGCCTGCACTACCTGCGCCCGGAGACCGCGCAGGGCATCTTCGTCAACTTTGCCAACGTGGTGACGACTGCCCGCAAGAAGCCGCCTTTCGGTATCGGGCAAATCGGCAAGAGTTTTCGCAACGAGATCACCCCGGGCAACTTCATTTTCCGGACCCGCGAGTTCGAACAAATGGAAATGGAGTTCTTCGTCGAGCCGTCGACCGCGAAGGAATGGCATCAGTACTGGATCGACACCCGGCTGCAATGGTATGTGGAGCTGGGTATCGACCCGGAGAACTTGCGGTTATTTGAACATCCGGCCGACAAGTTGTCGCACTACTCCGATCGCACCGTCGACATCGAGTACAAGTTCGGTTTCGCCGGTAATCCGTGGGGCGAGTTGGAAGGTGTCGCCAACCGCACCGATTTCGACTTGTCGACGCATGCAAAGCATTCCGGCGTCGACCTGTCGTTCTACGACCAGGTCACCGACACCCGGTACACGCCGTATGTCATCGAGCCGGCCGCCGGCCTGACGCGGTCGTTCATGGCGTTCTTGATCGACGCCTACGTGGAGGACGAAGCCCCGAACGCCAAGGGCAAGATGGAGAAACGCACGGTTCTGCGCCTCGACCCGCGCCTGTCTCCGGTCAAGGCTGCGGTGCTTCCGCTGTCCCGCCATGCCGACTTGAGTCCCAAAGCGCGAGACTTGGCCGCCGAGTTACGCAAATTTTGGAATATCGATTTCGACGACGCCGGTGCCATCGGGCGACGTTATCGGCGCCAGGACGAGATTGGCACACCGTTCTGCGTGACGGTGGATTTCGATTCACTCGAGGACAACGCCGTGACGGTGCGCCGGCGCGACGACATGTCCCAGGAACGGGTCGCGATGAATGCCGTCTCGGAGTATCTGGCGGTGCGGCTCAAGGGCTGTTAATCGCCTACTCCTGGGCCCCGTCACGCAGGTTTTCTGTCCCGTTACATGGGGGCACATCCGAATCGTTGCGCCCGGTGTCGATGCGTCATCACTGACGCCGGGTTTTGCGAAATAAGGTTTGCATGAAGTTCGGCCTTTCGCGTGAGGGTGCCTTACGATCCCCACTGGGGTATAAGTAGGTAGCTAAAGGCCTCGGGTGGACGTCGAGCCGTCCGGGGCAGGAGCCGTTGACTCGGTCGGTTGGGGTTGCGATTGATTCCCGCGTTTGTGTTCTTCCCTCCTGAGCTCAACTCGGCCTTGATATTTGGCGGCCCGGGCGCCGGACCCCTGTTCGAGGCAGCATCGGCGTGGGATGGGCTGGCGGTCGATCTGTCGTCCTCGGCGTCGTCTTTTCACACCGTGGTTTCGGATTTGGCCAGTGGCCCCTGGCTGGGGCCGTCGTCGATGTCGATGACCGCGGCCGCGGCGCCCTACGTGGACTGGTTGCTCATTGCTGCGGCACAGGCCGAGGTGGCGGCCTTGCAGGCCCGGATGGCGGCCCTGGCTTTCGAGGGGGCTCTGGTGGCGACGGTGCCGCTGCCGGAGGTGTTGGCGAATCGGACGCGGCTGCTCGTCTTGATCGCGACGAATTTTTTGGGCCTGAACACGGCGGCGATCGCACAGACCGAGCTCGAGTACGTCGAGATGTGGGCGCAGGATGTGGCCGCGATGTTGGGCTATCAGGCCGGTGCTCAATCGATGGCACAGGCATTGCCGAATTTCAGCGCGCCACCCGCGGCCCTGGGAGGTGGCGCACCGTCCGCGGAGGTGGCGGACCTGGCCGGATTGGCGACCGCACCCCTGAGTTTTGCCTCGCAGTTCTTCCAGGGCCTGTCCTCGCTGGGCACCGCGTTCGCCTCCCAGCTGCAGTCGGCGTTTTCTGCACTGTCGCCGGCCGTCTCGTCTTTGACGTCGCTGCTTTCGTCGACGCCGGTGGCCGCATTGACGACCGTCACGCAGGCCGGAACGTACCCGGCAACCGCGTTGATGACGCCCATGGTGACGCTCGCCCAGAGTGCCGGTCCGGCGGCCCCACCCGCGTCGGCGCCGTCGCTGGCACCGGCGTTGGTCGGTGCGTCCAGCGCGCCCCTCGATGCGCCACATAGCGCGGGTAGCGCGTTATCCGGCCTGCAGCCGTTGGCCGGCGGGGGGTTGGGCGCCTTGGGCGTTGCGACGGCGGGGCTAGGTGGTGCGCGGTTCGTGGGGTCGATGTCGGTGCCCGCCGCGTGGGAAGGGTCGATGCCGGCTTACATCGCCACTCCGGCGATGTCGGGTGTGGGCGCTGCAGCGCCGGCCGCGGCGGCAGCAACCGGGTCGGGCAGTGGCGTGCCGATGGCGGCGGTGCCGGTGGACGAGAAGAGCCCTGAGGGCGAGGACCGCGGGACCAGGGCACAGGTGGTGAGATCTCGTCCCAAGGTGGTTCCACGCAATCGGCCGGGATAGTGCGACGATGCTGCTGTTGCAGACGTGCATATTGTGCAAAGCGGCGAATTAATAATTTTGGATATGCGGGCGTGCGCGCCAAACAAGCGTTGTATCGCCACGCGGAATTCATCCGGTGTGTCTAGCAAAACCCCGCCGGCGGTCTACTTGTTCATCGGACGCGCGGGGGCGAGAACCGACTACCGCGACGCGCTGGACAACCTTGTCCCCCCATCGGAGTCAGCCCTCGATGACACCCCTAAAATCTTGTGCGTCAACGACTCTGGAATCAGCACGCCATCGCACGAAGCTTCGAACCAGTGTCAAACACCCGGCCTCGTGCATGCGGGTGGCGGCGCTGGGCGGCTGTCGTCGCGGAGCCGGCGATGGGATCGCGCGCCGTTGAGCATGTGCTCGACAAAAGCAAATTCGGCGATTCCCGCATATTTTCTTCAGTTTGTCTTACGATGTGAACCGGTGAGTGTGAATTCTATTCGCCACAGCGCCCGAACACTCTAATCGGCTGTGGAAGGGGGCAGGGGTGCTTTTGCCTCTCGGTTCGCCGTTGCCGGATGACACGGTGTCGGCAGTTCGAGGTGAGTCCGGCATGCTCGGTGGCCTGTCGGTTCCACTCAAGTGGGGCGTGGTCGTCCCACCAGATGACTATGACCATTGGGCGCCGAAGCCGGAAGTCAGCGCCGAAGCTCCCGACGAGATGGCCGACGAACCCCGCCCGACAACGGTTGCAGATGGTGCGCGGAGCGGGTGGGAAGGTGACACCGTGCCGCGAACCAAGGGCGTGATACCGCATTCCCCGGCAGCTGGTTGAGACCGGAGGAAGCCCAAATCCCTTGCGATCGCCGGCGTGAGGCGCTACTCAGAATCGGCCGCCGCCACCCATGAAACCGCCGCCGGACGAACTCGCGCTGCCGCCGAACGAGGTCGGGCTCCAGCCGCCGAATCCGCCCCGCATGCCTCCGCCGAGGACGTTGCCGATGATGATCCCGCCGAGCATCGCACCCATGTCGCTGCCGCCGCGGCCCATGTACGCCCGCTGCGCCATTTGCACGTCGTCGTTGGCCAGGGACTGCGCCGTGGCGGCCAGCGTCGACGCCGCATGGGCGTGGGCGATCGCCTCGTTCGGCAGCCTCGATCGCTTGTCCTGCGCGGCTTGGAGATGCCGTTTGGCTTCGGCGAGCCGGGTGCGGGCTTCGGGACCGATGCTGCCCCGACGCGTGTCGACGTAGTCCGACACCGCACGTACCCGCGACTGCGCGGTGAACAACGCCTGCTCCAATGACCGATCCAGCTGTTCGGCGGCGGCCTGCTCCTGGGCCAGCGTGGCCAGTAGCCCGTTGAGGCCGGCGTCGACCTTGGTCAGCTGTCCGAACTCGCCCAGCGGATCGTCGGAAGCACCGGCTCGTGCGCTTTCGACGGCCCTGATGGCCGCGTCGCGCGCCGCGACCAGATCACTGGTGTGCGCGGTTTTGACGGTCGATGTCTTCTGCAGCAGTTCGTGTGCGCGCGTGATGTTGTTCTGGATATCGGTCATCGCCGACGGCAGCCGGTCGATGGCGTGCTGAATGTCCCCGGCCGCGTGGTCGACCGCGTCGAGCAACGCGCGCGCTTGGCCCAGCGCTGACTCGGCGGCCCGGACGGCATCGACCAGACCGGCTTGCTGTCCACTGACGGCTTGGGCGGCAAGCTCACGGGCAGTGCCGATGTTGCGGTCGGCGAACGCCAACCGCTCCTTGGCCGCCGTGACATTGCCGGACACCGAAGTCAACGCGGCAGCACTGAAGTCCTTGTGCAGTGCGGCAAGTCGTAGTTCGGCAGGCGCGATGCGGCTGGTGAGTTCCACGTACTGCTGTGTCAGTGAGTCCAGGCGGGTGGGGGCGTTGATCACCAAATCGCGCAACGTCTCGAATGCCTCGGTTTGTGAATCCAATTCGCGGTCGGCGCGTGCCGCCGAGACGATCACCCGGGTGAGCAGTTCGCGGCGCTGCGCCGGTGTCTCGGGCATCGCGTCGTCAAGTTGCTGCCGGATCGTAAATGCTTGAGATAGAGCAGCTTTGGCGTTCGTCACCGCCTGCGTGAATGGCTGGGTGCGGTCTTCGCCGAATTCGGCGACCGCCAGGTCCAATTCATTGGCGCTGGTGCGTATCGCATTGTCGACGTCCACTACCAGTGCCCGGGAGAGGTCGTCGAGTGCCTGCGGCGGCACGTCGGCCAGCGCATTGGCGTCGGTGGGATCGACTCGCCGTGCCGCGGCCAACGCCGCGGCACGGCGGCGCCCGCCGCGATAACGCATGACCAGCAACAGGACTGCCAACGCGACGAGAATGCCCGCCAATACGGCCAGCAGTGCCACTCGGCCCGACGAGCCCGGCGAGGTGTCCAGCCCGTCGGCCGCCGCCACCGCGGCACCGCTCCAGTCGCCGTTGTGCAGGGCGGGCTCGATCCTGTTGCGCCGCAACTTGTCGACCTGATTTGCGTTGATGCTCTTGATCGTGGACGGCACCAGGAAGGCATACTCACGACTGATGGTGCCGACGGCCAGCAGCGCGTCGTAGTCGCCCAGGTCGCTGCTGCTCACGGTGCGTTGTGCCCATCCGGCCGGCGGCTGCCCGGAGAAGTCGTCGACGTAGACCACCCACAGCCGGATGTGGCGGTCGGTGTACAGCTTGCTCAGGGCGGCATTGACCGCGCTGCGCCCGGAATCTGACAGCGCTCCCGCGTTGTCAGTGATGTAGTCGGCCAACCGGAATGGTGGTTGCGCGCCGGCGGGCGGCGCCAGCAGCAACCCGCCGCTGAAGCCGACCGTGAGGATCGTCGCGATCACGGCGATCAGGCGAGCGGTGCGCATAGGGCCAATCTAGCCCCGCGACGATGCAGGCCAGTAGGCCTGATGAGGAGGGGGCGGTTAGGCACAGCCCCGCCGCGACACACGCCAGTAGGCCTTACTCGAGCCGGACTTCGGCAGGCGATCCCTGGCAGACTGTGCGTCGGTGACCGGGAATCAGCACGACCCATACGACGACTTCGACCGTCAGCGGCGGGTGGCCGAAGCGCCGAAGACTGCGGGTCTGCCGGGTACCGAGGGTCAGCACCGCACCGACTTCGCCCGCGATCGGGCGCGGGTTCTGCACAGCGCCGCGTTGCGCCGATTGGCCGACAAGACTCAGGTGGTCGGGCCCCGAGAAGGTGACACACCGCGCACCCGGCTGACGCACTCGCTCGAGGTTGCCCAGATCGGGCGGGGGATGGCGATCGGGCTGGGCTGCGACCTCGACCTGGTCGAGCTGGCGGGACTGGCCCACGACATAGGCCACCCGCCCTACGGCCACAACGGTGAGAGCGCGCTCGATGAGGTCGCAACGAATTACGGCGGCTTCGAGGGCAATGCCCAGAACTTTCGAATCCTGACCAGCCTTGAGCCCAAAGTCCTTGATGCGCAAGGCAATAGCGCGGGGCTGAATTTGACGCGCGCGTCGCTGGACGCGGTCACCAAGTATCCGTGGCCCCGCGGAGAGGGGCGACTCAAGTTCGGGTTTTACGGCGACGACCGCGAGCCGGCCGCCTGGGTTCGGGCGGGTGCTCCCGAGGGCCGGATGTGCCTGGAAGCACAGGTCATGGACTGGGCCGACGATGTGGCGTATTCGGTGCACGACGTCGAGGACGGCGTGGTGTCTCAACGCATCGATCTGCGGGTGCTCGCCGACGATGACGAGGCCGCCGCTTTGGCCGAGCTGGGCGAGACCGAATTTTCCCGGGTGCGTGCCGACGACTTCATGGCGGCCGCGCAACGGCTCTCCGCACTACCGGTGGTCGCGGCCGTCGGCAAGTACGACGCCACGCTCGCGGCTTCGGTCGCGCTGAAGCGGTTGACCAGTGAGTTGGTCGGCCGGTTCGCCTCGGCCGCCATTGCCACCACCCGCGCGGCGGCCGGTCCCGGACCGCTGGTGCGCTATCGGGCCGAATTGCAGGTTCCCGACCTGGTGCGTGCCGAGGTCGCGTTGCTGAAGATCCTGGCGTTGCAATTCATCATGTCCGATCCGCGGCATCAGGAAACCCAAGCCGGACAGCGTGAACGCATCCACCGGGTGGCGCACTGGCTGTATGCCGGGGCGCCTCGAACGCTCGATCCGGTCTTTGCTGCGGCATTCAACACCGCTGCCGACGACGGCGACCGGTGGCGGGTAATCGTCGATCAGATCGCGTCGTACACCGAGGGCCGGCTCGAACGGGTCGACGTCCGCCAGGCCGGGCCGTAGCCGTCGGTGGGCATCAAGTCGTCCGGTCCGGGAATCGGCGGGGCCGCCGCGAGTTAGGCTCCCCGACATGAGGAAATTCAGCGGCTCGCCCTTTGTGGCCTCCTTCTTGATGGGACTTCCCGTCGTCGCCATGACAGCCTGCAGTTCGCCGCAGCATGCGAGCACCCAGCCGGGCACCACCCCCCCGGTGAAGAGTGCCGCTCCGACGTCGTCCGGTGAGACGACGACCCCGGCACCCGCCGGCAACTCGCTCACCGCAGAACTGAAGACGCCCGATGGCCGCTCGGCGGCCACCGCGACCTTCGATTTCACCGGAGGCTATGTGACCGTCACCGTGAAGTCGGCCGCGCCCGGCATCCTGACGCCCGGAATCCACGGCCTGCACGTGCACGAGATCGGCAAGTGCGAGCCGAACTCGGTGGCTCCCACCGGCGGTGCACCCGGAAACTTCTTGTCCGCCGGCGGTCACTACCAGGCCCCCGGCCACACCGGTAAGCCGGAAAGCGGCGATCTGGCGTCGCTCGAAGTTCGTCAGGATGGCTCGGCGTACCTGGTCACCACCACCGATTCGTTCAACCGGGACGATCTGCTGGCGGGCAACAAGACCGCGCTGATGCTGCACGGCGCCCAGGACAGCGAGAACGCGATGGATCGGGTCGCCTGCGGTGTCATCGGTAGCGGCTAGCTTTCGCCGTCGCGCCTTACACTGAGCCGATGTCAAGCCCGGCAGGTTCACGCGCGGAGGGCGATGGCCGTGCCCGGGGTCGCGGCCGGATTCCCGACCGCGATATCGCGGCCATCCGCGAACGGGTGCGCATCGATGAAGTCATCGGCGATTACGTCCAATTGCGGCGTGCCGGCGCCGATTCGCTCAAAGGCCTGTGTCCGTTCCACGACGAGAAGTCGCCGTCGTTTCACGTCCGCCCCAACCACGGCCACTTTCACTGCTTCGGCTGTGGCGAGGGCGGCGACGTGTACGCGTTCATCCAGAAGATCGAACACGTCAGCTTCGTCGAGGCCGTCGAACTGCTCGCCGACCGGATCGGCCACACCATCAATTACTCCGGTCCGGCCACCAGCGTCCAGCGCGACCGCGGTAGTCGCAGCCGGCTCGTCGCGGCCAACGCGGCGGCGGCGGAGTTCTATGCGGCGGCGCTGGAATCCGACGAGGCCGCACCGGCCCGGCAGTACCTGACCGAGCGGAACTTCGACGCCGACACGGCACGTCACTTCGGTTGCGGCTTTGCGCCGTCGGGCTGGGATTCGCTGACGAAGCATCTGGTGCGCAAGGGTTTTGAGTTCAAAGAACTGGAAGCGGCCGGCCTGTCGAGGCAGGGGCGCCGCGGACCGATGGACCGCTTCCACCGCCGGTTGTTGTGGCCCATCCGGAGTTCGGCCGGCGAGGTGATCGGTTTCGGTGCCCGGCGGTTGTTCGACGACGATCCGATGGAAGCCAAGTACATCAACACACCGGAGACCCTGCTGTACAAGAAGTCGAACGTGATGTTCGGCATTGACTTGGCCAAACGCGACATCGCCAGGGGACACCAGGCCGTCGTCGTCGAGGGCTACACCGACGTGATGGCGATGCATCTGAGCGGGGTCAGCACCGCGGTCGCCTCATGCGGCACGGCGTTCGGTGACGAGCACCTGTCGATGCTGCGCCGACTGATGATGGACGACAGCTTCTTTCGCGGCGAACTGATCTATGTTTTCGACGGCGACGCGGCCGGGCGGGCCGCCGCGCTCAAGGCGTTCGGCGGCGAGCAGAACCTGGCGGGGCAGTCGTTTGTGGCCGTCGCGCCGGACGGCATGGATCCCTGCGATCTGCGGCTGAAATCCGGCGACGGCGCGCTGCGCGATCTGGTGGCGCGGCGAACGCCGCTGTTCGAATTCGCGATTCGTTCGGCGCTCGCCGAGATGGATCTGGACAGCGCCGAGGGCAGGGTTGCCGCGCTGCGCCGCTGCGTGCCGATGGTGAGCCAGATCAAGGACCCCACGCTGCGCGACGAGTACGCCCGTCAGCTCGCGGGATGGGTCGGCTGGGACGACGTCGCCCAGGTCATCGACCGGGTGCGCAGGCAAGCCAAGACCACCAACACCCAGGCCCGCGGCGGTTCTGCGCCCAAGGCATCCCGCCGCCCAGCCGAGCCGGCGCCGGCCGCGGCCCAGGCCGCCGCCAGCCGTCCGGACCCACGTGACCCCACCTTGTGGCCACAACGGGAGGCACTCAAGGCGGCCCTGCAATACCCGGCATTCGCGGGACCTGTGTTCGACACGCTGACCGTCGAAAGCTTCACCCATCCCGGGTACGCGGCCATCTGCGCGGCCATCGAGACCGCGGGCGGTACGTCGAGCGGGGTAACGGGCGCGCAGTGGATCGAGGCGGTGCGTGAGCAGGCCTCCTCGCCCCTGACGGCCGGCCTGGCCAGCGAGCTGGGCGTGGAGGCCATCCAGGTCGACGAGGAGAAGCTGCCGCGCTACATCGGCGGTGTGCTGGCCCGGCTGCAAGAGGTGTGGATGGGCCGGCAGATCGCCGAAGTGAAGTCGAAGCTGCAGCGCATGTCGCCGATCGACCAGGGCGACGAGTACCACGCCCTGTTCGGCGACCTGGTGGCGATGGAGTCCTACCGGCGCAGTCTGTTGGAGCAGGCTAGCGGCGGCGATTAGACGGCGCCAGCGCGTCGTCGGCCGAGCCCTCGATGTCGCGTTCCATGATGGCCGTCTGGTCGTCGATCTTCGTCAGCGTGACAAAACCGGCGTCGGGGGAGATTCGATTGGCGACCTTGCGGCGTCCCCCTTCTATCATCGACTTGGCCACCGGACTGCTGGTCAGCGCGCGATAAGTGCCGACGAGCTGCTCGTACCGGCGACGCCCGGCCTTCGAGCCCAGCACGTAACCCAGTCCAAGCACCACGACATACCGGATCAAGACGTTCCTCCCGACGATCGATGGCTCCATCCTGCCTCACCGGCCGGCGACCCGCTGCGCCGCGCTTGCGGTCGGGGCGGTCCACGCTAGTTGGGTGCGGTCGTGCCAGTACGCTAGAGTCGTCGCGCGATCGGGTTAGTCCCCTGTAGCTCAATTGGCAGAGCATTCGGCTGTTAACCGAAGGGTTCCTGGTTCGAGTCCAGGCGGGGGAGCAAAATTCCCTACGGCTCCGCGGTCTCTCACTGGCCGATCGCGACGGCGGCCGGTTGTCCCGTCCGCCCGGGCGCGGGCAACAAGCCCAGATGCTCGCGCAACGTGTGGCCGTGGTATTCGGTACGGAAGCTACCGCGCTCCTGCAGCAGCGGGACCACCTTGTCGACGAACTCGTCGAGGCCATGCGGCGTCAGGTGCGGCACCAGGATGAAGCCGTCGCAGGCATCCGACTGCACATAGCGATCGATCTCTTCGGCCACCTGCCCCGGAGTACCGACGAACTGCTGGCGGCTGGTCACTTCGATGATCAGCTCGCGGATCGACAGGCTTTCGGCTTCCGCCCGCGCGCGCCAGCTTTCGGCGACCGTCTTCGGGTCGCCGTGCCGGACCCGCCCTCGGGTGATGTTCGGGTTCTCGACGGGATCGATGACGGGCAGGGGCCCGTCGGGGTCGTAGGCCGAAAGGTCCACGCCCCACACCTGTTCGAGGAACGCGATCGCGGTCGGGCCGCTGACCTGCTGCTCGCGGATACAACGGGCGTTGTCCTGCGCCTCGGCGGGGGTGTCACCCAGCGCGAACGTCGCGCCGGGCAGCACCTTGAGCTGGTCGGGGTCGCGCCCGCAGGCCGCGGCGCGGCTCTTCACGTCGGCGTAGTAGCGCTGGCCCGCTTCGAGCGACCCGTGCAACGTGAACAGGGCATCGGCGTGCTTGGCGCCGAAGTCGCGACCGTCAGCGGAGTCACCGGCCTGCAGCAGCACCGGGTGGCCTTGCGGCCCGGCGGGCAGCGAGGCGACGCCGCGGACGCTGAATTGCGGCCCGTCGTGTTCGATGCTGCCGATGCCGGCCGGATCGGCATAGACTCCGGCGTCGACGTCGGCGACCACGGCCGCAGGTGTCCAGCTGTCCCAGAACCGCCGGGCCACGGTGATGAATTCTTCCGCCCTCTGGTAGCGGTCGGCATGGGCGAGAAATCCGCCGCGGCGGAAGTTCTCCCCGGTGAACGCATCCGAGGAGGTGACCATGTTCCAGGCCGACCGCCCGTCTGACAGGTGATCCAGCGTCGCGAATTGCCTTGCCACCTCGTAGGGCTCGTTGAACGTGGTGTTGATGGTGCCGGCGAGTCCAAGGTTTTCGGTGACCGCGGCGAGCGCCGCGAGCACCGTGAAGGTGTCGGGCCTGCCGACGACGTCGAGGTCGTGAATCTTGCCGCGATGCTCACGCAGCCGCAGGCCTTCGGCCAAGAAGAAGAAGTCGAACAGTCCCCGTTCGGCTGACTTAGCAAGGTGCACAAAGGATTCGAACGCAATCTGGCTGCCTGCACTCGGATCGGACCACACCGTGGTGTTGTTCACCCCGGGGAAGTGCGCACCCAAATGTATCTGCTTGCGGCGGCCTGCTTCTCGAACGATCATCCGGTCAATCCCCATCGTTTGGCGATCAGTTCATGCGAGCGCAGCCGGTCGACATGCCGATGCGTCACGGAGGTGATCACCAATTCGTCGGCATCGGTGAGCCGGCGCAGCAGCTCGAGCCGGTCGGCGACCTCGTCCGGGTTGCCGACGAATTGTGTTGCGGTGCGGTCGGCTACCTGTGCCTGCTGGTCTTCGGTCAAGGGCTGGCAAAAGTCGGGATCCGGGTAGGGGATGGCGCCCTGGCCGCTGCGGATGGAATACACCCAGCGGCCGTAACCGGATGCGAGGTGGCGTGCGGCCGCGCTGTCCTCGGCGACCACGACGTCGGCCGACACCACGACATACGGCTCGGATAGGCGGGCGGATGGGCGGAACGCTTTGCGGTACGCGGTGATCGCGTCGATCGCGGTGCCGGGGGTGATGTGGTAGCTCGCGACAAACGGAAGTCCACGGGCACCGGCCGCCTCGGCGCTCTGGCCCTTGGTGCTGCCGAAGATCCACGGCGTCAACTGGGCGCGCTCGCCCGGAACGGCATGTAGCTCATGGCCATTGACGGTGTAGCTACCGTCCAGCATCGCTTCGATGTCGGCCAGCTGTTCGGCGAAGTCCGGGGCCAGCGCGCACGGTTGGGCGAGGACCGACGCCTGAGCCCGGATCCGGTCGCTCTTCATCAGCGGCGTCTGATCGAAGGGCGTTGGGATGACAACGCCGGCAACCTCGCGCCAGGGCGTGGGCGCACGTTCGGACACGGCCGGAGACGACGTGGCCGCCTCTTGGCGCCGCTGCCCGGACCGGCCCAGCCCCATGTCGATGCGGCCCGGATAGAGCGCGTCGAGGATGCCGAAGCTTTCCACCACGGCAAGCGCCGTCGTGTGGCCGACCTGCACCGCCGCCGACCCGACGTGGATTCGTTCTGTGGCCGCGGCGATTTGGCCGATCAGCGTCACCGGTGACGAGCTGGCCACCGCGACAAAGTGGTGCTCGGCGAGCCAGTAGCGCCGGTAGCCCCAGCGCTCGGCGTGCTGGGCCAGGTCGATGGTGTTGCGCAGCGCCGTCGCGGCGTCGCTGCCGGCGCTGATTGGCGCGAGGTCGAGGATCGACAGGGGAGTGACGGTCATGACGGCACTGTCGCGTAGCCGTTCGGTGCCGGCGCCAGACCCAGGCGTTCGCGCAGTGTCTCGCCGTCGGGGTAGCCGGTGCGGAATCGGCCGGCGTGCTGCAGTCGCGGCACGAGGTCGTCGACGATGGCGGGCAGGTCGATGGCGTTGATCGCGGGCCGCAGCCGCACCCCGTCGACCCCGGTGTCCTGCCAGGCGAGCACAAGCTCTGCAAGATCGCTGGTGTCGCCGATGAATACGTGCGCGTCGGACGCAAGGGCCACCGCCGGCGCCAACGGATCGTCGCCTAGCGACACGACAAGGTCCGCGTAGACCAGGATCTTCCGGCCCGCGGCGCGCTGCGCGTGGCTGACCTCGGCCAGGATCGCACGCAGCGAGCCCTCGTCGTGAGGGGTCACGAAAACCAGGTCGGCGTTGGCGGCGGCGAATTCGTAGACCCGCGCGTCGTGTGCCAGCGCCGTTACCACCGGCTGGCCCTGGGGTGGCCGCGGGGTGATCGAGGGCCCCTTGACCGAGAAGTACTTTCCGGCGAAGTCGATGTAATGCAGCTTGTCGCGGTCGATGTAGCGACCGGTCGTGACATTGCGGATGACGGCGTCGTCCTCCCAGCTGTCCCAGAGGCGGCGCACCACCTCGACGGCGTCGGCCGCTTCGTCGAACAGTTCGTCGCCGTCGGGGGCGGACCGCCGGCCGAACAGCGCCGCTTCGTGCGCCGTCGGGCTCACCCGAATCTGCCAGCCGGCCCGACCGTGCGAGATATGGTCGAGTGTTGCAATCGATTTCGAGACGTGGAACGGCTCGGTATGTGTGACCGTCGCAACGGGAATCAAGCCGATGTGTCGGGTGGCCGGCGCGATCCGGGCGGCCACCAGCGTGGCATCGGCGCGTCCCGCCAGGCGCCGCGGGGATATTTCGGCCCGGCGCCCAGGCTGCAGGCCCAGGCTGTCGTCAATGGTGACGAAATCCAGCAGCCCACGCTCGGCGGTGCCGCCCAGCGCGGCCCAATAGCGGCCGCTGAGTTGGCCGCCACCGGTCGCGTTGTGCGCGAACGCGTATCGCCAAGCCTGGGGATGCCAACCGTAGCCGTCCAGCCCCACCGCCAGATGCAGGTCGGTCATGAGCGGTCCTCGGGAGTGGCGCGGTCACGCATCGTGGTCATAACTCACTGTGCAACGCTGCGGGTGGCAGTGCATTCCAAGCCCGAGTTATGTTCAGCGTGAGTAATAGTTCGCCGAGCTCAGGCTTGCGCAACGCGGCGATGAGGGTTCGGTGCAGCGTGGCCAATACCGGCGATCAGAGTGTGTTCAGCTGAGCTGCACAACCTTTCACATCTGCGCTCAGATAGAGAAATCCTCGCCGTGCCAGACACCGGCTTCGGGCGGCCTGATGACGTGATTGATTTGGGACCCGTCTGCCTGGGCTTCGAGTCTGGTCACACGCGTCAGCAGCGACTGCAGGCTGACGCCGACGAGGTCGGGCATCATCGAGTCGTCCGGACTGCCGGGACGGCTGCGGCTGATGACCTGCCCCGGCACCCCGATGACCACCGAGCTCGACGGAACCTCCTTGACCACCACGGCGTTGGCGCCGATGCGGCTGTCGTCGCCGACTTTGATCGCGCCCAGGATCTTCGCCCCGGCGCCGATGGTCACGCGATCACCGATGGTGGGATGTCGTTTCCCGGCGTCTCTGCCGCTGCCCCCGAGGGTGACGCCGTGGTAAATGGTCACGTCCTCGCCCACCTCGGCGGTCTCACCGATCACCACTCCGGTCGCGTGGTCGATGAAAAGACCGGGACCCAAGACGGCACCGGGATGGATTTCGACGCCGGTCAGAATCCGGGTGATCTCGGCGGTGATACGCGCCACCAGCCTTGCGCCGCGGTTCCACAGCCAGTGGTTGATGCGGTGGCACCAGATGGCGTGCACGCCCGGGTAGGCAAAGATCACCTGCGGCGTGGTCGGAAGGGCCGGATCCCGCTCCCTGGCTGCACGTATGTCGCGATGTATGGCTTCGAGCATGGCTAATCCGCCAGATCGGCGAACAACGGCGTGCTGAGGTACCGCTCGCCGAAGTCGGGTAGCACCACCACGACGAGCTTTCCGGCGTTCTCGGGCCGGCGGGCCACCTGCAGCGCGGCGACCACCGCCGCCCCCGAAGAGATACCGACCAACAGTCCCTCTTCGGAGGCCAGCCGCCGGGCCAGGGTCATGGACTCCTCGTTGCCGACGGCGATCACCTCGTCGACCAGATCCATCGCGAGCACGGGCGGGACGAACCCGGCGCCGAGGCCCTGGATTGGGTGCGGCCCTTTCTGCCCGCCGGACAAGACCGGCGAACCGGCCGGCTCCACGGCGATGAATCGTGCTGAGGGCTTGCGTTCCTTGATCACCTGGGCCACACCGGTGATGGTGCCGCCGGTGCCCACCCCGGCGACGAAGATATCGACTTTGCCGTCGGTGTCGCGCCACACTTCCTCCGCGGTGGTGGCGCGGTGGATCGCGGGGTTGGCCATATTCTCGAATTGCTGTGGCACGAAATACCGTTGGTCGCTTTTGGCCAGTTCCTCGGCCTTGGCGATAGCGCCCGGCATGCCCTCGGAACCCGGCGTCAAAAAGATCTCGGCGCCTAAGGCGCGCAACAACATTCGTCGCTCGACGCTCATGGTCTCCGGCATGGTCAGCACGCAGCGGTAGCCGCGGGCGGCGGCCACCAGCGCCAGGGCGATGCCGGTGTTGCCGCTCGTCGGCTCGAGAATGATCGTGTCCGGTTTGATCAGGCCCGCCTGCTCGGCCGCGTCGATCATCGCGACCCCGATGCGGTCCTTGACGCTGTTGCCTGGGTTGAAGAATTCCAGCTTGGCGACGACGTCGGCGACCGCACCTTCGGTGACCCGGTTCAGCCGGACCAGCGGGGTGTTACCGATCAATTCCGTGACGTTCTCCGCGATGCTCATCTACCTATTGTCTCCAACGACGTAGGACCAGGCCTCGGCCTGCCAGCTAATATCGAACTCTATGTTCATCTCGGTGGGGTGGCTAGCGCCACCGGGGTAAAGCGTTGCGAGGCATCATCCAGCGCCACCCCGGTGAGCAAGCGTCTATGCAGATCGCCAACCGTTTTCGCGGTAAGCGTTATTCCCGAAGTGCCGGGCGCCTGGGCGCCGACGGGTTCGGACAATATGGTCATGGGTTGTAGGTCTTCCTGAAGGCTTCCCGCGAGCCCGCGCCTTCATGCCGGGCATACTCGGCGATACCGGCCCTGACATGGGCGAGCGCGGATTTCGACAGCGTCAGAGGGCTGGAGGAAATCAGCAACAACAGCAACAACAGCAACAACAGGCCACGGCAAGGCAGCGCGACGGGACAAGGCGCAGCTGTACGGGGTGTTGCATGTCCTCACTATAGGGCATCGGACGTGGTCGGCTATTTGGCTCAGCCCGGCTTTAGAGCGTCCAGCCAGGACTTATTCTCGGCTCCCCACGTCCAGCGGACCCGGTGCAGTCGGCACCGCGGGCTCAGCTGATCGGGCACGTCACGCTGGGGTGGTCGGCATGAACGGGGGCATTGACCACGCCCGCATCCAAGGTGCTCGCCCGGTGCGTGCCGCCGACGAGACAGCCGGCGTGCTATCGCTCGTGCTGGCCGGTCACGAGCCCGTCGAGGTGGACAAGGCGCTCAGCGCCGAAGGTATCGTGATGTGGACCGAAAACCACGCGTCCGGGGCGCTGGGCCGTTAGGTTCCTGCACCCCAACCGAATACGCGTGACGTCAGCAGCACGATGCCGAGCGAGAGGGTGGCGACGACGGTGAGCCCGATGACTGCCACCACCAGCGGACGCCACCCGGTGCGCGCGATCTGACGGATATCGGTGTTGAGCCCCACACCGGCAAAGGTCAGCAGGAACGCCCATTTCGAGACGTTGGCGAGGTTGGCGGTTTGGCCCTTGGTCAGCCAGCCCGCGGTGGCGATCGCCGAGACCACCAGGAAGCCGAGCACGAATTTCGGGAACTTGTTCCAGATGAACGCGGCCTTGGCCTTGGCGCCCCGGGCGATTTCGTCGGCTTGCCCTCGACCCGCCCAAAACAGCGCGAAGCCCAGCACGACGAACCCGATCAAGGCGTTGCGGGTCGACTTCACCAGCACCGCTATCTTGCCGGCATGGTCGGAGTACAGGTACCCGGTGGCGGTGGTCTCGGCGGTGTTGTCCACGGAAAGCCCCGCCCACAAACCGAATTCGTGCTCGCTGAGACCGATCGCATGTCCTAGCGGCGGCAACACGAACAGTGACACCGCGCCCAGCGCCAGGATTGCCGCGATCGCATAGCTGACATCGGAGTTGCGGGCCCGGATCGCGCCCTTGGCCGCCACGATGGCCGACACCCCGCAGATTGACGTACCTATCGCCAACAGCGAGCCGAGCTTGCCCGATAACCCGAACGCGCGGGCCACGATGATGATGATCGTTCCGGCGATCGTCATGTCCACCAAGATCTGCACCAGGCTGATCCCGCCGAGTTTGGCGATATCACCCAGCACGAATCGCGAACCAAGCGCCACGATCCCGGCCTTGAGCCAGAATTCGTAGGTCAGCACGCCGGGGCGAAATATCGGGCGCAGGCCGATGGTGTTGGTGATGATCAACCCAATCACGATCGCCCACAACACGTATTCGATATCGGGCACGGTCCAGTGCTGGTGCTTGGCCAGCGCGTTCCACCAGATCTGGGCGTACTTGCCCAACACCCCGACGCCGATCAGGAGCAGGGCGCCTGGTACGTAGTCGAGCGGACGGTTGCTGGTAAAAGTGGCTTCGGCCGACGTCTCGTCGGGCTGCACTTGGACTGTGCTCACGCCGGTCACCAGGGGACCTTCGGGAGCACGTTGGCCACGGCCAACGCGACGATCACGCCCGCCACCGCGGTCGCCCACCAGTCCATCGACACCGAACCGAGCCGGGCCGCCCAATCCGGCCCCTGCGGAGCGTCGGGGTCCTCTCCGTTGATTGGCACGCCTTCACCCACGATGATCGCTCCTCAAGCGCCTACGGCGGCGTCCCTCGGCCGCACCCGTTGACTCCGAATGGTGGCGTCCGGGGGCACTACATCCAAGTGATTGGCTCGGGCTGAATTTAGCTCTGCCGGTCGATCAGGTTGGCAGGCCGTGCTTCTCGGCGTCAGCGCGATAGCGGTCCACCCATTCGTCGGAGCGCTGGTCGGCCTGGCGCTCCAGCACCGGCTGGGGCGCCAGCTGTGGGTCCATCCCCAGAGCCTCGAGGATGGATCCCACCACCTGAGTCAGGTTGCGCCACAGCACCGGATACGAAATGTCCATGGGCTTGATGCCTTCTTCGGCGAACCAGTTGCGCCAGCCCTCTTCTTGTGCGCGCAGCATGCTGACCACATGGGCGATCGCTCCGGCGTGATAGGTGGCGCGCGCGTCCCGAACCGGGTCGGGCCTGCCTCGCCAGACCCGCGTCTGCACCGCCCGCCAAAACGACACCGCCTGGGAGATCACATCGGGCCGGTAGACGTGAATCAGCAGCGGCTGCTCGCCCACCACATCGGTGATCGCCGCCAGCAGGCCCTCGCCACTGCGATCCGGCAGGTTCTTGGCGCGGTCCAGTAGCAGCGGCGTCTGGTTCCACATCAGCTTGCCGCCCCAGACCCCGTTCGGTGTGCGTCCGACCGTGCGAATGTAGGCACGCCAGATCTCGGGCGGCGCCAGGTCCGGCGTCCCGACGTCCAGCGGATCGAGCAGGCTCAGGATCGACTCGTCCTCGACGCCGGCGAACCACTCGCGCGGCTGCGGGGACTGGCTGGTGGACGGGAGGTACTGGAAAAATTCCTGTGGCTCGCCGGCCACGCCGGTGGCGCGCAGCGATTCGACCAGCAGCGTGCTGCCGCTGCGCTGCGACGCCAGCACCAGATATGACGATGGGCTACTTGTCACCGGCCGAGTGTATCCAGAACCGTCAGTTCTTATCCGGGGTAGCGCGATTACGGTCAGGCTGAAGGAAACCCTTGCGTGCAAACGGATTTACCCGCATGGTGGCTTTTTGGCGACAGCAGTTGGGCGCCGTGGTGACTGTGAGCGGTCAAGTGGTTTAGGAATATTCGACGCTTTGGTGTGTCCTACCCTCGCCGACCAACGTCGCCGACGTTTGGTTCAAGGTGAATCTGAGGTGATTTGCAGCGTGCCCGCGCCGTCATATTCGTCGGCGATCTCGCAAACGCATACGTGGACGTCGTGTCGCCACGGCCCGAACTGCGTACCGCGCCTGCGCAGCAGGTGCTGCGTGTACACCTTGTCGCGTTGATCCCGCGAGAACGCAAAATCCAGGTTGACGGGCAGCCCTGCCCAGTCGACCTGGTCACTCACCGGTTCGTCGGCCATGCCGCCGTACCGCAGGCGGCATTGCAGCCGGCAGCCGTTCTCGAAGACCCGATCGGGTCCATCACACTCCCGAGCCACGATGCCGTCACTCCTTCAGGTGCGCGACCTTGTGAGTGAATCGTGCGACGCGGAAGTTTCGGCGGCGGGTGTGCGATGTTTCCGCTGTGTTACGGCTTGGGCGGCAGGCGCCGGTCGGCGCTAGTAGACGTCGCGGTGGTAGCGCTTGTCGGCGCTCAACGATTGGACGTAATCCTTCGCCGCGTCCGGGTCGAGCTTGCCGAATTCGGCCGCGATCTCGCAGAGCGCCCGGTCAACGTCCTTGGCCATGGGATCCGCGGTGCCGCAGACGTACAGCTGGGCGCCGTCCTGCAGCCAGCTCCACAGCTGCGCTCCACGGTTGCGCATCAGGTGCTGCACGTAGACCTTCTGCTGCTGGTCCCGCGAGAACGCCAGGTCCAACTCGGTGAGGAATCCGTCGTCACGCATCTGTTCGAGTTCGTCGCGGTAGTAGAAGTCGGTGGCGGCGTGCTGCTCACCGAAGAACAGCCAGTTTGGTCCCGTGTGGCCGAGGGCGCGTCGTTCCTGCAGAAAACCGCGGAAGGGCGCGATGCCGGTCCCGGGGCCGATCATGATCATCGGCGTGTCCGAGTCACTCGGAGGCCGGAAATTGCTCGACTGCTGCAGATAGACAGCCACTCGGTCGCCGGGTGAGCGGTCGGCCAGGTAGGTCGAGCACACCCCGCGGCGCGGCACGCCCTGGAAGTTGAAGCGCACCGGGGAGACGGTCAGGTGAACTTCCCCCGGGCACGCTTTGGGGCTCGACGAAATCGAGTACAGCCGCGGCTGAAGGCGTTTGAGGACCCGCAGCCACTCGTGGGCCGATGCGGAGACCGGCAGCTTCGACAGCAGGTCGATGGACTGGCGCCCCCACGCCCAATCCGCCAGTGCGCGCTTGTTTTCCGGCTTCAGCAGGCCCGCGAGCGTTGCGTCACCGGTGCGCTCCTGCACGAACCGCACCAGGTCCCGGCTGATGTGGGCGATCTCGATGCGCTCGGTGAGTGCGGAGCGCAACGACATCAGACCGTGCTCACCGACCTCGACCGGGGTCTGCCCGTTGAGTCCGGTGACCGACAGCCATTCGTCAACCAACTCGTCGCCGTTGCGCGGCCATACGCCGAGCGCGTCACCTGCCTCGTAGGTCACGGATTCTTCCGGCATGTCGAACACCAAGTGCCGCACGTCTTTTAGCGATTGCGGCCGACTCAGCACGATATTGCGCACCATGCCGGTGATCAGCGGATGCTTCTTGCTGTAGGTGCTGGTGGCGGCCGCACTCGGTCGGGGCGCCACCACCGCGGAAGCGCGGGCCGGCGCCGTCGCAGCTCCGTCTCCGCCGACCGCCGTGGGCGTCCGGGTCAGGGCTTCGATGACGTCGCCCAACCACTTCGCCGCGGTGTCGTCGTAGTCGGGTTCGCAGTCCACCCGGTCGGCGATGCGGGCCGCTCCCAGCTCGGCCAGGCGCGCGTCCAGTTTGCGTCCGTGACCGCAGAAATCGTCGTAGTTGGAGTCGCCCAGCGCAAGTACGGCATAGCGGGTGTCCGTGAGCCGCGGTGCGCTGTCGGACGTCAGCGCCCGCCAGAGGCCGGCGCCGTTGTCGGGCGCTTCGCCGTCACCGGTGGTGCTGGTGACGAGCAACAACTCCCGCGTCGTCGCCAACTCGGTCTGCGGGAAGTCATCCATGCTGCGCAGCGTGACCGGAAGCTCGGCGGCGCCCAACCGCGCGGCGATCTCGGCGGCGAGCTCCTCTGCGTTCCCGGTCTGCGACGCCCATAACACCACAATGGGAGAGCGCTTGGCCGCGGGTTTGGCGTCGGCCGGCGCGACGGGCGGTCGCTGCGCGGGCGGCGACGACGTCGATCGGGCCCCTTCTGGCAGCGCCACCGGCTCGGGTCCGTCGATGCGCGAGAACAGCCCCGCCAGCAGGCCATCCACCCACAGCCGGGTGCTGGAATCGAACGGCGCACTCAGCGGCAGGGTGGGCACTCCGCCGGCGCGGCGACCCGCGTCCGAGCGAAGCCCGGACAGCATACCGGCAAGGTATGAGCGGCCGAGCTCGTTGAATTCCGGCTTGGGTTGTGTTGCCACACCGAGTAATTCGCCGAGGGCGTCGACTTGTGACACGCTGATTTCTCGTACCTCCGTGGGCGCGGGTTCTGGTGTGTCGCTGGGCATCGGCGCCTCGGTTCCCGAAACGGGTTGCGAGACAGCGACCTTCGTGAGTGTGACGGCGCATGCCTTGAATTCCGGTTGGCTCGAGATCGGATCGACCGCATCGTTGGTGACGGCGTTGATCGACAGGTATTCACCGAAGGCGTCGTTCCAGTGGAAGGGCGCGAAGCAGTTACCGGGCCGCACCCGGTCGCTGATGACGGCGGGCAGCACGGCGCGGCCCCGGCGGGAAGCGATTTCGACCTGATCGTCGTCGGTGATCTGCAGGCGGTCGGCGTCGTGGGGGTGGATCTCGACGAACGGCCCGGGATTGAGCTTGTTCAGCTTTGCCACCTTGCCGGTCTTGGTCATGGTGTGCCATTGGTGCGGCAGGCGACCGGTGTTCAGCAGGAACGGGTAGTCGTGGTCGGGCATTTCCTCGGGCAGCAGGTGCGGGCGGGCGAAGAACACCGCACGACCCGTCGGGGTCGGGAAGGCCAACCGCGGCACGGTGCCGTCCTCGCGGACCAACTGGCTCTGGCTGACACCGTCGTTGAGATAGCGGATTGGGTGGCGGTCGCCCTCATCTTCGGGGGCGCTCGGCCACTGCAGCGGGCCCTGACGCAGTCGCTCATGGCTGATACCGCGCAGGTCGTAGCCGGTTTTCGGGTTGGAGAACCGCTTGATTTCTTCGAAGACATCCGCGGCGGAGTTGTAGCTGAACGCCTCCGAAAAGCCCATCTCGCAAGCAATCCGGGAGATAATCTGCCAGTCGGGCAAAGCGTGGCCGGGCGCCTGCACCGCGGCCCGGAACAACGTCATGTTCCGCTCGGAATTGACCATGACCCCTTCGGATTCCGTCCACAGGGCCGCCGGCAACAACACGTCGGCGTATTCGTTGGTCTCGGTCTCGAAGAACGCGTCCTGGGTCATCACCAATTCGGCGCGTTCCAGTCCGGCCAGCACGGTCTTTCGATTGGCAACTGAGGCAACCGGATTGGTGCATACTATCCAGCACGCCTTGATCTGCCCGTCGGCCATCCGGGAGAACATGTCGATGGTGCCGCTACCGGCCTCGGTGCGCAGCGTTCCGCGGGGGATACCCCAGAGGTGTTCGACGAACTCGCGGTCGTCGTCCGAAGCGACCGAACGCTGCCCGGGCAAACCCGGCCCCATATAACCCATCTCGCGACCCCCCATCGCGTTGGGTTGGCCGGTGAGGGAGAAAGGGCCGCTTCCTGGCTTGCAGATCGCGCCGGTGGCCAGGTGCAGGTTGCAGATGGCGTTGGTGTTCCAGGTGCCGTGGGTGCTCTGGTTGAGGCCCATCGTCCAGCAGCTCATGAAATTCTCGGCTTCGCCGATCATTTGAGCCGCTTTGCGGATGTCCTCTTCGGGTATGCCGGTCGCCGCGCTGACCATGTCGGGGGTGTATTGCTCCAGGAAACTGGGCATCACCTCCCAGCCCTCGGTGAATTCGGCGATGAAATCTGCGTCGGTGTGGCCGTTCTCGACGATCAGGTGCAGCAGTCCGTTGAGCAGTGCCAGATCGGATCCCGGCGCGATCTGCAGGAACAGATCGGCCTTGTCGGCGGTCGCGGTGCGGCGCGGGTCGACGACGATCAGCTTTGCGCCCGCCTTGACCCGGTCCATCATGCGCAAAAACAGGATCGGATGGCAGTCGGCCATGTTGGCGCCGATGACGAAAAAGACATCGGCACGCTCGAAGTCCTGGTACGACCCGGGCGGTCCGTCCGCGCCCAGTGAGAGCTTGTAACCAGAACCCGCGCTGGCCATGCACAGCCGCGAGTTCGACTCGATCTGGTTGGTGCCGATGAAGCCTTTGGTCAGCTTGTTCGCCAGGTATTGCGCCTCGATGGACATCTGGCCGGACACGTACATCGCGAAGGCGTCCGCGCCGTGTTCATCGACGATTGCGCGTAACCGGTTCGCGCACTGGGTGATCGCCTCGTCCATGTCGATGGGCTCGAGTGGTTCGCCGCGGTCGGCCCGCGCATGTGCCGAGTCCATCCGGCCTGGCGCGCCGAGCATGTCCGCTGTGGTTGCTCCCTTGGTGCACAACCGGCCGAAGTTGGCCGGATGTTCCTTGTTTCCAACCGACTTGACGACGTGATCGCGGCCCGTTTTCGGATCCGTTGTGATCTGCAACACCATGCCGCAACCGACGCCGCAGTAAGCGCACATGGTGTTCACGGCGTCGTTAGGCGCCATGGACTCCGTGGCCACGCTTACGTCCCTCCGTCAAGTGCGTACGGGTTAGCTCCGTATCGGGTGAGTTCATTGTGGAGCAGGCATGTTTCGGCATCGCTGCCCGAAATTTCCCCCGGTTTACTTCTTCCTCTCAACGCCCAACGCGTCGGTGTGAAACCGGCGGGGGAATTTACGGCTAAAGATCGCGTTAGCCCAGGTCACCGTCGACCGCCTGTCCCGCTCGAGGCTACTCAGTACGCCCCTCGAAACGCTTCTCGGAACAGGGTTTTTGACCAAACCGGCGGGACATTCACAGTCTTCGCTAAGCTCACCGCGTGCGTCAGCTCATTGTGATTGTTCTGGTTTTGCTGGCCTCCGGCTGCGGCTGGAAGCCCACCGCGCCACCGCAGGCCCGGCCCGACACCTGCAAGGACTCCGATGGACCCGCGGTCGACATCGTGCGCCGGGCCATCACCGCGGTTCCCATCGCCATCCCCGGCACCATCTGGGTCGAGATGGGCAGGGGGCACACGCGAAACTGCCGGTTGTACTGGGTGCAGATCATCCCGACGATCGCCAGCGAATCAAGTCCGCAACAACTGATCTTCTTCGACCACAACACGCCGCTCGGTAGCCCCACCTCGAACCCAAAGCCGTATATCACCGTGCTGCCGCCCTCGGACGACACCGTCACCGTTCAATACCAGTGGCAGAAGGGAAATGATCAGCTGTGCTGTCCCACCGGGATCGGGACGGTGAAGTTCCGGATCGGCCCAGATGGCAAGCTGCAAACCCTTGGCAACGTTCCGAACCAATAATCGTTTACGAGCCCGGGTACGGCCGGGCCGCGTAGAGATCGCCGAGCAGCCGTCAGCTCGTGATGGCCTCGGACAGGTTCTCCGGGTGCAGCATCTCGACGTAACGCAGCCGCTCGGGGACCCCGAACCCGTCGACAAGCGTCTCGGCGTGCGGGCGCAGCGCGCGACACCGGTCGTTGATTCCCCGGGTCACCGCCTTAGCGCGTTCGGTGGACAGGTAGCGGTGCTCGATGTACCAGGCCTTGTCGTCCTCGATGACTGATAGTGCGTACAGGTCACACAAGATGCCGAGTAGTTCGCGGGCCTGCTCGTCGGGGCAGGCGTCGATCCCGGCGACGAACGCCTCCAGGATGACTCGATCGATGTGCGCGCCGGCTGCATGCAACACGTGATCCTGCACCGAGTTGAACGCGTCGAATGCCGACATCTCTTTGGATTTGGCCTGTAGCCGGCGGGCTACCGATGCCAGCAGATACTCCTCGCGGTCCTCGAACATCGTGATCTGCGTGCCTCGGTTGAAGAGGCTGCCCTCTTCCTCGCTGTCTTGCCGAGAATCCACGATAGTTTGGATAATCGCTTCTGCCGCAGTGCGTTTGACGACGCGTTCGCCCACGGTGCTGGCGGCGAAGCGCACCCATTCGACCGGGCTCATGCTCTTGATGTCGTCGGCGTAGGCCGTAAGCAATTCCTTGGCCACCAACTGGGTCAGCACGTGGTTATCGCCCTCGAATGTGGTGAAAACGTCTGTGTCGCCCCGAAGCCCGATCAGCCTGTTCTCGGCCATGTAGCCCGCGCCACCACACGCCTCGCGGGACTCCTGGATCGCCCGACTCGCATGCCAGGTGTTGGCGGCCTTCAGCCCGGCGGCACGTGCTTCGAGTTCGCGCTGCTCGTCGGCGTCGGGTGCGTCTGCGCTCTGCACGTCATGACATTTGCCGACCAGCTCGTTCTGCGCGAACTGCAGTGCATAGGACTTCGCGATCAACGGAAACAGTCGCCGCTGGTGCACCAGGTAATCCATAATCAGCACTTCGGACTCGTCATCGGGTGCGCTGAACTGCCTGCGCTGCAACGCATACCGCGTGGCGATATCCAGTGCCACGCGGCCGGCGGCGCCGGCGCTACCCCCCACCGTGATCCGGCCGCGGACGAGGGTGCCCAGCATGGTGAAGAACCGGCGGTTCGGGTTGTCGATCGGCGAACTGTATGTGCCGTCTGCCTCGACGTCGCCGTATTTGTTCAGTAGGTTGACCCGCGGGACGCGGACATGGTCGAACACGATGCGGCCGTTGTCGACACCGGGCAGCCCGCCCTTGTATTCGCAGTCCGACGTGGTGACCCCGGGCAGGTCATGGCCGTCCTCGTCCCGGATCGGAACCAGGACGCAGTGCACACCGTGATTGACCGGCTTGCCGTCCTCGGTGGTGATCAGTTGCGCGAAAACCGCTGCCATGGTTGCGGTTTCGGCGGCGCCGCCAATGTAGTCCTTGCGTGCTGACGGGGTGGGGGAGTCGATGACAAACTCTTGCGTCTCAGGGTCGTAGGTCGCGGTGGTCTCCAGAGACTGCACGTCGCTGCCGTGTCCGGTCTCGGTCATCGCGAAACAGCCCCGCAACTCCAGGCTGATGATCTTGGGCACGTACATCTCGTGGTGGCGCTCGGTGCCCAGGTTCTCCACGGCCCCGCCGAACAGCCCCCACTGCACGCCGGCCTTGACCATCAGTGACAGGTCCGACATCGCCAGCATCTCGATCATCGTGATCGCCGCACCGACGTCGCCGGTGCCGCCGTGGTCCTTCTTGAAACTGTCGGCAGCCGCGCCGAACGCCGCCATGATTCTCATCTGCTCCGCCACCTTGGTCCGGGCGATCACGGTGTTCGGTGTGTAGTGCGGGCGGAACACATCCTCGGTGAGCGTGTCCCGCATCCGCTTCCTGACGTCGCGCCAACGCCCGTCCAGGGCATTGCGCAGATATTCGGCAGTGGTGGTCGTTTCAGGCGCCATAAGCCGACAGTAATGGGCGGTTCGCGTCGCGGCGAACAGCGACGAAGTTCATGTCGGCGAACGGAACTTCGCGACGGCCTTCGGCCCCCGACGCCGAAACTCAGCCCTCGGGCTGAGGGACTTCCCGCGGCTGGCGGTCCCGGGACGGGTTGCGGCTCTCGCCGAGGGGCGACCGCAGCCGATAGAGCGTGAATCCCGCCGCGATGACACCGAACAGGACGAGCATCCCCATGTCGAACACCCACCAGCCGCTGTAGTGGGTCCACGCCACGGCGTTGGCGGCCAGCGAGTCGACCCTGCGCAGATTCGCGGTGGACGCCGCGGCCGCGAAACCCCATTGGGCCGGGACGAACCAGCTGATCTGCTGCAGGCCCCACCTACTGACCAGCTGCACCAGGCTCCCGTTGAACAGCGCAGATGCCAGGATCACCGGCACCACCAGCGGCAGGACCTCCCGCAGCGACTTTCCCAGCGACGACAGCGCGAGGCCGACGAGCGCGGACACGATCGCGGTGACGGCCACACTCACGTAGAGCTCGACCGTGGCGTTGTGCAGCAAGACGGCGCTTCGTCCCGGCTCGCCCTTGACCGCGATGACGATCGCCACCACGACCGCCGTCCAAACGGCCGCGGCCAGGCAGTACACGGTGATCTTGGCGGTCAGGTAGGCGGGTGCGGACAGTCCGACCTCCTGCTCGCGCCGAAAGATGCGGCGCTCGCAAACCAGCGCGCGGATGGTCAGCGCCGTGCCGACGATCACCGCGGCGACGTTGAGGGCGGCCAGGATCTCGATGGCCTCGTGCGCGTTGGTGCTGCCCGGGTCGGGCCGCGCCAGGCCGGACTCACCCGGAATCAGCAGCGCCAACCCCGCCAACACGAACGGCAGGATCGCCAGGAACGCCAAGTAGATGCGATCGCCGAGCAGCAGGTGAGCCTCGCGTCGGGCCACCAATCGGATCTGCCGGTTCCTGGATAGCCCGGGTGGCGGCGGACCGGGTGCAGCGACTTCTGGACGAGTGGTCGGTGCCGCCGTCTGCTGCCTCCCGCGAAAGGCGCGGTGGGCACCCTCTGGATCGGCGCCTACCTGTGATAGCACTCTCGCCCAGTCGGTGGTGCCCATCGCCGACTCGACCTGCAGGGGCGTTCCGAGATAGGCCACCTTGCCCGCCGCGGTGAGCACCAACACCTGGTCGCATGCGTTCACATCGGTGAGCGATGTGCGCGCCGAGATGGCGACCACGACGGCACAGCCGAGATTGGCCTGCTGCCGCAAGATCGCCATGACCTGACGTTGTTGGGCCGCATCCAGTCCGGCGGTCGGTTCGTCGACCACGAGCAGGCTCGGCCGGGTGACGAGCTCGACCGCCAGGGCGGCGCACCGGCGCACCTCGGGCGCGAGTTTGCGGATTCTGGTGTCCCGGTGCGACGTCAGCTCGAGCTCGTCGAGAACCTGGCTGACCACGCGGTCGCGTTGCTCGGGCAAGGTGTCTGGTGGCAGCCGCATTTCGGCGGCATACCCCACGGTCTGCGCGACCGTGAGCTGCCGGTGCAGACGGTCGTCGCGCGGGACCACCCCGATGCGGGTCCGCCTGAACCCCGGCTCTGCGTGGACGTCGTGTCCGTCCACGGTGACGCGCCCGGAACTGAGTGCTCTGGTGCCGGCGAGCAGTGCGAGCAGCGCGGAATTACGGGCGGCCGACGGCCCGATGACCGCGGTCATGGCGCCGGGACGCGCGGTGAATGAGATGCCCGACAGGGTCTCGTGCCCGTCGGCCCTCAGCCCCAGCTGATAGGCGGTCATCCCCGTGGTGCGCGACGCGGTCCGCAGCGGCAGGCGATAGGTGGAGTCGGGTTCCTCGGTGCGGAACGACGGGCGTTGGGCGCGCAGCTTGCTGGTCACCATGCGCTCGATCAGACTCGGGCCCTTTTGCTGCTCGTGGTCCACGTGGAGCGGGGCCATCGACGCAATCGGTGGCTGAGCGGGGGGTGCCGCGGGCGGGGGGACCGCACTGGGCGGCGGCGGGCTGGGCTGCAGTGGCTGCTTTGCGGCGGGCGGCTGGGGCGCGACGACGGGCATGCGCTGGGTGGCGCTCTGCGTGGGCAGCCGCGGGTCGGGCTCGTTCGGACGACCCGGCGGTCCGCCGGGCGGTGGAAACGGAGGTGCCTGTGGTGCATTCGGCGGGGGATACGCCGGGCCGCCGGGCGGGCGATGTCCGGGTGGTGCGACCGAGGGCGCCGTTTGAAAGACCAGGCGCGGACCGTGCTGGGGATCCCCGATGGCGATCCCCAGGCCGTCGCGGATCTCGAGGGTGGGCAGTCGGGATCCGCCGGCGAAGATGCCGCGACGGCTCAGATCGATAGCCACCCATTGAGTTCCGGTGAACCGCAGAATCACATCGACTCGCGGCGCTGGGGGCGGTTGCGGCGGATTGCCGAGACGCTCCAGCGGAATGTCGCAGCCCGGGCCGTAGCCCACGATCACGTCGCGGCCCGGGGTAAAGACATACCGCGTCGGTCCGGCCCATACGGTCAGCGAGGCCGGAAAAGCCGAACCCTCGGTCGGCATGGCCACCACCTTTCATCACCGTTCAGCTGGATTGATCTCGCCCTCAGGACTGCCGTGCCCTCAGGCGCCGGTCGCCGCGCTCGCATAAGTGTCCACCCCTGCCCGAGCTCCAACCACCAGCGTCGCGCCATTCACACCGTGGTGCGCCGACCCGCAACGGAGCTGGCACTCGAGGCGTTGTCGAGCAGCCGGCGCAACACATCGACCGCTTGCACCAGCACCTGACGGTCCGCGGGGTCAAGCAGCGCCAATTGCGGCTCGATCGCGGCGGCGCGGTCGGCCCGAACGGCGTTGAGCGTGCGCCTGCCCTGGGCCGTGATGCGGATTCGCACCGCACGCGCATCTCCCGGGTCGACCATCCGCGTGACCAGGCCCGCCTCCTCGAGGCGGCGCACCTGCGTCGTCATCGTCGGTTGCGAACAGTGATCGACGGCGGCCAGGTCACCGATTCGGGCTTCGCCGTGAGCTTCGATGGTGGCCAGCAGCCTGGCCTGCGCCGCAGGCAATGGCATGTGGATGCGCTGGGTGGCCATGCGGTTGAGCCGCGCGACCACGGCGAGCAGATCGGCTCCCAGTCCCTGCGCTCCCTCGAACTTTGCGGCGTCGACGACGTTGTCCATGCATCCATGGTTGCATAGCTTTGCTAAGCGAGGCCAAAAGGACGCCGCATTCGGTCGTTCGCAGATCACACGATGTAATGGCGGGACTTACCGCTGCGGCCTGGCAGAATCGTTGAAGTGAAAACCCCACCCCCGGTCCGTTTGCGCGATCGGGGTGGACCGCTACACCCGACCGAGTTGGCACAGGCCTCGGTCATGGGTGCTCTTTGCGCGGTGATCGCCATCATCGCCACGGTCATCCCGTTCGCTCAGGCCTTGGCGCTGCTGGGCACGGTGCCCATGGCGCTGTTGGCCTACCGCTACCGGCTTCGGGTGCTTATCGCCGCCACGGTTGCTGCCGGGATGATCACATTTCTCATTTCCGGACTGGGTACCTTGGCGGCAGTCCTCAACTGCGTCTACATCGGCGGGTTGACCGGGCTGGTCAAACGCAAGCGCCGCGGCGCACCGACGGTGTTTGTCTCGTCGTTTGTCGCCGGAGCCGCCATTGGCGGACTAACCGTCGGAATGTTGACGGTGCTAGTTCGGCTGCGGCACCTGATCTTTCAAGTTATGACCGCCAACGTCGATGGCATCACTGCATTCTTGGTGCGAGTACACCTGCAAGGAGTCGCCGCCGGTGTGCAGCGATGCTTTAAATATGGCTTGCATTACTGGCCGTGGTTGATGCTCGGCTACCTCATCTATGGGGTGATGATCTCGTCGTTGATCGGTTGGTGGGTACTCTCGCGGCTGTTGGAGCGGATGCACAACATTCCCGATGTGCACAAACTGGATACTCCTGACAGCGCTGGATTGTCGGATGACCCGATTGGTCCGGTGCCCGTGCGGTTGGTCGACGTGCGGTTCCGCTACCCCGGCGCCGGCCAAGACGCGTTGCGTGAGATCAGTCTGGACCTCCGGGTCGGCGAACATGTCGCGGTTGTCGGCGCGAACGGTTCCGGAAAGACGACCTTGACGCTGATTTTGGCGGGCCGGGAACCGACGTCGGGTGCCGTGTATCGCCCTGGCGCAGTGGGTTTGGGGAGGTTCGGTGGCACGTCGCTCGTGCTTCAGCACCCCCAAACCCAGGTTTTGGGTACCAGGGTGGCCGACGATGTGGTCTGGGGGCTGCCGCCGGGTACCGAAGTCGATGTGCATCGGTTGCTGGGCGAGGTCGGCCTGGAGGGGCTCGCCGAGCGCGACACCGGGAGCCTGTCCGGCGGAGAGCTGCAGCGGCTGGCCCTAGCCGCGGCACTCGCCCGGGAACCTTCGTTGTTGATCGCTGACGAGTTCACCAGCATGATCGACCAGCCGGGCCGCGAACTCCTCTTGGATGTCCTGTCCGGTCTCCCCGAGCGGCACCGGACAGCCCTGGTGCACATCACCCACTTTGACAATGAGGCTGCATCGGCGGATCACACAATCAACCTCAGCGATTCATCCGACAACAGCGCCATGGTCGAGATCGCTCCGGCGCCAATGCCAACCGTCGCCGCCAGCCCCGGCTCCAGCACACCGGTCATCGAGGTGGTGGGCGTCGGGCACGAATATCACAGTGGTACGCCGTGGGCGAAGACGGCTCTGCGCGATATCAACTTCCACGTAGAGCAAGGCGACGGCTTATTAATCCACGGCGGCAACGGCTCTGGCAAGTCGACGCTGGCGTGGATCATGGCTGGGCTGACCGTGCCCACCGAGGGTGTCTGTCTTATTGACGGCGAACCCACCCATCAGCATGTCGGCGCGGTGGCTTTGTCGTTCCAGGCCGCCAGACTGCAGCTGATGCGCAGCCACGTCGACCGGGAACTGGCGTCAGTCGCGGGTTTCTCGCCCCGGGACCATGATCGCGTGGCCGCTGCGTTGATCGCGGTCGGGCTGGACCCGGTACTGGCTAAGCGGCGTATTGATCAGCTTAGTGGTGGACAAATGCGCCGGGTGGTGCTGGGCGGACTGTTGGCGTGTTCGCCCCGGGTGTTGATTCTCGACGAACCGTTGGCAGGGCTGGACGCCAGCAGCCAACGCGGTTTACTGCGAGTGCTTGCGAATTTGCGCCGTACCCGCGGCCTGACGTTAGTGGTCATTTCGCACGACTTCGTCGGGCTCGACGAGGTTTGTCCGCGGACCATCCGTTTACGCAACGGTGCACTGGAAGCGGTGTCTACCACTGCCGCGGCGGGAGGCCCGGCGTGACGACAACTTCCACCACGGCGACCAATGCGAATCGCCGCCGCTCCAGATCAGTCGTCCTGCTGGTTCCGGTGCCCGGCACTTCGGCCATTCACAACCTATGGGCCGGTACCAAATTGCTGGTCGTCTTCGGCGTTTCCGTGCTGCTGACGTTCTATCCGGGATGGACGACGATCGCGTTGGTGGCGGCGCTGGTGGCGGCGGCGGTCTGGATTGCACGTATTCCACGTGGTGCATTGCCGCCGATTCCGCGGTGGCTGTGGGCCCTTCTTGCGTTGGGCTTTGTGACCGCGGCGTTGGCCGGCGGCAATCCCACCGTACCGATGGGCGGTGTGGTCATCGGGCTCGGTGGAGCTTTGCAATTCCTCAGGATCACCGCACTGTCGATCGTGCTGCTGGGGCTTGGAGCGATGGTGTCGTGGACCACGAACGTTGCCGAAATCGCGCCTGCAGTAGCGACGTTGGGCCGTCCGTTGAGACTGCTGCGCATTCCGGTTGACGAATGGGCGGTGGCCCTAGCCCTCGCGCTGCGCGCCTTCCCGATGCTGCTCGACGAATTTCATGTGCTCTACGCCGCCCGTCTGTTGCGGCCCAACCGAATACCCTCAGGTCGCAGGGCGCGGTTCAAGCAGCAGAGCCGAGGCGTGATCGACCTGATGGCCGCGGCAGTCGTGGTGACTCTGCGTCGGGCTGATGAGATGGGCGACGCTATCACCGCCCGTGGCGGCACCGGCCAGCTGTCCGCCAGCCCGGTCCGGCCGAGACTGGCCGACTGGTTGACACTCGCCATCACTGCCTTCGTCTGTGTCGCCGCAGTGGTGATCGAGACCCTGCTGCCGCAAGCGGGCTGATGTCGTCCTCGGGCCGTGGGCGCTTGCCAGCCACGTCGATCGGCCTGACAGAGCAGATGCTGCGGCGGCGCCCGGTGGTGGGTGCACACGCCGCGCACGGGGCCGCCGATCACCTCAAGCGCGGCATCGGAACGTTCCAGCTGACCATGTTCGGGGTCGGCTCGACGATCGGCACCGGCATCTTCTTCGTGCTGGCGCAGGCGGTGCCGGAAGCCGGTCCGGGCGTGATCGTTTCCTTCATCATCGCCGGCATCGCGGCCGGGCTCGCCGCCATTTGCTATGCCGAATTAGCCTCTGCCGTACCGGTTTCGGGCTCGTCGTACTCCTATGCATACACCACGCTCGGTGAGGCCGTCGCGATGGGTGTGGCGGCCTGCGTGCTGCTGGAATATGGGGTCGCCACCGCCGCGGTCGCGGTCGGCTGGAGCGGGTACGTCAACAAGCTGCTACAGA